>DASWAA010000030.1:0-5187 GCA_036391385.1 Streptosporangiaceae bacterium
ATTCCGGTGTCGTTTCGCCGAGACTCGCCGCGGGCCTGGCGGAGGCCGGTGTCGACGGCGTGATGCTCGACATCATCGGCGCGGACGAGACGCTCCGCGACGTCTACCACCTGGACCTGACCGTCGCCGACATGGAACGCTCGCTGCGGGTGCTGTCCGGCGAAGGCCTGCGGATCATCCCGCACATCGTGCTCGGCCTGCATTACGGCCAGTTCCTCGGTGAGCACCGGGCACTGGAGATGCTGACGCGCTATCCGGTGTCCACGCTGATCCTGGTGGTACTGACGCCCCTGTCTGGCACGCCGATGGCGCACATCCCGCCGCCGCCCACCGATCAGGTCGCTGATTTCTTCGCGGCCGCGCGGCTGGCTGCCCCGGCTATGCCGGTCAACCTGGGCTGCGCCCGCCCGCTCGGCGCGGCTAAGACCGAACTCGACCAGGCGGCGATCGACCTCGGCCTCAACGGCATCGCCTACCCGGCCGACGGGGCCATCGCCTACGCCGCCGCGCGCGGCCTGACCCCGCGCCTGTTCGAGTACTGCTGCTCGCTCACCTGGACCGGCGACGGCGACGAGGGCTACGCGAAGGTCGAGGTGAGTGCATGAGCGATGTCGGTAGCTGGCTCAGCCCGGCCGGAGCACCTGGCACGCCCTGGCGACTGCTCGCCGACGACGGCGCGGACGCGGCCCGCGGTCTAGCCCTGGACGAGGCCCTGATGGCGCGGTACGCACGCGGCAACCCGCCGGCGCCGCCGACGCTGCGCCTTTATACCTACCGGACGCATTGCGCGCTGATCGGCCGCTACCAGAACCTGGACGCCGAGGTTCACCTGGAGACCTGCCGCGAGACCGGAACGCAGGTCAGCCGCAGGCCGACCGGCGGCGGCGCAATCATCATGGGGGCCGGGCAGCTTGGCGTGGCGTTGACGGCAGCCGCGCCGCCGGACCGCCGCCCCCGTGAGATCATCGAGGATCTCGCCACCGCGCTGATCGCGGGCCTGTGCGAGCTCGGCATCACGGCAGTCTTCAAGGGCAAGAACGACCTCGAGGTTAACGGCCGCAAGGTCGCTGGCCTCGGCCTTTACCTGGATCAGTCGGGCGCGATGCTGTTCCACGCCAGCGTCCTGGCCGACCTCGACATCGGCTTCATGCTCCGCGCGCTCCGCATCCCCGCCGCCAAGCTAGCCGACAAGGCCACAGCGGCGGTCGCCGAGCGCGTCACCACAGTCACCACCCTGACCGCCCGCCCCTGGGACGGCCCAGCCCTGCGCCCCGTCATCGCCGCCGGCTTCGCCAGGACCTTCGCAGCCGACCTGGCACCGGCGGAGCCCGATGCCACCGAGCAGGCCAGAGCCGACGAGCTAGCAGCCGACCGCTACGCCAGCCAGACCTGGCTCACCGACCGCAGCGCCGCCCTGGACGGCAGCGGCTCAGCCGCCCTGAAAACCCCGGCCGGCCTCGCCCGCATCTACCTCACCACCCACGGCGACCTAGTCAAGAACGCCATAGTCGTAGGCGACTTCAACGACCTCCCCGAGGCCGTCGTCCGGATGGAGTCCGCCCTGCGCTGGCACCGCCTGGACGACCGCTCCGTAGCCGCCGCCGTAGCGCGCACCGGCGCCGCAGCGGCACTCGCTGTCCCAGCCGACCAGCTAGTAGCCGCAGTTCTGCACGCAGGCAGGCAAGCCACTGACCGTCTAGCCGCCGCCCCCGTCCGCTCCGAAGGCTCCTGCTACTTCCCCGAACCAACAGCGAGGCACGCATGACCGGCCCCCGCCTCCCGCTCCCCGTGCTCAACAGCAGCCCGGCGAAGATCAGCCCGAACTACGTCAGGATTTCCTACGCCAGCGCAGTAGCGCTCAGGATGAAGTCAGGAAGATTCAGCCGCGAGTTCGACTTCGGCGGCATCAACCTGCTGCTCAACTACGACGAGGGCTGCCTGTCTGACTGCGGCTACTGCGGCCTGGCCCGGACCCGCCAGGTCGACTACGGCGACCAGTTCATCCGGGTGGAATGGCCGCTGGTCAGCACCGACGAACTGGTCGACCGGATGGCCGAGCACGAGGACAAGCTCACCAGGCTCTGCATCTCGATGGTCACCCACGGCCATGCCTACGCCGACACCTGTGACATCACCAGCCGCATCGCGGCCCGCGTCAAGACACCGCTGTCCATCCTGGTCGCACCGCCCACCCTGAACCGGGACCGGCTCGAGACCTTCAAGGCACTCGGCGTGGACATGATCGGGATCGGCCTCGACGCGGTCACCGAGCAGCTGTTCCGAAGCATCCGCACGGACGTTCCAGCAGGCGGACTGAAGTGGGAGAAGTACTGGGAGGTCGTCACCGACTCCCGGGAGATCTTCGGCCCGTGGAAGGTCAACGTGCATACGCTGGTCGGCCTCGGCGAGGCCGACCAGGACCTGATCGAGATCTTCACCAGGCTCCGGGACCAGCAGATCTTCTCCTATCTCTTCTGCTTCAATCCCGAGCCCGACTCGCGGATGGCCAGCCATCCCAAGTCGCCCCTGGTGCGCTGGCGCCGGATCCAGCTAGCCAAGCACCTGATCGAGACCGAGGGTTACGACCTGAGTCAGTTCGACTTCGACGCCGACGGCAGCCTGGCACACCTGCGGGCAAGCAAGTCCGCGGTGGACACCGTGGTGAGCCAGGGCGTCGCCTTCATGACCAATGGCTGCCCGGGCGAGCAGGGCGAGCCGGGCTGCACCCGGCCCTACGGCTCCTACCGGCCGTCCGAGCCGTTCCGTGACTACCCCTTCCTCCCGGCCGAGGCTGACCTGGACGAGATCCGGGCGCAGCTGCGGCTTGACGAAGTACTCCGATAGTTAGGCAGGCCCCAGTGCGAATAGTCGTGCCGATCAAGGCAGTACCCGACCTCGTCGAGGAGATCGAGCTCACCTCTGACGAGTCCGGCATCGATCGTGAGTTCCTCAAGTTCGTGGTCAGCGAGTGGGACGCTCAGGCGCTGGAAGAAGCCCTGCTCGTCAAGGACGCCTGCGGCGCCGAGGTCGTGGCCGTGGGCCTGGCCAGCGACCCCGACATCGACCAGGCGCTCTACACCGCGATCGCCAAGGGAGCGGACGCCGCCGTCAAGCTCACCGGCGGTAATGACGAGTCGGTGCTGACCGGCGACAGGGCGGCGCTGCTGGCCGGTTACCTGGCCGCCGAGCCTGCCGACCTGGTGATCACCGGGGTACAGGCCGCCGACGACTTCGACGGGCAGCTGCCGCCGATGCTCGCCGCTCACCTCGGTCAGCCGCATGTCTCGGTGGTGGTCGGAGTCGAGCCGGCCGACGGCGGCGGGGTCACCGTGCGCCAGGAGTTCGCCGGCGGGCGCGTGCACGAGCTCGCGGTGCGGCTTCCCGCCGTGGTCGGCCTCCAGGCGGCGAGGCAGGCCCCCCGCTACGCCCCGATCACCAGGATCCGGCAGGCCATGCAGGCCGGCGGCCTGCGCGAGGTCGCCGCCGAGCCGCAGCCAGCGGCTCCGGCGCCGGTGGTGCGCCGGATGTTCCGGCCGGAGCAGACCAGCCATGCGCAGATGCTGACCGGCAGTGCCGACGACGTGGCCGAGGCGATCGCGGACCTGCTCCGTGGCCGCGGCCTGGTAAAGGGGTGAGGGTGATGACGGGCAATGTGCTGGTGCTCGCCGAGCACGACGGACAGCAGATCGCCGACAGCACGTATGAGCTGCTCGGGGCGGCCCGCGGCCTGGCGGCGGCGCTCGGCGGGCAGGCGGAAGTAGCGCTGCTCGGGCCGCGCGACCTGGCCGGCCAGCTCGGCGGGGCCGACGTGGTCGTCAGCGTCGAGCATCCGGCCCTGGCCCAGTACCTGCCGCAGGCCAGCGAGCAGGCGCTCCTCGCGGTGCTCGCGGCGCGGTCGCCCCGGCTGGTCCTGATGTCCTCGGCCACGCCCGGCCTTGACCTCGGCGCCGCGGTCTCGGTGCGCTGGCAAGCGCCGCTGGCCTCGTATGTCACCGCGCTGGACGTGGCAGACGGCACGATCGTCGCCACCGCGCAGATCCTGGGCGGGAAGATCCTCGCCGAGCTCGAGCTACCGGGCGAGCGTGCCGTCGCGACCGTCATCGGCGGTGCCTTCCCGGCCGCGGCTGGCCACGGCGACGGCGCCCCCGAGGTCGTCGAGGTCGCGCCGCCGGCCGGGCTGGACGACCTGGCGATGAGCCTGGAGGGCGTCAGCGAGCCGCAGGGCGGCGACGTAGACATCACCACCGCCGACCTGCTGGTCTCGGTCGGCCGCGGCATCGAGTCGCAGGACAACGTCGAACTGGTGCAAGAGCTTGGTGACGCGCTCGGCGTGCCGCTGTCCGCTTCGCGCCCGGTGGTCGACGCGGGCTGGCTGCCCAAGACCCGGCAGGTCGGGAAGTCCGGACTGAAGGTCAAGCCGAAGGCCTACCTGGCGTTCGGCATCTCCGGCGCACCCGAGCACCTGGAGGGCATGCGGGACGCCGAGCTGATCATCGCCTGCAACACCGACGCAGGCGCGCCGATCTTCGACGTCGCTCATTACGGCACCACGGTGGACCTCTTCGACCTCGTCCCCGCGCTCACCGAGAAGCTGAGCCAGTGACGCCGCGGATCGTCATCGGCGCGCTGATCATGCTCGCCGGGCTCGGCCTGGCGGGCGCGCGCCTGAACTGGCTCGCCCGCCTGGTCCGGTCCGGCCAGCCGGCGCCCGGCCGGCTGGCCGGTGCGCCGGCCCGCGTGACCGCTGAACTGGTGGAGGTACTCGGCCAGCGCAAGCTCTTCAAGCGGTGGCGGTCCGGCGTGCCGCACGCGCTGGTGTTCTGGGGTTTCCTGATCCTGCTGTTCACGATCATCGAGGCTCTCGGCGACACGTTCATCAGCAAGAGCTTTGCCATCCCGCTGATCGGGCACTTCGGAGTGCTCGGCTTCATCGAGGACGTCTTCACTGTCATCGTGCTGGTCGGCCTGGCGGTCTTCACCGTCACCAGGCTGGTCGAGTCGCCGCAGCGCCGGGGCAAGGCGTCGCGCTTTTACGGCTCGCACACCACAGCGGCGTGGATCACTCTCGGGATGATCGCGCTGGTGATGATCACGCTGCTCGGCTACCGGGCGGCTCAGGTCAACACCGGTGACTTTCCTTACGGTCACGCCGCGTTCGCGTCCTACGCGGTGGCCGCCATGCTCCGC
>DASWAA010000031.1:0-7426 GCA_036391385.1 Streptosporangiaceae bacterium
CGCGACCGGGCCGAAGATCTCCTCGCCGAGGATCCCGGCGGTCGGCGGCACGTTGTCGAGCACGGTCGGCGCGTAGAAGTAGCCCTTGCGGTCCGGAGCCGTGCCGCCGGTGACCACCGTGCTGCCGTCGCCGGCGGCCTGCGCCACCAGCGTGGCGACCTTGTCCCTGGTGTCGGCGTTGACCAGCGGGCCTAGCTCGATGCCGTCCTCCAGGCCAGATCCGACCTTGAGCGCAGCCAGCCGGGCGGCGAACCTGCTGGTGAACTCCTCGGCGACCGACTCGTGCACGAAGAACCTGTTGGCCGCGGTGCATGCCTCGCCGCCGTTGCGCATCTTGGCGATCATCGCACCGTCGACGGCGGCCTCGATGTCGGCGTCACCGAAGACCAGGAACGGGGCGTTGCCGCCGAGTTCCATGGAGCAGTTGGTGACCGTGTCGGCCGCCGTGTGCAGCAGCGTCCTGCCGACTTCGGTGGAGCCGGTGAACGACAGCTTGCGGACCCGCGGGTCGGCGAGCATGGCCGACACCACCGGCCCCGCGGTGGCCGTCGGCAGCACGTTGACCACGCCGTCCGGCACTCCGGCCCTGGCCAGGATCGCCGCGACCGCCAGCGCGGACAGCGGCGTCTCCTTGGCCGGCTTGAGCACGACGGTGCAGCCGGCCGCGAGCGCGGGCCCGATCTTGCGGGTGGCCATCGCCGCCGGGAAGTTCCAGGGAGTGACCAGCACCGACACGCCGACTGGCTGATGCTGCACCAGGATCCGGTTGGCACCGGACGGTGCCGTGGCCACCATGCCGTCGATCCTGACCGCTTCCTCGGCGAACCAGCGGAAGAACTCGGCCGCGTAGGTGATCTCGGCGCGGGCATCCCGCAGCGCCTTGCCGTTCTCCAGGACCATCAGCGTGGCCAGGGCCTCGGTGTCGGCGATCATGAGCTCGTAGGCCCGGCGCAGGCACTCGGCGCGCACCCTCGGCGGCGTGGCAGCCCACCCGGGCAGAGCCTCGTAGGCGGCGCCGACGGCCTCAAGAGCGTCCTGCGCGGTGGCGCTCGCGACCTCGGCGATCGGGTCTTCGGTCGCCGGGTCGATGACTGGCAGCAGGCCAGCACGTCCGGATGTCCACTGCCCGCCGATCAGCAGCCCCGTTGGTGTATTCATCCCAGTGATGGACGCCAGGTCGGCAGCCACGTTCCCCTCCAGAAATCTCGTGCACGCGCAGGCACGTCCGCGCCGCGCATGCCCGACATTACCAACGCCTGGACTCATACCCCTTCGGGGTGCTAGCCAACGGCGCCGCCCGGTTTCTTGCACGATCCGGGCAAGTCAGGGCGACTTCGCGCATCGCATACGATGTGCCGTCGCACCACCCGGGCTGGCCGGGACGAGACAGGAAGGCCAGGTGCTTGAGCTACACCAACTGCGACCTCGTCGAGGAGTACGTGCTGGCGAATGGCCAGAAAGGCATCCGGGCCCGGGCGGATATCCCGGCCGGCACGATCATCGGCATTTTCGACGGGGAGATCAGGCAATTCAAACTCGACGAGGGCCGGCTGGCTGACGCCGACGCGCACAAGGAGATCGCGCAGGTCGCGGTGGTCGACGATGTGCTGCTCGGGCTGGTCACCCCCCCTGACGCGCCGTTCTACGGCATCGATTACATGAACCATAGCTGCGACCCGAACGTCGTCGTCCGCGACACTATCGTGGTCGCGACCACGCGCGCCGTCGCCGCCGGCGAGGTCCTCACGACTGATTACCGGCTCTGGGACCTGATCCCGGAGGGCATCCCCTGCTGGTGCTCGCCGTCGCGCTGCTCGATCTGAGCGCCAACGCCGCAGCCCGGTGATCGCGGATGACCCCGGGTGGAATTCGCGCAGGATCATCGGTGATCAGCGGGATCATCGGCTGGGTGCCGCTCTGGCGGCCGCCGGTCCGTCGGCCGATGCGGCGCGGCCGCCGGCGGCCGGCCCGGTCGCCGCGGGCCCGACCACAGCGCGGGCGGCAGGTCGAGGTGGAGCGCGAGCTTGTAGGCAGCGGCCTCGTAGTTGACGCGCCAGCCATGAAAGTGCGGCCACGCCTCGTCGGCCGATCGCTGCGTCTGCCAGCCAGCCTCGCGCATCCACTCGACCGCCCCGTCGAACTCCGCCCTGGTCAGCTCGATGGGATCTTCCGGACCCGGGTCGTCGGGCACATCCAGGCTGAGGTTGCCGGCGAGCCGGCGCATCGTCAGGTAGCCGACCCGCAGCAGCGGCCTGGCCTCGTCCGGAGCGGTGGAGGGGTTGAGCGCCATGTGCAGGGCCGCTCCGTCCAGCACCGCCAGCAGCGACAGCAGCCACGACCCGGACGGGTCGGGCGAGCGGAAGTAGACCAGGGTCCGGTAGTTGACGTGACTCTCGGAGATGTCGGCCGCCCACTCGGTCCATCGGGCGTAGAGCCCGGGCAGCGTCGCCGAGCTGTCGATCAGGGCCTGCCTGGCAAGCAGTTCCGGTCCCCACGGGGGTGTCCCGGCGAGCGCCTCCAGCATCGTGACGAGAGTCTCCCGCCGGTTGAAGCTGGTGTAGAGCAGCGGCAGGTAGGAGATCAGCAGAGCCAGCACTGCGAGGCCCGACGCGGCCGCCACGAAGACCAGCGCGCTCGCGCCCGCTCCGCGCGGGAACGAGAAGCCGAGCGTGAACAGCGACGAGCCGGCCTCGCGCAGGGCCAGGCCGAAATTCCGTGCCGTGGGCCAGAGCAGCAGCGCGAATCCGGCGAACAGGCACGCCAGCCAGGAAGCGAGCAGGCAGAGCAGAAACGCAGGAGCTGACGCCGCCAGGATCCGCTCGCGGAGCGCAAGGTCGTCCACGCGGGCGGTCAGCAACCGGAACAGGCCGAAGACGGCGGCCGAGACGACCTTGTTGAGCCTCGTCCTGGTCTCGCGCGGGATGAGGAACGTCTTGATCACGCTGGCAGCGGTCAGGCCGAGCAGGAGCAGGCCGACGGCGAAGCCAGTCCACTCGATCACGTCCCGGCCTGTCTGTCGCCCGTCCAGGCAGGAGCGGCCCGGCCGGGCACGTGCCGCGGCCCGGCCGGCGCTGGCTGGCTACTGCGACCCGTCACCAGTCTCCGCGGAATCGGAGCCGGCATCCTGCTGCTTCGTCTTGTCCGCACCCTCGCCCTGCTCGGCGGCCCCGGTGCCGCTCTCGGCGGCCTTGGCGCCATTCTCGGCGGCCTTGGCGCCATTCTCGGCACCCGCCCCCGCTGCCTTCCTGGCCTTCGCACCGGTGCCCGACGGCTTGCCTGCCGGGCCACCCTCTCCGGCCGGACCCACCTCGGCGAGCAGGCTCTCGAGCCGGGCTCCGGTCAGCCGGCGGAAGGTACGGTGCACCCGAGTGCGGTCAAGAACAGCGACCTCGAGCTGGCTGGCCGTGATATCGATCTTGTCGCCGTTGGCCTGGGCAGCGAGCCCGGCGATCGCGGTGCCGAACGCGGCGGACAGGGTCTGCCCGTCGGTGTAGTGCTCTTTGAGTACCGTGGCGATCGCGTCGGCCTGCCCGCCCATGGCGACGTAGCCGTGCTCCTCGTTGACCGAGCCGTCGAAGGTGTTCCGGTACATCTGGTCGTCGGCCTGGGCTTCTCCCACCTCGGCGACGACGATCTCGACCTCGAACGGCTTCGGGCTGTCGGTGAAGATCGTGCCGAGGGTCTGCGCGTACCAGTTGGCGAGCCCGCGTGCGGTCACGTCCTGCCGGTCGTACTGGTAACCGGTCATGTCGGCGTACCGGACCCCGGCCTTGCGCAGGATCTCGTACTCGTTGTACCGGCCGACGGCGGCGAAGGCGATCCGGTCGTAGATCTCGCTGACCTTACGGAGCGCTCGTGAGGGGTTTGGCGCGACGAAGAGGATCCCGGCGTCGTACTGGATCACGACCCCGCTGCGGCCGCGCGCGATTCCCTTGCGCGCA
Source organism: Streptosporangiaceae bacterium (assembly GCA_036391385.1). Classification (GTDB taxonomy): domain Bacteria; phylum Actinomycetota; class Actinomycetes; order Streptosporangiales; family Streptosporangiaceae; genus Chersky-822. The sequence goes on from DASWAA010000031.1 coordinate 3,942, forward strand.
TAGTCCGCCTTGTCCTTCATCGCCTGCTCAGGCGACACGTAGAACGGCATCGACACCGCTGGTGTTTCCTTACTTGAGTTATCGGCTACGGGCGGGGCACGGGTTGCTTTCTGGTGCCTGCACGGCCGGCTATTCGCCGGTGCGCGAGGCCTGACGGAGCGCGGCTGGCGGGCCGTCCGGGTCGGTCATCCGGCCGGCGATCACGGACTGGGCGTAGGAGCCGGCTTCCTCGTCGCTGAGCCGCTGATAGCCATCGGCGGTCACCGTGACCACGATCGGATAGATCCGCCTGGTCACGTCGGGGCCGCCGGTAGCTGAGTCGTCGTCCGCGGCGTCGTAGAGCGCCTGCATGCAGGCGAGGACCGCGTCCGAGGCATCCATTCCGTCGCGGAAGAGCTTCTTGAGTGAGCCGCGCGCGAAGATCGAGCCCGAGCCGATCGAGTGGTACCGCTGCTCCTCGTAACGGCCGCCCGCTACGTCGTAGCTGAAGATCCGGCCGGCTCCCTCGTCGTTGTCGTAGCCGGCGAAGATGGGCAGCACCACCAGGCCCTGCATCGCCCCGCCCAGGTTGGCCCGCACGATCCCAGCCAGCCGGTTGGCCTTGCCTTCCAGGGACAGCTGCCTGCCCTCAAGCTTCTCGTAGTGCTCAAGCTCCACCTGGAACAGCCGGACGAGCTCGATTCCGATCCCAGCGACGCCCGCGATCCCGATACAGGAGAACTCGTCGCTGCGGAACACCTTCTCGATGTCCCGCTGCGCGATCATGTTCCCTGCTGTGGCCCGCCGGTCGCCGGCCATCACGATGCCGCCGTCGAAGGCCGCAGCGACGATCGTGGTGCCGTGCGGGAGCTCCCTGGCCACCTCGGCCGGAACGGTCAGACCACCCGCGCCCGGCAGCAGGTCCGGCGCGGCAGATGTGAGGAACTCGGTGAACGACGACGTTCCCGCGCTCAGGTACGCCGCGGCCAGCGGCCGGGCATTGGAGTCAGAACGCAAGGCGATCCTTCCTTGTGCGCACTGGACGGTGGTGACCTAGTACGGCACTGACCCTACTGCCACGGCGCGGTCCGCGGCAGATCCGGCAGCCGGGTTACTCTCCGCCCTTCTGCACGTAGGACCGGACGAACTCCTCGGCGTTCTCCTCAAGGACCTCGTCGATCTCGTCGAGGATCGCGTCGACGTCGTCGGTCAGCTTCTCCCGGCGCTCCCGGCCCTCCTCGCTGCCCTGCTCCTGGGCCTCGTCGACATCCTGGTCCCGCCGCGACGTATGCCGCTGACCCCCGGTGTCCTTGGTCGCCATCCGAACCTCCACGTTCTATCGTCCGTGCCGATGCCTAAAGCTATCCTCGCCGCTGCGCACTCTCACTAACCCTGCCCCGCGTTTCCGACATTCCGCCCCGGCCCGGAAAACCGACCATGATCGTGGTCGCCCGTCAGTCGTATCGACTGAAAGACGACCATCCTCTGAAAGACGTCCACGATCATGGTTCCGGCCGGCCGGGACCACCGCGGCGAGATCTAAGCTCACTTGCCAGTGAGCGCGGTGACCAGCTCGGCAGCGGTATGACACCGGTCCAGCAGTGCCCCGACGTGCGCCTTGGTGCCACGCAGCGGCTCCAGCGTGGGCACCCGCTGTAGCGACTCGCGCCCCGGGATATCGAAGATCACCGAGTCCCAGGACGCCGCCGCGACGGCCTCCGGGTACTGCTGCAGGCAGCGACCGCGGAAGTACGCCCTGGTGTCCTCGGGCGGATTCGTGATCGCCCGGGCGACGTCGGTCTCGTCGAGCAGCCGCTCGACCCGGCCGGCCGCGACCAGCTTGTTGTACAGGCCCCGGTCCGACCTGACGTCGGCGTACTGCAGATCCACGAGCTGCAGCCTCGGGTGGTTCCACGCGATGCCGTCCCGGCTGCGGTAGCCGTCGACGAGCTGAAGCTTGGTCACCCAGTCGAGCTCGCCGGCCAGCTGCATCGGCTCCTCGGCCAGCCGGGTCAGCACGTCCTCCCAGCGGTCGAGCACGTCGCAGGTGAGCTCGTCGACCTCCGAGCCGAACCTGTCCTCGGTGTACTTGCGGGCCAGCTCCAGGTACTCCATCTGCACCTGGATCGCGGTCAGCCGGCGGCCATCCCGCAGCGAGACCAGATGCCGGCAGGACGGGTCGTGCGAGACGGCCCGCAGCTCGGCCACGGCACCGTCGATGCTCAGGTCGGCGGTGATGAACCTGTCCTCGATCATCGAGAGCACGAGCGCAGTGGTGCCGAGCTTGAGATAGGTGGACAGCTCGTTCATGTTGGCGTCGCCGATGATCACGTGCAGCCGCCGGTACTTCTCCGGGTCCGCGTGCGGCTCGTCCCTGGTGTTGATGATCGGCCGCTTCAGCGTGGTCTCCAGGCCGACCTCGACCTCGAAGAAGTCAGCGCGCTGGCTGATCTGGAATCCGTCCTCGCGGCCGTCGGCCCCGCGCCCGACCCGGCCCGCACCGCAGATGACCTGCCTGGTAACGAAGAACGGTGTCAGATGACGGACAATCTCGGCGAATGGCGTGGACCGGCTCATCAGGTAGTTCTCGTGACAGCCGTACGAAGCGCCCTTGTTGTCGGTGTTGTTCTTGTAGAGCTGAATGGGCGCTGTCCCGGGCAGCGCACTGGCCTGAGCCGCGGCCTCTTCCATCACCCGCTCGCCTGCCTTGTCCCACAGCGTGGCCGCCATCGGGTCGGTGCACTCCGGACCCGAGTACTCCGGGTGAGCGTGGTCGACGTAGAGCCTGGCGCCGTTGGTCAGGATGACGTTCGCCAGCCCCAGATCCTCATCTGTCAGCTGGCTCGCGTCGGCGGTCTCCCTCGATAGATCGAACCCGCGCGCGTCGCGCAGCGGGTTTTCCTCCTCGAAGTCCCAGCGAGTCCTGCGGGCCTTCGCGGCCGTCGCCGCGTGGTAGGCGTTGACCACCTGCGACGAGGTGACCATCGCGTTCGCGCCTGGCTGACCGGGCACGGAGATTCCGTACTCGGTCTCGATCCCCATCACCCGGCGAACGCTCATGTCACAAAGACTAGTGCCGGCCCGCAAGCGAGCCTATTGCCGAGCACGCCGGAGCACGTCCGTGTCGCGTCCGGCCCGGCGGCCGCCACCGGTCCGGGCGGCCGTCACAGATACTGACCGGTGTTGGCCACGGTATCGATGGACCGGCCAGCCTCGTTGCCGCTCTTGCCGGAGACCAGGGTCCGGATGTAGACGATCCGCTCGCCCTTCTTGCCCGAGATCCTGGCCCAGTCGTCCGGGTTGGTGGTGTTGGGCAGGTCCTCGTTCTCGCTGAACTCGTCCACGCAGGCGGTGAGCAGGTGCGACACCCGCAGGCCCTTGCGCCCGGTCTCCAGGTACTCCTTGATCGCCATCTTCTTCGCGCGGTCCACGATGTTCTGGATCATCGCGCCGGAGTTGAAGTCCTTGAAGTACAGGACCTCCTTGTCACCGTTGGCGTAGGTGAC
>DASWAA010000032.1:0-7224 GCA_036391385.1 Streptosporangiaceae bacterium
CCGCCGAGCAGCAGTGGGCGAAGCTGCGCCTGATCGTCGAGACCGCGCAGGACGTGTGGGGCTCACTGTGAGCTCGACCGCCGAGCCCGCCAGCGGGCCGGTCCTGGTGGTCAGCGCCCACGCGGGCGACTTCGTCTGGCGGGCCGCGGGCGCGATCGCCCTGGCCACCTCGCGAGGCGCGCAGGCGACCGTGCTCTGCCTGAGCTTCGGCGAGCGGGGCGAGTCGGCTAAGGCCTGGCGGGAGGGCAGGAGGCTGGACGAGATCAAGGCGATCAGGCGGGACGAGGCGACCAGGGCAGCGGAAGTGCTCGGCGCGTCGATCGAGTTCCTGGACGCCGGCGACTACCCGCTGACGGAATCGCCGGAGCTCACCGACCGGCTGGTGCACTGGTTCCGCACGGTCAGCCCGGCCGTGGTGCTTACCCATCCGCTGGTCGACCCCTACAACCAGGACCATCCGGCCGCCGCACGGATGGCCTTGCAGGCCCGGGTGCTCGCCCAGGCGGCCGGCTACGAGGCTCCCGGCGAGCCGCTCGGGGCTCCCCCGGTCTTCCTGTTCGAGCCGCACCAGCCGGAGATGTGCGACTTCAAGCCGCAGGTGCTGCTCGACATCACCGAGGTCTTCGACGTCAAGCGCCGGGCTATGGAGTGCCTGCCCGCCCAGCAGCACATGTGGGACTACTACACCGAGCTCGCCAGGCGGCGCGGCGTCCAGCTGCAGCGTAACGCCGGTCCCAACCTCGGCCTGGCGCACGGCACCATGGCCGAGGCCTACATGCGCGTGTACCCGCAGGTGGCCAGGGTTCTGGAATGAGGAACGTCGTCGTCACCGGCTGCCCGCGCGCCGACATCGCCGAGGTCGACGCGCTGGTGCGCTACGGCGTCGCGACCATCCACGAGGCGATCGGGCGCACCGGCTACCTCGGCCCGGGCATCAGGCCCGTGCACCTCGGCGCGCGCACCGGCGGCACCGCGGTGACGGTGCTGTGCTGGCCCGGGGACAACCTGATGATCCATGCGGCCGTCGAGCAGTGCCGGCCCGGCGACATCCTGGTAGTGACCACGACCTCGCCGAGCACCGACGGCGCGTTCGGCGAGCTGCTCGCGACCTCGCTGCGGCAGCGGGGCGTGCGCGGGCTGGTGACTACCGGTGGCGTGCGGGACGTCGCCGAGCTGCACGAGCTGGGGTTCCCGGTGTTCTGCGGTGCCGTCTCCGCGCAGGGCACGGTCAAGGCGACAGCGGGTGCGGTGAACGTCGGCATCAGCATCGCTGGCCAGCGCGTCGAGCCGGGCGACGCGGTGATCGCCGACGACGATGGCGTGGTCGTCGTGCCCAGGACCGACGTCCCGCGCGCCGTGGCGGCCGCCGCCGACCGGGTGGCGAAGGAGGAGGCCTCACGCGCCGCCTTCCGGCGAGGCGAGCTTGGCCTCGACCGGTACGGGCTGCGGCAGGTGCTGGCAAACCTGGGCGTCGAGTACGTCGACTACGCCAGCTACAAGGAGCAGCCGTGACGGGTGCGCGGACCGCGGGCGTGCGCTGCATGCTGATGCGCGGCGGTACGTCCAAGGGCCTGTACTTCCTGGCCAGTGACCTGCCCGGTGACCCTGCCCAGCGAGACGAGCTGCTGCTAGCGGTGATGGGCAGCGGCGATCCGATGCAAGTCGACGGCGTCGGCGGCGCCCATCCCCTGGCCTCCAAGGTCGCGGTGATCTCGCCGTCGGCCGGCGGCGACGCCGACGTCGACTACCTCTTCCTGCAACTCGGCGTCGACCAGGCCACGATCACCGACAAGCAGAACTGCGGGAACATCCTCGCCGGGGTCGGCCCGTTCGCGGTGGAACGCGGCCTGATCCCGGCCGGCCAGGAGTCCACGACGACCCGGATCAAGATGGTGAACTCCGCCAGCGTGGTCACGGCCACCTTCGCCACCCCCGGCGGCGTCCCGGCCTACTCCGGGCCGACCGCGATCGCCGGCGTGCCCGGCACCGCCGCGCCGGTGCTGCTGCGCTTCGCCGACACGGCAGGCTCGGCGACCGGGAGCCTGCTGCCCACTGGCCGGATTCGGGACGTCATCGACGGCGTCGAGGTGACCTGCGTCGACAACGGCATGCCGGTGGTGGTCGCCCGGGCCGGCGATCTCGGCCTGTCCGGATATGAGTCACCCGAGGTCCTGGCCGCCAGCGCCGACATCATGGCCCGAATCCAGGTGCTGCGGACCGCCGCTGGGACGCTGATGGGCCTCGGTGACGTGACCGGCCTCTCGGTGCCGAAGACGACGCTTGTCAGCGCACCGCGCGACGGCGGAACGATCTGCACCCGTACCTTCATCCCGGTGCGGCCGCACACCTCGATCGGCGTGCTCGGCGCGGTCAGCGTCGCGACCGCACTGCTGCTGCCCGGCGCGGTCGGCGCCGACCTCGCCGTGCTCGACGATGCGGACGGCAGCCGTGGCGGAACAGGCGTCGCCGGCCGGCTCGTCGACGTCGAGCACCCGACCGGGCACCTGCAGGTCGAGGTCGGCCTCGACACCTGCGCCGACCCGCCGCGGGTGCTCAGCGCGGGTGTCGTCCGCACCGCCCGCAAGCTGTTCGACGGAACGGTCTACCCGGCCGCGTACCGGCTGACCGGCTGCGATCCCGGTTCCGAGCCCAGATAGGACACGAGCCATGCCACTGCTGCACGAGGTCGCTCATCTCGGCCATGCCGAGCTGCTCACTCCCGAGCCGGAGAAGAGCCTGTGGTTCTTCACTCAGGTACTCGGGCTTACCGAGAACGGCACCAGCGGCGACTCGGTCTACCTGCGGACCTGGGACGACTACGAGCACCACAGCCTGAAGCTGACCGCGTCGGCTACCTCCGGCATCCGCCGGACCGGCCTGCGCGCGGCCAGCGAGGACGCGCTCGCTCGCCGGGTGGCCGCCATCGAGGCGGCGGGCCTGGGGGTCGGCTGGCGGGACGGTGATCTCGGCATCGGCCCGACCTACCTGTTCCGCGACCCTGACGGTCACGAGTACGAGCTGTACTGGGAAACGGAGTGGTACCGGCCAGAAGGCGACCTCAAGCCCGCGCTGAAGAACCAGGCGCAGGCCTATCCCGGGCGCGGCGTGTGCGTCCGGCGCCTTGACCACGTCAACTTCCTCGCAGCGCAGACCGAGCCCAACGGACAGTTCGTCTGCGGTGCGCTGGGTGCGCGGGTCACCGAGCAGATCGTCCTGGACGACGGCACGATCTCCGCGCAGTGGATGCACTTCCAGCAGAAGTCCTATGACCTCGTCTACACCAACGACTGGACCGGGGCGTCGGGGCGGCTGCACCACCTGGCATTCGCCACCGACACCAGGGAAGACATCCTGCGCGCCGCGGACATCTGCCTGGACAAGGGCGTCTTCATCGAGACCGGCCCGCACAAGCACGCGATACAGCAGACCTTCTTCCTGTACGTCTACGAGCCGGGCGGCAACCGGATCGAGCTGTGCAACCCGACCGCTCGGCTGATCTTCGCCCCCGACTGGGAGCCGATCTCCTGGACCCAGGCCGAGCGCGCGAAGGGCCAGGCCTGGGGGCTGGCCACCATACCCTCGTTCCACACGCACGGAACCCCGCCGGTCCAGTGAACGGTACCGCGCACGCAGATCCCAGGCCGGCCGTCGCCGAGGCAATGCGCGCCGCCATCCTGCGCGGTGACTTCGCGCCCGGGCAGCGGCTCGTCGAGGCTGACCTGTGCGAGCGATTCGGAACCACCAGGTTTGTCGCTCGCGCTGCCCTGGCCGAACTGTCCGCACAGGGTCTTGTCGAATTCGAGCGAAACAAGGGCGCACGGGTACGCGAGATCTCGATCGCCGAGGCGATCGAGATCACCGAGGTCCGCAGGCTGCTCGAAGGCCACCAGGCTGCCAGGGCCGCCCGGCGGGTGACCAGGGAGCAGGCCGCGGCGCTGCGCGGGATCATCGGTGACATGCGCGCGGCTGTGCAGCGGTCCGAGCTGATGCGCTACAGCGACCTGAACGCCTGGCTGCACGCTGCCATCCGCGACATCTCGGCGCACGAGACGTCCGCGCGCCTGCTGCGCCAGTTGCGCGACCAGACCGTACGGCACCAGTTCACGCTCTCCCTGGTGCCGGGCCGGCCAGCGGTCTCGCTCCCGCAGCACGAGGCGATCGTGGCTGCCGTGACCGCGAGGGACCCCGCCCGGGCCGAGCAGGCGATGCATGATCACCTGCAGAGCGTGATCGAGGCGCTTCGGTCGCTCACGAGCCCGGCGGCGGGCCGGTGAGCGCAGGCGAGCCGGCAAGCAAACGCGAGCCGGCAAGCACAGGCGGGCCAGCTAGCACAGGCGGGCCAGCAAGCACAGGCGGGCCAGCAAGCACAGGCGGGCTGGTCGTGGCCGTGCTCGGCCTGGGCGAGGCAGGCTCGCTGATCGCCGCCGACCTGTGCGCGGCCGGAGCGGTCGTCCGAGGGTTCGACCCGCGCGTGCCGGCCTCAGGCGGCGTGACCATGTGTTCCAGCGACGCCGAGGCCTGCCGCGGCGCGAGCATCGTGCTCTCGCTGACCTGCGCGCACGAGGCCAGGGATGCGCTGATCTCGGCTCTGCCGGGCATCGGCGGCTCAGCCGTCTACGCCGACCTGAACACGGCGTCGTCGCAGCTCAAAGCCGAGCTCGCTGCTCTGGCCGAAGGCGCCGGCGTCGCGTTCACCGACGTCGCCATGATGTCGCCCGTGCCCGGCAACGGGCTGCGCACGCCGATGCTGGCCTGCGGCCCGGCGGCCGGGCAGTTCGCCCGGATCCTGGGCGCACTCGGCGCCAGCGTGGACGTGCTGCCCGGCCCGCCGGGCGCCGCCGCGGACCGCAAGCTGGTACGCAGCGTCTTCTACAAGGGACTCGCCGCCGCCGCGATCGAGTCCCTGCGCGCCGCCCGCGCGGCAGGCTGCGAGGACTGGCTGCGCGAGAACATCCGGCACGAGCTCACCATCGCCTCGGCGACCACGCTCGACCGGCTGGAGCAGGGCAGCGTCCGGCACGCGGTGCGCCGCGCCGACGAGATGAACGCCGCCACCGAACTGCTCGAGCAGCTGGCCGTCCCCCCTCGGATAGCTAGCGCCAGCGCACAATGGCTGGGCCAGCTCATGGCAGAGCAGCCGTCGAACACTCCTCCCGAGCCCTAAACCATAGGGCTAATTTGCGGCCGACAGGTCTCCTCATAGACCCTGTCCGCACCGATGCACGATGTGTTTCCATTGGAGTGTGCGTGCAGAATTGAGGCTCCATGTCAGATGACAGCGAGTCGACCGCACTGGTAGCAGAGGCTCTGCCAATGCCGCGCCAGACAACGCTGCCCGATCCGCCGCGGGCGCCGATCCGCGCCATGCTGGCAAAAGCCGTGACCCAGCGCGCTGAGCGACGATTGCCGCTCAGGATCACCATGCCGCAGAGCCCCAGTCAGGGAGCCCGCGGCGGCCTGGCCGGCGATCAGCTGGCGCAGGGCTGGCCAGAGATGACACTGCGGCGGCCGGGGACGTTCTTCCAGCGCCTCGGCTCCGCTGGCATGATCGGTTTCGGCGAGGCATTTCAGGCTGGTGACTGGGACAGCGACGATCTGGCGGGATTGCTCGCCGTGTTCGCCTCGGGTGTGGATGCGATCGTCCCGCCAGTGCTGCAACGGTTCCGCGGGCACAGCGCCGCGAAGCGACGGCCCGGCATCGAAGCTCAGACGATCGACGGAGCGCGACGCAACGCGCGCCATCATTACGCACTGCCCAACGAGTTGTTCCTTGCGTTCCTCGACGAGACGATGTGCTACTCGTGCGCGATCTTCCCGACCGGTGACGATCAGAGCGTGATCGCGACCGACAGTTCACTGGCCGACGCGCAGCACCGCAAGCTGGAACGACTCCTGGATCTGGCGCAAGTCGGACCAGGAACTCGGCTGCTCGAGATCGGCACCGGCTGGGGCGAACTGCCGGTACTGGCTGCTCGCCGCGGCGCAAGGGTGCGGACGGTGACCAACATGGCCGAGCATGCCGAATTGGCAGGTGACCGGATAGCCAAGGCGGGCGTAGCCGATCTCGTTCGAATCGAACTCTGCGACTATCGCGAGATCGTGCCCGAATCAGGTGGCTTTGACGCGATCGTCAGTGTCGAGATGATCGAGGCGGTCGGACCTGCCTACTGGCCCGCCTATTTCCGGACGCTCGACAGCCTGCTCGCGCCGCAGGGCAAGATCGGCCTGCAGGCAATGACGATGCCGCACGAGCGAATGCTGAAGACCAGCAGTACCTACACCTGGATCGACAAGTACATCTTCCCAGGCGGCGTCATCCCGTCGATCGAGGCCATCGAGGCCATCCTGGCCAGGGAAACCGGACTTCGCGTGCTCGACCGCTACACCTTCGGCGAGCATTACCAGGCGACCCTTGCCCTGTGGCGCAGGCGGTTCAACGAGAACTGGCCGACTCTCGCTCAGCTCGGCTTCGACGAGACCTTCCGGCGGACCTGGAACTTCTACCTGGCGTTCTGCGAGGCAGGCTTCGAGAGCGGGTACCTCAACGTGCATCAGTTCCTGATCGGAAGATGACGCTAGAGACGGCTCTAGTCGTACAGGGACGCGATCTGAGTCGCGTACTGCTCCATGACAACGTTGCGGCGGACTTTCAGGGTCGGCGTCAGCTGGCCGCCTTCCTCGGTGAAATCCTCCTCGAGGATCGTGAACTTCCTGATCGATTCGGCCCGCGAGACCGCCTTGTTGGCCTCGTCGACGGCTGCCTGAAGCTCCGCCAGTAGTCCCGGATCGTGCTGCAGGTCGGCTATCGGAGCAGTCTGCGGCTTGCCGTTGTCCGCCTTCCACTGCGTGCATGCCTCGTGGTCCAGGGCGACGAGTGCCGCGATGTAGGGCTTCGCGTCACCGACGACCATGCACTGGCTGACCAGCCAGTGGGCGCGCAGCCGGTCCTCGAGTACAGACGGGGCGACGTTCTTGCCCGAGGCGGTGATGATCAGGTCCTTCTTGCGTCCGGTGATCGAGAGGAACCCCGCTTCGTCGAGGACGCCGATGTCTCCGGTGTGCAGCCAGCCGTCCTGGTCGATGATCTCCTTGGTCGCGACCGGGTTGTTCCAGTAGCCCTGGAAGACCATGTGGCCCCGGACGAGAATCTCGCCGTCCGGCGCGATGCGGGTCGAGCAGCCAGGGATCGGCCGGCCCACCGTGCCTATCTTCTGCGCCTCGGGC
>DASWAA010000033.1:0-16546 GCA_036391385.1 Streptosporangiaceae bacterium
ACCTGGAGCAGCCGCTCCACGTCCTGGATGGAGATCGCGCGCGGCAGGCGGCGCGGCGGAGGCGGAGGCCGCACGGCCCGCGCCGGGTCCGATGGCGCGAGGCCCTCGGTGACCGCGAAGCCATGCAAGCCGCGTACCGCCACCACGGCCCGGCCGGCCGAGCTCGCGGCGAGGGGCGGGTGATCGTCGTCGCCTTCGCGGAGCACCGTGAGGTACTCCGCGACGTCCGCCGTCGTGACCTCGCCGATCTCCGTCCGGCCGACCGCGGCCATGGTCGAGGCGTACCGCTGCAAGTCCCTGCGGTACGCCTCGATCGTGTGGGCGGCCAGACCGCGCTCGACGGTGAGATGGTCGAGATAGCGGCGGATCGCCGCGGCGACTGTCGTCAGCTGAGAACCTCGGCAAGCGGAGTCCACGGCAGCCCGTGCGCCTCGGCGACGGGCTGGCAGGTGACAGCACCGTCGTGAGTGTTCAGGCCGGGCGCGAAGGACGGATCCCTGCGCAGCGCCTCGCGCCAGCCGCGGTTCGCGATCTCCATTACGTACGGCAGCGTGACGTTGGTCAGCGCGTAGGTGGAGGTGTGCGGCACCGCACCGGGCATGTTGGCGACGCAGTAGAACACCGAGTCGTGCACCTTGTAAGTGGGATCGGCGTGCGTGGTCGGCCTCGAGTCCTCGAAGCAGCCGCCCTGGTCGATCGAGATATCCACGAGCACCGAGCCGGGCTTCATCCGCGACACCAGTTCGTTGCTGATCAGCGTCGGAGCCTTCGCGCCAGGCACGAGCACGGCGCCGATGACCAGGTCAGCATCGATCACGGCGCGCTGGATCTCGTAGGTGTTCGAGGCGATGGTCTGGCAGTGCCCCTGGTAGATGGCGTCGGCGGAACGCAGCCGGGAGACGTTCTTGTCCACCAGCAGCACCTCGGCCTGCATGCCGAGTGCGATCGCCGCTGAGTTCATCCCTGACACGCCAGCACCGAGCACGACGACCTTGGCCGCGTACACCCCAGAGACCCCGCCCATCAGGACGCCGCGCCCGCCGCCGTCACGCTGCAGGTGATGCGCGCCGACCTGCGGCGCCATCCGGCCCGCAACCTCGGACATCGGAGCAAGGAGCGGCAGTGAGCCATCGGGAAGCTGGACGGTCTCGTACGCGATCGACGTGATACCGGCACCGAGCAGCGCATCGGTACAGGCCTTGGACGCGGCAAGGTGCAGGTAAGTGAACAGCACCTGGTCCTTGCGCATCCGGTGATACTCCTCGGCGACCGGCTCCTTGACCTTGAGAATCAGGTCACCGGCCTGCCACACGTCGTCGGCCGCGGGCAGGATCTGCCCTCCGGCCGCCACGAAGTCCTCGTCCGGGATGGACGAGCCGGCCCCCGCGTCCTGCTGGACGAACACCTCGTGTCCAGACCGGACAAGCTCATGCACCCCTGAGGGAGTGATCGCCACCCGGTATTCGTGATTCTTGACTTCCTTAGGAACGCCGACCTTCATGCCAACCAGTCCTTCCCTGTTCTCAAAGCCTGGCACCGATGCCAGTCCTGCTGCGGGCACCTTGCCAGGTACCCCCCCTAATTCGCGCTGTCGCCGGCGGCCTCAGCGCTCGGGCGCCTCGGCATCGCGCAGCGCGAGGCCGTCCTTGCTCGCGGCATAGGCCGACAGCACGCCGATCGCCATCACGCCGTTATGCAGCTCGCCGGCCAGGAACCGAGCGACCACCACGTCCAGCGGTGCCCACTCGACTACCAGATGCGCCTCCTCATGATCAGGAACGTACTCGCGTTCGGCCCCGGGAACGAGTGTCAGGCCCCTGGCCAGGTAGACCCGGAGCCGCTCAGCGCTTATGCCAGGCGAGCTGAAGAAGTCGGCAAGCACCTGCCAGTCCGCGGCCACGAAGCCGGCTTCCTCAAGCAGTTCGCGCTTCGCCGTCACCAGCGGCGGCTCCCCCGCCACATCGCGCAGGCCGGCCGGGATCTCCCAGAGCTGCCTGCCGACGGGGTGCCGGTACTGGCGGATCAGCAGCACCTGGCCCTGCTCGTCCAGCGCTACGACGGCAACCGCTCCGGGATGTTCCACCACCTCTCGGCCCACGTGCTGGCCATCGGGCATCCGGACAATATCACGTCGAATCCGGACTATTTTCCCGTCGCCCAGCTCTTCCTGTGCGACTACCGGCCAGGTCTCCGCGGCATCGGACAGCCACGGGACCTCGCTCATGCGGTCGCGACCGAACGGCTCCCGCCCACGGCGGTCACCGGCTGCCCCGCTGGCTTGGCCCTTGACCGCTCGAGCGCGGCGGCGATCAGTCCGCTGAACAGCGGGTGCGGCCGGGTGGGCCGGGAGAGGAACTCCGGATGAGCCTGGGTAGCGACGAAGAACGGGTGCACGTCGTCCGGCAGTTCCACGAACTCGACCAGCCTCCCGTCAGGCGACATGCCCGAGCACACCAGGCCGGCTTCCTCCAGGGTCGCCTTGTAGGAGTTGTTCACCTCGTACCGGTGCCTGTGACGTTCCTCGACCAGGTCGGACCCGTACAGGCTACGGACGATACTGCCCTCGGCCAGCACCGCCGGGTACAGCCCCAGCCGCATCGTGCCGCCCATGTCCCGCTCGCCGGCCACGACGTCTTCCTGGTCGGCCATGGTCGCCACGACCGGGTGCGGTGTCTCCGGGTCGAACTCCGCGCTGTTGGCGTTCTCCAGGCCGGCCAGATTCCGGCCGATCTCGATCGCCATGCACTGCAGCCCGAGGCACAGGCCCAGGATCGGGATCTTGCTGATCCTGGCGTGCCGTACCGCGCCGATCTTGCCCTCGATGCCGCGGACGCCGAAGCCGCCGGGAACAAGGATCCCGTCGACGCCGTCCAGGTGCCGCGCCGCCCCTTCCGGGGTCTGGCAGTCATCGCTCGGCACCCAGCGGATGTTGACCCGCGCGTCGTTGCCGAATCCCCCGGCTCGCAGCGCCTCGGCCGGCGACAGGTAGGCGTCGGGCAGGTCGATGTACTTGCCGACCAGCGCGATCGTGACGCTCCTCGCGGGCCGGTGCACCCGGCCGAGCAGTTCGTCCCAGTCGCTCCACTCCACGTCGCGGAACGGCAGGCCGAGCCGCCTGACCGCGTAGACGTCCAGGCCCTCGGAGTGCAGGACCTTCGGGATGTCGTAGATCGAGGACGCGTCCGGAGCCGAGACCACGGCCTCCTCATCGACGTCGCACATGAGGCTGATCTTGCGCTTCAGCCCGCCGCTGATCGGGCGATCCGACCGGCACACGATGGCGTCGGGCTGGATGCCGATGCTGCGCAGCGCGGCGACAGAGTGCTGGGTCGGCTTGGTCTTCAGCTCGCCGGACGGCCCGATGTAGGGCAGCAGCGAGACGTGCAGGAAGAAGCACCTGTCCCGGCCGATCTCGTGCCTGATCTGCCTGATGGCCTCAAGGAACGGCAGCGACTCGATGTCGCCGACCGTCCCGCCCACCTCGGTGATCACCACGTCGGTCTCCGGTCCGCCCATGTCGATGATGCGGCTCTTGATCTCGTTGGTGATGTGCGGGATCACCTGGACCGTGTCGCCCAGGTAGTCGCCGCGGCGTTCCTTGGCGATCACGCTGGAGTAGATCTGGCCGGTCGTGACGTTCGACGAGCCGGGCAGCCTGGTGTCGAGGAACCGCTCGTAGTGGCCGACATCGAGATCGGTCTCGGTGCCGTCGTCGGTGACGAAGACCTCGCCGTGCTGGAACGGGTTCATCGTGCCAGGATCGACGTTGAGGTAGGGATCGAGCTTCTGCATGCTGACCCGCAGGCCGCGCATCTTCAGCAGGCGGCCAAGGCTGGACGCGGTGAGTCCCTTGCCGAGGCTGGAAGCGACGCCTCCGGTGACGAAGACGTGCCTGGTGACGGCTGGTCGTGGGGTATGCGCTGACGTCGCCAAGTGGGCTCCCGTGGTCAGTGCCGACGGTGCTGCCCGCCGGTCCACGGGGTCTCAGAATATCAGGAGCCGGCCCCGGCAAGCTGCGGCGACACTGGGCCAGTTCGGGTTACCTCATCCGCGAGCGTCGTCACCGGCCGGCCCCGCGGTGAGATTGCCGGGTGAGTCCCGTTAAATATGGTAAGTCTGTAGTGCGCCCCGGCGGCCGGGCGCCGGACGGGGAGGCCAGGCGTCAGTGAGCAGAACATCGTCCGGCGCGGCGATCAGCGGGCTCGGCATGACCAGCCTCGGCCGGGTTTACGGATCGAGCCCCCGGTCGCTCGCTGCCAGCGCGGTGCGGCTGGCCGCCGCCGACGCGGGCCTGGCGATCGCCGACCTCGACGGGCTGCTGATCTGCCCCGGCATCACCGGCGGGCTTGACCTCGGGCTGGCGGGACAGCTGGGCATGCGAGACCTGTCCATGCTCGCGGTGATCAACAGCTTCGGCGCGTCGGCGACAGTAGCCGTGCAGACCGCCGCCCTCGCCGTGACAAGCGGCGCAGCGCGGGCGGTCGCCTGCGTGTTCGCCGATACTCCGCTGCGCGAGGGTGCTCCGGCGGGCAGCGCGTTCGGCGGCTTCGGCGGGTCAGGCGATGCGGCGGGGCCGCCGGAGCGGCATGGTCTGCCCGGGCTTGCCGCCGGCTATGGCTTCAGCAGCGTCACCGTCTACTACGCGCTCGCTGCCCGGCGGCATATGCAGAAGTACGGGACGACCTCCGAGCAGCTCGGCGCGATCGCTGTCGCGCAGCGGCAGTGGGCGGCGGGCAACCCGGTCGCCGCCTTCCGCGACCCGATCGCGCTGGCCGATCATCAGGGCTCGCGCTGGGTGGCCGAGCCCCTGCACCTGCTCGACTGCTCCCTGGTGACCAACGGGGCGATCGCGATCATCGTGACCACAGCGGAGGCGGCCGGGCGCGGGCCCAGGCCACCCGTGCACGTCTGGGGCTGGGGGCAGGGGCATCCCGGCATGCCGATGGCCGCAGGCAGCGACTTCGGCCTCGTCACCGGCGCCGTCCAGGCAGGGCGCGCTGCGATGGGCATGGCCGGGATCGGCCCAGCCGAGATCACCATGTGCCAGATCTACGACTGCTACACCTTCACGGTGCTGGTGACGCTGGAAGACTACGGATTCTGCGCCAAGGGAGAGGGCGGGCCGTTCGCGGCGAGCGGCGCGCTCGCGCCGGGCGGATCGCTGCCGGTCAACACCGGAGGCGGCCAGCTCTCGGGGTACTACATGTGGGGGTTCACCCCGTTGTCCGAGGCGATCATCCAGGCTCGCGGGGACGGCGGCGACCGCCAGTCGCCTGCCACCGACCTGATCCTCGTCAGCGGTAACGGCGGCATTCTCTCCCATCACGGGACGCTCGTGCTCAGCCCGCACCAGGCCGGCGCGAGCGGGGGCCGGTCAAGCAGGTCCGGTCGCGGCGGTCAGGCTCCCGGACAGGATCGCGGGGCCGGGGCGGCCTCAGGTCCGGCCGGCGTAGCGGGTCAGGCTGGTGGCACGGACCTCGACGGTCGCGCAGAGGCGCCGAGCGAGCGGCCAGCGGCCGTGCGGCTGCCCGAGCCCGGGAGCGTCGGCATCGTCCGGCCGGATCCGCGCAGTGAGCCGTTCTTCACCGCCGCCGCCAGGAACGAGCTGATGATCAAGCGCTGCGACGGCTGCTCGGAATGGCTGGCCCCGGCCGCCAGCGGCTGCCCGCGATGCGGCGACGACGGCGGGGTCTCCTGGGCTGTAACGGCCGGACGCGGGACTCTCGTGAGCTGGGCGATCGTGCATCCGCGCGGGGACGGCCCGGTCGCCATCCCGGCGCTGGTCGAGCTTGCCGAGGGACCCTGGCTGTCCACCGGGCTGCGGCTGGCCGATCCGGCGGACCTTGCCGCCCTTCGGGCCGGACAGCCGGTGACCGCCGAGTTCGTCCATCCAGCAGAGGGTGCGAGCTATCCGGTGTTCCGCCCGGTCGGCAGTTCTGGCTGAGGTCGCGCGGAGCTGTCCATGTCGTCCTGGGCTGCTCGGCCGTCCTGGGCTGCTCGGCCGTCCTGGGTATCTGGTCCGTCGCGGATGCCTAGCCTGTCCCTGGTGCCTAGCCCCTCGCGGGTACCTGGCCCGTCCCTGGTGCCTAGCCTGTCCCGGGCTCCAACGTTCTCGCGGGTCGACCGGGTGCGCGGCACTGGCTGCGCTGCCGTCGCCTCGCCGCTCCCGGCTTCGCCGAATCGCGCCAGCGCGACCGCGCTGACTAGCGCGAGCAAGAAGCCCGCGACGGCCACGCCGGTCATCCCGCGCCGGGTGCTGTCCCCGAGCAGGAGCACGCCCACGATCGCGGGCGGCACGGTCTCGGCGAGGATCACCGCAGCAGTGGCGACCGTGACGCTGCCGCTCTCCAGCGCCGAAGCGTAGAGCATGAACGAGATGATGCCGGCCGCTGCCAGCGTGTACGCGGCCGGCGATCGCACCAATTGGCTCGGGGCAAAGCCCGGCAGGATGCGCGCGCAGACGGCGAGCACGCCGTATCCAAGGCCTGCGATGGCACCGAGAATTGGTGTCCTTACCGGGCCAGGTAGCCGGGCGGCGGCAACGCCACCCAGCGCGATCGCCGCCAGCGCGGCCATCAGCGCCAGCTGGAAGTCCAGGCCGACGCGCGCGGCGCCCTCCGCTCCCGCCGACGAGCCGAGCAGCCCGACGCCGATCACCACCGCCATCACGGACGTCCACTCACGCCAGGTCAGCACCGTGTGCATGAGCCAGGAAGCGGCAACGGCTGTCACGGCGAGGTTGGCCGCTATGATGACCTGGACCTCGAACAGCGGCAGCCGCCTCAGTGCGATGAGCTGGCAGACGAAACCGAACATGTCGATCACGAGGCTGACGATGAACGGCCACTGCCGCAGCATCCTGATGATCAGTCCCGGATCGACCCCGCCGCTCGCGCCGCCCGCCGCGAGCACAGGACGGCGCGACGACGCGCGGACAGCGATCGCCTGCATCACCGCCCCGAAGCCGTAACAAATGGCTGCTACCAGCGCGGCCAGCAGGCTCACGAGCACAATGACGACCTTACGCCGAGACAAGCCCGGCTGATCATCCGGTTCCGGAACTGCACTGTTACGCTCCGTGACGTTCGCCGCACCCCGGCGAAGGGATCGCCTCCGGCGCGGATCAGACTCCCGCCGCCTGCATGCCGCGCAACTCCTGCTTGAGCTCCCTGACCTCGTCCCTGAATCGAGCGGCGAGCTCGAACTGCAGCTCCGCCGCTGCCGCGTGCATCTGGTCGGTCAGCGCCGTGATCAGCGCGATCAGGTCTTCACGAGCCGCACCGCCCCGACCGAGCTCGGGCTCGGCGTCGCGCACGCCGCCGGCGCTTGCCGCTGCCCTGGCCCGCGCTGCCATACCCGGAACCGGCGCCTTGCCCCGGCTCTGCCGCCGCCCGGATCCGCCAAGCAGCTTCTCGGTGTCGGCGTCCTCGCGGGCTAGCTGGTCGGTGATGTCCGCGATCCGCTTGCGCAGCGGCTGCGGGTCCACACCCCGCTCGAGGTTGTAGGCGATCTGCTTCGCCCGCCGCCGGTTCGTCTCGTCGATCGCCTTGCTCATGGACGGCGTGATCTTGTCCGCGTACATGTGCACCTGGCCGGAGACATTGCGCGCCGCCCGGCCGATGGTCTGGATCAGGGACGTCCCTGACCGCAGGAAGCCTTCCTTGTCCGCGTCGAGTATCGCCACCAGCGAGACCTCGGGCAGGTCCAGGCCCTCGCGCAGCAGGTTGATGCCGACGAGGACGTCGTACTCGCCCATCCGGAGCTCGCGCAGCAGCTCGACCCTGCGCAGCGTGTCCACCTCGCTGTGCAGGTACCTGGCCCTGATGGCAAGCTCCAGCAGGTAGTCGGTCAGGTCCTCGGACATCTTCTTGGTCAGGGTCGTCACGAGCACCCGCTCAGAACGGTCGGCCCGGAGCTTGATCTCGTGCACGAGGTCGTCGATCTGGCCCTTGGTCGGCTTGATGATCACCTCGGGGTCGATCAGGCCGGTCGGCCGGATGACCTGCTCGATCACGTCACCGCCGACCCGCTGCAGCTCGTACGGCCCGGGCGTGGCCGACAGGTACAGCGTCTGGCCGATCCGGTCGCAGAACTCCTCCCAGGTCAGCGGCCTGTTGTCGATGGCACTCGGCAGCCGGAACCCGTGCTCGACCAGGACGCGCTTGCGCGAGACGTCACCTTCGTACATCGCGCCGATCTGCGGCACGGTGACGTGCGATTCGTCGATCACGAGCACGAAGTCCTCGGGGAAGTAGTCGAGCAGAGTGTTCGGCGCGCTGCCCGCCTCCCGACCGTCGATATGGCGGGAGTAGTTCTCGATGCCAGCGCAGCTGCCGACCTGGCGCATCATCTCGACGTCGTAGCTGGTCCGCATCCGCAGCCGCTGCGCCTCAAGCAGCTTGCCGGACTTCTCGAGCTCGGCCAGACGGTCGGCCAGCTCGGCCTCGATGCCGCCGATCGCTCGCTCCATCCGCTCAGGACCGGCGACATAGTGGGACGCAGGGAAGATGTACAGCTCGTCGTCGGTCGTCAGAACCTCGCCAGTCAGCGGGTGCAGGGTCATCAGACGCTCGATCTCGTCACCGAACATCTCCACCCGGACGGCATGCTCCTCGTAGACCGGGATCACCTCGATGGTGTCGCCGCGGACCCGGAAGGTACCTCGGGTAAATGCCATGTCGTTACGCAGGTACTGCATTCCGACCAGCTTGCGCAGCAGCGCGTCCCGCTCGATCGTCTCGCCGACCTTCAGCTTCACCATCCGGTCGACGTACTCCTGCGGGGTGCCAAGTCCGTAGATGCACGACACCGAGGCGACCACGATGGTGTCCCGGCGGGTGAGCAGCGAGTTGGTCGCCGAGTGACGCAGCCGCTCTACCTCGTCGTTGATCGAGGAATCCTTCTCGATGTAGGTATCGGTCTGCGGCACGTAGGCTTCGGGCTGGTAGTAGTCGTAGTACGACACGAAGTACTCAATGGCATTGTTAGGGAGCATTTCCCGCAATTCATTAGCGAACTGCGCGGCAAGGGTCTTATTGGGCAGCATGACCAGCATCGGGCGCTGCAGCCGCTCGGCCAGCCAGGCGACGGTCGCCGTCTTGCCAGTGCCGGTCGCGCCGAGCAGCACGGTGTGGGCCAGCCCGGCCCTGATCCGCTTCTCCATCTCGGCGATCGCCGCGGGCTGATCGCCGGCGGGCCTCATGTCCGTCACGACCTCGAAGGGCGCGACCCGCCGCTGAAGGTCGGTCACCGGGCGCATGTCAGCTCCTGAACTCGCACCGTTCCACTGTAGGTGCAGGCTCTGACAGCCTGGGCTGCCATGACGCGTGTTCTGGGCGCGAGCGGAGTACGTTTAAGGTCGGCTAACCGGCACCTGCTTGCATAGGAAGAGATCGATGTATCCTTCGTACCCCTCGGCGGGCCAGCCTCCGCTCCCCGCACCGCAGGCTCCGCCGCCGACTGTGCTCAACGCGGTCCGGCTCATGTACGCCGGCGCGGCACTGTCAGTCGTCTGGCTGGTCACGACACTGTCGATGATCGGCTCGGTCCGCCATGCGCTGCAGACCGGGACGTTCCGCACGTCCGGGACGACCGGGACGATGTTGGTCGGCCCCTCCGGAAAGCTGACAGCGCATGCGATCAGTACCTTCATCACGGCTTACGTAGCGGTAGCGATCATCTTCACAATCGTCTTCATCGCGCTGTGGGTCTGGATGGCCTGGGCGAACCGACGCGGGAAATACTGGGCGCGAATAGTCTCGACGGTTTTCTTCGGCCTCTTCACGCTGTTCACGCTGTTGCTGGTGCTCCGGGGGACCGCGAGCATCAGCTTCCTGATCACAATCGTCACCTGGCTCGTCGGCCTTGGAGCTGTGATCCTGATCTGGAACCGGAAGTCCGGGCCCTACTACCAGGTCATGTCCGGCCGCCCGGCGTAGTAGGGGGCACACCGGCGGTCAGCTACTGCCCACGATAGCCAGCGCGGCCCGCTGGCGCGGTCGCCCGGTGACGCTGTCATGCTGGTGTCGGGCGTACGCGGCCGTGGTCAGCAGCCGTCAGCCGCCTGGGCCGCTCAGTCCCGCCCGCTGCCTCAGCTCCGCCCAGATCGCGGCGACCTGCCGGTCCAGGTCCGCCAGCGAGCCGGAATTGTCGATCACCAGATCCGCGATGGCGAGCCGCTGCTCCCTGCTCGCCTGCACCGCCATCCGGGCGCGCGCCTGGTCGGCGTCCATCTTCCGGTACCGGACGAGGCGGTCGACCTGCACCTCCGGCGGGACATCGACCACGACCACGAGGTCGTACGCGGACGCCATGTGGTTCTCGGCGATCAGCGGCACGTCGTGGACGACGACCGCATCTGGAGCCGCCGCCTCTTCAAGTTCGGCCATTCGCTGGCCGACCAGCGGGTGCACGATGGCGTTCAGCCGGGCGAGCTTGGCCGGGTCGGCGAAGACGATCACGCCGAGCCGCTCGCGGTCCAGGCCGCCTTCGGGGAGCTGCACGTCCGTACCGAACGCCGCGATCACGTCGGCCAGCCCAGTCGTCCCCGGTGCGACTACCTCGCGGGCAATGGCATCCGCATCGATCAGCACCGCCCCCGCCGCCGCCAGGCGGCGCGAGACCTCGCTCTTGCCGGCCCCGATACCGCCGGTCAGCCCGACCCTGAGCATGCGGACCGCCTCTCCGTGCGGCTCAGCGCGAATCGCGCTACATAACGATCGTGGTGGGCGACCGCGTCATCCGCGGTGCCCACCACGATCGCTGCGAACTATGACCTGGCGCTAGTTACGCCCGCCGGAGAGCTTCTCCCGCAGGGCGGCGAGTGCCTCGTCCGACGCCAGCGCGCCGCCCGAGCTCTCCTCCCGGCCCGAGGTGTGCGCGCCGGCGTCCTCTTCCTCGCCTTCCTCGCCCTCGGACTTGCTGCGGGCCTCGGCGACCTGGCGCTGGTGCGCCTCGAAACGAGCACGGGCCTCGGCGTACTGGCGCTCCCACTCCTCGCGCTGGGCGTCGTAGCCCTCGAGCCACTCGCCCGACTCGGGGTCGAAGCCGTCCGGGTAGACGTAGTTGCCCTGCTCGTCGTAGGTAGCCGGCATGCCGTACAGCGTCGGGTCGAAGTCCTCGACGCTGATCTCGCTGGCACCCTCGTTGGCCTGCTTGAGCGACAGGCTGATCCGGCGCCGGTCGAGGTCGATGTCGATGATCTTCACGAAGATCTCGTCGCCAACCTGGACGACCTGCTCGGGGATCTCGACATGCCGGTCGGCAAGCTCGGAGATGTGGACCAGGCCCTCGATGCCCTCCTCGACGCGGACGAATGCGCCGAACGGAACCAGCTTGGTGACCCGGCCCGGTACGACCTGGCCGATCTGGTGCATCCGGGCGAACTGCTGCCACGGGTCTTCCTGCGTCGACTTGAGCGACAGCGAGACCCGCTCGCGGTCCATGTCCACGTCGAGGACCTCGACGGTGACCTCCTGGCCGACCTCGACAACCTCGCCCGGGTGGTCGATGTGCTTCCAGGACAGCTCCGAGACGTGCACCAGGCCGTCGACGCCGCCGAGGTCGACGAACGCGCCGAAGTTCACGATCGAGGACACGACACCCTTGCGGATCTGGCCCTTCTGCAGCGTGTTCAGGAAGTTCTGGCGGACCTCGGACTGGGTCTGCTCCAGCCACGCACGGCGGGACAGAACCACGTTGTTGCGGTTCTTGTCCAGCTCGATGATCTTGGCCTCGATCTCCTTGCCCACATACGGCTGCAGGTCGCGGACCCGGCGCATCTCAACCAGTGACGCCGGCAGGAAGCCGCGCAGGCCGATGTCCAGGATCAGGCCGCCCTTGACGACCTCGATGACCGTCCCGGTGACGACGCCGTCCTCGTCCTTGATCTTCTCGATCGTCCCCCACGCCCGCTCGTACTGCGCGCGCTTCTTGGACAGGATCAGCCGGCCTTCCTTGTCCTCCTTCTGGAGGACGAGGGCCTCGATGTGGTCGCCGGTCTTGACCACGTCATTGGGGTCGACGTCATGCTTGATCGACAGCTCACGCGAGGGAATGACTCCCTCGGTCTTGTAGCCGATGTCGAGCAGAACCTCGTCCCGATCGACCTTGACGACGGTCCCGTCGACAATGTCGCCGTCGTTGAAGTACTTGATAGTTTCGTCGATCGCGGCGAGGAAGGCCTCCTCCGAACCGATGTCGTTGACGGCTACCTGAGGAGTGGAGGTGGCCTGGGTGCTGCTCGTCGTCATGTGTAAGTGGGCTCCGGATACGGACAGGGATTAGTTTGGCTTGGCTTGCGCGATGCGCGGAATCCGACATATGGCTGGAGTGCCTGGTCAGGAACACCGGCCGCGCTTCAGGCCGCCCGTGAGGGCCGCCTGACCATGGCGGACTGCAAGAGATCACAACGCATCGATCAGCATATGAGAGCGCGGGCGGCGGGTCAATTGCGGCCGACACCATGACCGGCACGATGGCCGCCTGACCGGCCCGCCTCCGAGCCCGGCCAGGCCGGTCATGCCAGTATCCGCACGGGTGTCGCGGCCGACAAGGCGCGGGCCCGCAGTCCCAGCACGATCGTCCTGGCCAGGACCTCGGCGAGCGCCATCATGATGATCGCCGCTACCCAGGCGCTGGCTCCGGTGATGGAATTCGAGGCCGAGGTTGACGTCGGTGCGTCAGTGCGCGGCCTCGGCCCAGCTTCGGCCGGTGCCCATGGACACGTCGAGCGGAACGGTCAGCTCGAACGCACCGCACATCGCGCCGTTAACCAGCTCGCGCAGGCCGCCAAGCTCTCCGGGCGCGACCTCGAACAGCAGCTCGTCGTGCACCTGCAGCAGCATGCGGGAGCGCAGCCCCTGACGGCGGAGCTCGGAGTCCGCCCGCAGCATGGCGACCTTGATGATGTCGGCCGCTGATCCCTGGATCGGCGCGTTCAGCGCCATCCGCTCGGCCATCTCCCGGCGCTGCCTGTTGTCCGAGGTCAGGTCGGGCAGGTAGCGGCGGCGGCCCAGAATCGTCTCGGTGTACCCGTCCTGGCGGGCCCTGGCCACCACCTCCTGCAGGTAGTCGCGCACACCGCCGAAGACCGAGAAGTACTCGTCCATGTAGCCGCGGGCCTCCTCGGCCGGCACCCGCAGCTGCTGCGACAGCCCGTAGACCGACAGGCCGTAGGCGAGGCCGTAGTTCATCGCCTTGATCTTGGCCCGCAGCTCGCCGGTCACCTCCTCGGCCGGAACGCTGAACACGCGAGACGCCGTGGCCGCATGGAAGTCGTGCCCTGACGAGAACGCGGCGGCCAGTGCCTTGTCGCCGGACAGGTGGGCCATGATGCGCAGCTCGATCTGGCTGTAGTCAGCGGTCAGCAGGCACTCGTAGCCGGTACCGACGACGAACCCCTGCCTGATCCGCCTGCCCTCCTCGGTCCTGATCGGGATGTTCTGCAGGTTCGGGTCGGTCGATGACAGGCGGCCGGTCGCCGCGATCATCTGGTTGTAGGTGGTGTGGATCCGGCCGTCCTGGCCTGCCATCGGGATCAGCGAGTCAACGATGCTCTTGAGCCTGGCGACGTCACGATGTCGCAGCAGGTGCTCGAGTACCGGATGCTGCGTCTGCGCGAGCAGGCCTGTCAGCGCCTCGGAATCGGTCGTGTAGCCGGTCTTGATCCGCTTGGTCTTGGGCAGCCCGAGCTCGGTGAAGAGCACTTCCTGCAGCTGCTTGGGCGAGCCAAGGTTGAACTCGTGCCCGGTCGCCGCGAAAGCGCCCTGCTCGGCGGCCTTGACCTCGCCGGCCAGGCTCGCCGACATCTCGGCGAAGTGGTGAACATCGGCGGCGATGCCCGCGCGCTCCATCGCGGCCAGGACACTGACCAGCGGCAGCTCGACCTCGGCGAGCAGGGCCGTGGCACCGCGCCTGGCCAGGTCCGCGTCGAGGGCGTCGGCCAGCTCGGCCGTGGCGAGCGCCCGCTGCGCCAGTGCCCGCCCGGTCTCCGCCTCGGCCGGCATGTCCAGGGTCAGCTGGCCAGAGACCGCCACGTCGGCATGCAGCTCCCGCCTGGTGTAGCGGAGCGCGAGATCGGCCAGGTCGAAGGTGCGCTGGCCGGGCAGCGCCAGATAGGCGGCCAGCGCCGTGTCGCTGGTCAGTCCGCGCAGGTCCAGGCCCCTGGCCGCAAGCGCGTGCATCGGTCCCTTGGCGTCGTGCAGCGCCTTGGGCGCCGACTCGTCGGCCAGCCAGCCGGCCAGTGCCTGCTCGTCGGCCGGCGTGAGCGTCACCGGGTCGATGAAGGCCGCCGGGCCCGGGCCGTCCGCGACGGCCCTGGCCAGTGCCAGTGCCTCGACGTCACCGGTACCGCGTGCCCATGTCCCGCTGACCGCCAGGCCGATCCGGCCGTTCCTGGCATGACCGGCAAGCCATTCGCCCAGCGTGCCCGGACCGATCCTTGCCACGTCCACGTCGAATCCGCCGTCGCCGGCCGGCGCCGGTGCTGTGGCGAGCGCCCCGGTGATCCCGTTAGGCAAGGTGCTGTACAGGCGGTCCCTGAGCACACGGAACTGCAGCGTGTCGAAGAGCTGGTGGATCTTGTCCCGGTCCCAGGGCACGGGATCCAGGTCGCCCGGGCCGGCGTCGAGCGGGACGCTCCGGCTCAGTTCGGTCAGCTGCCTGTTGCGCAGCACGCTGGCCAGGTGCTCGCGCAGGTTGTCCCCCGCCCGGCCCTTGACCTGGTCCACCTTGTCGACCAGCGCGTCGAGGGAGCCGTACTCGGAGATCCACTTCGCGGCGGTCTTCTCCCCCACTCCGGGGATGCCGGGCAGGTTGTCGCTCGGGTCGCCGCGCAGCGCGGCGAAGTCCGGGTACTGGGCCGGGGTCAGGCCGTACTTCTCCTCCACGGCCGCCGGGGTGAACCTGGTCATGTCGCTGATGCCGCGCCTGGTCATCAGGACGGTCACGTCGTGGCTGACCAGTTGCAGGGCGTCGCGGTCACCGGTGACGATCAGCACCTTCATGCCGGCGGTCGCTGCCTGCGTGGCCAGGGTCGCGATGATGTCGTCGGCCTCGTAGCCGGCCGCCGAGAGCCTCGGGATGCCCAGCGCGTCGAGCACTTCGAAGATCAGGCTCAGCTGGCCCTTGAAGTCGGCGGGCGTCTCCTTGCGGGTGGCCTTGTACTCGACAAACTGCTCGTGCCGGAAGGTCGGCTCGCTGCGGTCAAAGGCCACGGCAACATGGGTTGGCCGCTCGTCCCGCAGCACGTTGATCAGCATCGCGGTGAACCCGTATACGGCGTTCGTGGGCTGACCTGTGGTGGTCGAGAAGTTCTCCGGTGGCAGCGCGAAGAACGCGCGATAGGCGAGCGAGTGCCCGTCGAGCAGGAGCAGCAGGTCGTTGCCCGCACCGCCGGGCGAGCCGTCCGGTGACGGGGTCGGGTTTTTCGCAGCCACCCCGCAATCCTAGGCTGCGACTTGCGCCGGGCAGGCGCGAGCGAGGTAACTCGGAGGTGGCGGTGGCGGACGAGGCGGACCAGCGAGCGAAGCTGAACGACCCGAACCTGGCGCACGCGCAGACGCTCGTGCAGCGGATGGGGATCAAGATCACCGAGGCGACGCCGAAGCGAGTCGTGGCAACGATGCCGGTGGAGGGCAACACCCAGCCCTACGGGCTGCTGCACGGAGGCGCATCCTGCGTGCTCGCCGAGACCATCGGCTCGTGGGGTGCGGCGCTGCACGCCGGCCCCGGCAAGTTCACCGTCGGCATCGAGATCAACGCCACCCACCACCGGGCCGTCTCGGCTGGCGAGGTGACCGGCGTCGCCACCCAGGTACACGCGGGACAGACGCTCGCGACCTACGACATCGTGATCACCGACGACCGCGGCCGCCGGGTCTGTACGGCCAGGCTGAGCTGCCTCCTGCGGGACGCGGTCCCCGGCAACCGCTGATGCGCGGTCTCGGCACGCTGCTCAACGTGGCGACGGTCCTGGCTGGCTCTTCGATCGGCGTGCTGATCGGTGACCGGCTGCCGCTGCGGACCAGGGACGTGGTCACCGACGGAGTCGGCCTGGTGGCGCTGATGGTGGCCGTGCTCGACGGGGCGAGCGTGCTCGACCCCTCGCTGCGCCAGGCGGTCGGGTCGTCCGCTCCGGTCCTGATCGTGCTCGGGGCGATCCTGCTCGGCGGCATAGCCGGGTCCGCGCTGCGGATCGAGGACCGGCTCAACGGCGCCGGGGCCGTGCTGCAGCGGCGGCTGACCCGCTCGGGCCGCGCGGGCCGGGCGGCTCCGGTTCGCGACGTCGTGCCCGAGGGCGGGCTGGCCGAGGGCCTCGTGGAAGGAACCGTCGAAGGGGCCGTCGAAGGGGCCGTCGGGGGCACCGTCGACGGCGGCGGCGGGTGGACCGTCGACGGCGTCGGCGATTCGGGCGACGCTGCCACCGGACCTGCCAGTGCCGCCCGGGGTGGCCGGGCAGCCGGCCGCGGACTCGCCGAGCGCGAGCGCTACATCGAGGGATTCGTCACCGCGTCGCTGGTGTTCTGCGTCGGCCCGCTCACGATCA
>DASWAA010000034.1:0-12403 GCA_036391385.1 Streptosporangiaceae bacterium
GCGCGAGTACCACGAGAAGACCAACCCGGTGCTGGCGATCTTCCGGCGCAAGGAATACGTGGTCACCATCGACGCCACGCCCGCCAGGGAGCAGATCCAGCAGGAGATCCGCAAGCAACTCGACCTGCCGCCGCACGGCGACTCATGATCACGGAGACTCGTCGACGCCTGCGGCTGAAAGATCGACGTGATCATGATCGGCTTGCGGCTCGACGGCGGTAGGCGCGGGACTTGGCACGGGAACCGCAGACGGCCATGCTGCACCAGCATCCGCTCGACGTGGGCGAGCGGTCATAGAAAGCCCAGTGGCAGTCGTCTGCGGACGATGGTGATGTCGACGTCGTGGATTCGGCCGACCTGCCGCTCGGCAACTTCCCGCACTATGGCTCGGGAGTCCAGCTCGATCACGTCGTGGCGTGCCTGCGCGTCTTGCTCCAGCACCCGTCGTTTGGCGGGCTGGTACTGACCGAGGTCAATCCGACTCACGATCCCGGCGGTGCCGAACTCCGGCGGCTCATCGGGGGACTGATGGCCGCTCTCGCCGCCTGACCGGGCCCGCGGCACTTGCCGCGGAGCTTGACGAAGGCGCACAGTAAGTTCTACGGTTTATCTATGACTATAGATAAACCGACAGACGGCGGCGGGCGGGATGAGGCGGCCGCCACGGGCGGAGCTGCCGCCGCAGCCGCAGCTGCCACCGGGTCGCCGATCGGGTTCCGGCTCGACCCTGGCTCGGGAGTCCCGACCTATCTGCAGCTCGTCCACCAGGTAGAGCAGGCGCTGCGGCTCGGTTACCTGAAGGAAGGTGACCGGCTGCCCACCGTCAAGGAAGCCGTCGAGTCGCTCGCCATCAATCCCAACACCGTCCTCAAGGCGTACCGCGAGCTCGAGCACCGCGGCCTGGCTGCCGGGAAACCGGGCCAGGGCACGTTCATCGCCGGCACGCTGCGCCGGGTCGGCCTAGCCGAGCAAACGCAGCTGCGCAACGGGCTGATGGCCTGGCTGCGCTCCGCCGACGAGGCCGGCCTTGACGGCGACGGGATCTCGGCACTGTTCGCGGCCTCGCTGCAGGATTTTCTTGAGCGCTGCGGCGAGGACGCCCCGCGTCGCGGCGAGCACGGCCAGCGTCGCGGCGGGGACGACGGGCGCCGCGGCGAGAACGGCCAGGGCCGAGCCGCGAGCGGCCACCTGCCCCGGTCCAGCCGGAGAACAGGAGAAGTCGCGTGAACCTGATCGAGACCTCCGGGCTGGCTAAGCGCTATCGCCGTACCTGGGCACTGCGCGACTGCAGCCTGGCCATCCCGGCAGGACACGTCGTCGCGCTGGTGGGGCCCAACGGCGCTGGCAAGACAACCCTGCTGAACATTGCCGTCGGCCTGCTGCGGCCCACCTCGGGCCAGATCAGCGTCCTGGACGGCGAGCGCCCGGGCTCTGACCGCGCGAGGGCCAGGATCGGCTTCGTGGCACAGGACTCGCCGCTGTACGGGCACCTGTCCGCGGACGAGATGCTGCGCCTGGCGCGGAACCTCAACCACACCTGGGACGACGAGCGCGCCCGCGCGAGGCTCGCCGAACTGGGCATCCCACTCGACCGCAAGGTCCGCCAGCTGTCCGGCGGTCAGCGAGCGCAACTCGCGCTGACGATCGCGATCGCCCGGCGGCCCGAGGTACTGATCCTGGACGAGCCGATGGCCAGCCTCGACCCGCTTGCCCGGCATGACCTGATGGCGTCGCTGATGGCGGCGGTCGCGCAGGACGGGCTGTCGGTGCTGTTCTCCTCCCACGTCGTGTCCGAGCTCGAGCGGATCGCCGACTACCTAGTCGTGCTGAACGACGGCAGGCTCCAGGTGGCGGGCGAGGTAGACGCACTGGTCGGCGCGCACCGCATCCTGACCGGCCCGAGCGGCGAGATGACCCTTGATTCGAAACGGTTCGCAGTGGTCCATGCCAGCCATGCAGCTGCCCAGGCGCACCTGCTGGTCCGGGCCTCGGCACCCGCCGATCCGGCTCCGCCGGGCTGGCAGTCACAGCCCGCCAGCCTGGAGGACCTCGTGCTCGGGTACCTGCGCGACCCGAAGGCCAGTGTGCTGCCCGGCCCCGACCTGGCGGCCCGCGACGCGGCGGTGTCCGCATGACGGCGATCGCATCGCCCGGCGCCGGGCCGGGCGCGATCCCGGTGCCGTGGCACCGGATGCCGTGGGTGACCTGGCGGCTGCACCGCTTCTCACTGCTGGGCATACTCGGCGTCTTCGCGGTTGCGGCGGCGGGCTACGCCGTCAGCGGGGTCACCGTCCCGCGTAGCTCGGGTCAGCCAGAGTGGGGCACGGGCGGGGCTGCGTCGGTCGACATTCTCTCGACCGGCATTCAGGCGGGCCTGCTCCTGCCGGTGCTCGCCGGGATGTTCCTCGGCGCTCCGCTGCTGGCCCGCGAGGCAGAACGCAAGACTGTCGCGCTGGCCTGGACCCAGGGCGCCAGCCGCACCCGGTGGCTGCTCGGGCAGGTGATCCCGATCGCCGTGGTACTGGCCGTCGCGGCGGCGGCGATCAGCGCCGAGTTCAACTGGTGGATCGGACCGGACGCGGCCACCGGACGCGGATGGCTGACCCCCGCTCGTTTCAC
Source organism: Streptosporangiaceae bacterium (assembly GCA_036391385.1). Taxonomy (GTDB): domain Bacteria; phylum Actinomycetota; class Actinomycetes; order Streptosporangiales; family Streptosporangiaceae; genus Chersky-822. Next base: position 2,620 of record DASWAA010000034.1, read on the forward strand.
CATGCACTCGCTGCCGCTGGCCGGCTGGACCGTGATGGCGCTGGCGCTGGGCGTCTTCGCAGGTGCGGTGATCCGCCGGACAATCCCTGCGATGATCGCCACTTTCGGCTGCTATCTGACCCTGTTCTACCTGACCAGTCTGTCCTGGCGGCCGAGCTATCTCCCGCCATTGCACCGCACGTGGCCGGTTACATTTTCGGCGAACGGCGCGAACGGCGGCTACAGCTTCGGTTACGGCCTCAACTCCCTGGGCGGAAGACCGGGTCCTGACGTCCTCAGCCAGGAGCTCACCTGGCCGAATGGCCGCCCGCTGCCGCCATATTCCGTGCACCCAGGGTCGTGGTATCGGCTGCACCACATCCAGATGTGGCTGACCTACCAGCCTGCCACCCGGTACGGGCTATTCCGGTACATCGAGTTCGGCTGGCTGATCGCGCTGTCGGTGGTTCTAGTCGCCGCCACCGCGCTCATCATCCGCCGGCGCTCAGCCTGACCGCCGCGAGAGGCAGCAGCACATGGTCGCACTGACAACTCCGGTGAGCGTGCCATGGCGGCGGCTGACCTGGGCAACCTGGCGCCAGCACCGGACCGCCCTGATCGGCACGAGCCTCCTGGTCGTACTGACGGCGCTCGTGATGGCGGTCAGCGGCAGCTGGGCGCACCGAGCCGCGGGCCGGCACGGAGCGGCCTGGCTGGCCGGCTCACCGCATCACTTCCTGGCGCTGCTCTCCTCCAACGGCCTGGTACAGCTGCTGCCCTTGGCGGCCGGGGCATTCCTCGGTGCTCCGCTGCTGGCCCGCGAGGCCGAGGCCGGCACGACAGCGCTGGCCTGGACGCAGGGGACCGGCCGGACCCGCTGGCTGCTGGCCAGGGTCATCCCGCTGGCCGCCGTGCTCGGGCTCGCGGCGGCCTCGCTGGGGCTGGAGTTCCGCTGGTGGATCAGCCCGCTTCGTCCCGGCACTGACGACTGGTCGGGCGAGCGGTTCTACGTGAACCCGCTGCCGCTGGCCGGCTGGACCGTGCTGGCCTTCACGCTGGGCGTGCTGGTCGGCGCGGTGCTCCGGCGGACCGTTCCCGCGATGGCGGTCACCCTTCTCTGCTACGGAGCGGCCCTGAACTTCACGACCCACTTCCTGCGGCCGTACTACCTTGCGCCGCTGCACCGAATGAACACGATCGCCGGATCGCCCGGTGCTTCCTACGGTGTCTACTGGTCCGCCGGGCGCGGCCCGGGTCCGTACTATCTCGACTCGGGTCCTGGCTGGCCGGACGGCCGGCTGCTCACCCAGGGCCAGCTACAGCACTCGCAGGCGTGGTACACCCTGCACCACATCACGACGTGGACGGTGTATCAGCCCGCGAGCCGGTACGGCCTGTTCCAGCTCATCGAGTTCGGCTGGCTGACCGTCTTGTCGCTGCTCCTCGTCGCCGCCACCGTCGCCATCGTCCGCCGCCGCGCGGCCTGAAAGGCATCCGACAATGACATCGCTGACCATCTCAGCTGATCCCGCGACAGGACGGCGGCCCCGGCGCTCCGGCTTGGCCTGGAACACCTGGCATCAGCACCGGCTCGCCCTGATCGGCCTCGGCGCAGTCTTCGCGTTCTTCGCGATCCGGCTGATCCTGACCGGACTGCCGCTGCACGCGACCTATGCGCAGTACCTGGCACACCGCTGCGTGACGCAGCGGCACCCGGGCTGCGCGCGGCTGCTCAACCAGATGGGTACCGGCGCCGAGTGGGTGACGAGCTTTCCTGGCATGGTGGTGCTGCCCGGCCTGGTCGGCGTCTTCGCCGGCGCGCCGCTGATCGCGCGCGAGTTCGAGAACGGCACGTTCCGGCTCGCCCAGACCCAGGGCGTGCGCCTGCGCCGGCAACTGGCCATCACGCTGCTGATCATCGGAGCCGTAGTAGCGCTCGGAAGCTGCCTGCTCGGACTGCTTGCCATGTGGTGCCTGCAGCCCTTCCACCGGATCGCACTCAGCCCCGACAGCGGGATCAGCTTCTGGTGGCCGGACTACTTCAACATCACCGCGGCGATGCTGCCCGCCTGGGCGCTGCTGGACTTCAGCCTCGGCGCGCTGGCCGGCGCCGCGATCAGGCGCACCGTCCCGGCCATGGCCGCCACCCTGGCCGCCGTGATCGCGATCGCCGTGCTGGGCACCGGCTTCGCCGTCCTCCAGCAGTCGGCCACGCTGACCGGGCGGCTCCTGAGCATCGCCCCGGCAGCCGCGCCCGCCACGCCGCTGGTCGGTCAGCTCCGTTTCTTCGAAGCCCGCAGCGAGGTGCCGGCCGTCGCCTGGCCCGCCCTGCGCCGGACGGTCAACGAGGTCAATGCCTACCCGGAAGGCTGGCCTGGCCCTGGCGGCAGCGTGCAGGTCGGCGGCTGGTTCACCGGGCCTGGCGGTCATCGCCTGTCCGTCCTGGCGGCGCAGCGGATGCTCAACCAGATCCCGGTGCGGGTCGCGCCCAGACCGGCGCTGCTCAGGCAGTGGCTGGCCGCCCGGCACATCAGGTACTGGATCGGCTACCAGCCCGCCAGCAGGTACTGGCTCTTCCAGGGCGCCGCCGCGCTGCTGCTGATCATGCTTGCCGTGGCGGCTGCGTTCGGAGCCGTCCGGCTGGCCTGCCGCCGCACCTGAGCGGTCGTCGCCGACTACAGCAGACCCTGAACGCACTTCCAGTGAGAGGTATCGAAGCGATGACTTCATGGGCTCGGATCGCTGAGCTGCGCTGCGCGGTGACCGCATGATCGCCGCGACCCGGCCGGCCGGCCAGGCAGCGCGGACCGGGCCGACCACGACCCCGGCTCTATGGCGGCAGCTGTTCTGGAATAGCTGGCGTCAGCACCGCACGGCCGTGACCGGCCTCGGGCTGATGGCCGCGCTGGCGGCGATCGCGGTGATGGTGCTCAGGCTGCCGGAGTCCGCCGGTTCCGGGCAGACCAGCTGGCCCTGGCAAATGCTGTCCGGTTCCCCGCTCGGCATGGTCGCGGTGCTCGGTGTCGTCGGCCTGCTCCAGCTCGCCGTTCCGCTGCTGGCCGGCGCCTTCATCGGCGCGCCGCTGATCGCCCGAGAATTCGAGACGAGGACGTCTCGATTTTCACGAACTCAGGGTGTCAGCCTGACCCGCCAGCTGGCCGCGACGATGCTGCTCCTCGGCGCCGTGATCACCGTCCTCGGCGCCGGGGTCGGGCTCCTGGGCGCCTGGTGGTCGGCGCCGCTGCTGCCCACTGGCCTGTACAGCCGATGGAAAGCCGGCGGCTTCGACGGCTCGGCCGTCATGCTGCCCGCCTGGTCCCTGCTCGCGTTCGCTATGGGCACCCTGGCCGGCAGCATCCTGCGCCGGACCATGCCGGCCATCACAGCGACCTTCGCCGCGGTGATCGGAGGTGCCGTCGCCTCGGGCTGGCTGACCACCCGGCTGCTATCGGTGGGCCCGGCTGGCGTCCGCTCGGTGCCGTACCTCGGCCTAGCCGGGAACTTCACCGGCATACGCCGCAGCGGCAGCCCGGTGTGGGCAGGAGTGCCCATGGGCCAGCGGCACATGGTGACGTTCGTCTCCTACATCCAGGGCGATCCTGGCCGGCACGGCAGCTGGCAGGCCGGAGGCTGGTTCACTGGTCCGCACGGCGACCGCCTGAGCGCTGCGGCAGTGACAAGGCTGATCCAGCATGTACCTGCGCGGCTGTTCGCGTTCTCACCGCACCAGGCCGCACTGCGTGCCTGGCTGGCCGCCCACCACATCACGTACTGGGCTGGCTACCAGCCGGCCGACAGGTACTGGCTGTTTCAGGCGGCGGCAGCGGCGATAGTGGTCGCGATGGCGGTCGCGACAGGCGTCGCGGCGGTCCGGCTGGCCAGCCGCCGCGCATGACGGCTTACGTGCGACCACCATCCCGGCAGCATGCGATGAAGATCAACGGGGGATCAGGGGGAGCAGGCCGCCTGATGGCCCTAGCCTGGGCTTGTGCGGGAAATCTCGGTCTTCAGTGGTACCGCCGACCCGGACCTGGCGGCGGAGATCTGCGGGCATCTCGGTGTGCCGCTGCAGCCTTCCGGTACCACCACATCGGGATCTGGACGACCTACCAGCCCGGCAGCCGGTACGGGCTGTTCGAGGTGATCGAGTTCGGCTGGCTGGCTGTGCTGTCGGTGATCCTGGTCGCCACCGCCGTCGTCCTGGTCCGCCGCGGCGCGGCATGAGCGGACCGAAGACCTCCGTGACGACGACGACCGCTGCCGCTGCGGCCTCTGCTCCGGTCAGCTGGCGGCGGCTGGCCTGGGTCGCCTGGCGCCAGCACCGGGCGGCGCTGGCCGTCGCGCTCGCCGTGGTCGGGCTCGCAGCGGCTCTCCTCGTGGCGGCTGCCCTGCTCAGGACTGAGCTCCCGCTCCTGCGCGGCCACTGGGCGTATACCGGGCCGTGGGACGCCGCGAACGAGACCAGAATCGCGAGTTCCGTGGTGCTGCAACTCCTCCCGGTGCTCGGCGGGATGTTTCTCGGCGCCCCGCTGGTGGCCCGCGAGCTCGAGGCGCGCACCGCCCGGATGACCTGGGCGCAGGGGGCCGGCCGGACGAGGTGGCTGATCGCGCAGGCGGCCGTCCTTGCCGGGCTGCTCGGGGCAGCCGCGCTGGCGCTCGCCTTCCTGGCCCAGTGGGGGCTCTACTGGCGGAACCCTTTCGGCCCGGCCGACTGGGATTTCACCTTCATGCAGAATCCGCTGCCGTTCGCCGGATGGACCGTAGCCGGATTCTGCCTGGGTGTCTTCCTCGGCGCCGCGCTGCGCCGGACCGTCCCGGCGATGGCGGCCACGGTGGCATGCTACGTAGCTCTGATGCTGGCGACTCTCGACTGGCGGGGGCATTACCTTCCGCCGCTGTATCACTTCACCGCGCACTTGCCGTACCCCGGCGACAGCTTCGCCGGGGCCGACTTTGGCTCCCAGTTCTACTTCAGCACGCCCGGCGGCCATGTCACCGATGTCCTGGACGCCAGGCTGGGCTTCCCTGACGGCAGGCTGCTCAGCAATGCCCAGGCGTGGCGCTCGGCGGCCTGGTTCCGTGCCCATCATGTCGGGATGTGGGTTACCTACCAGCCGGGCAGCCGGTACGGGCTGTTCGACGTGATCGAGTTCGGCTGGCTGGCCGCCCTGTCGGTGATCCTGGTCGCCGCCACCGTGGTGCTGATCCGCCGCCGCGCGGCATGACCAGGCAGGAGACCTCCGTGACAGCTCTGACCTCCGCGGCGTCACCTGACGACGCGCGGAAGCCGCGCGTGGCCGGCCTGGCGTGGAACGCCTGGCGGCAGCACCGGCTGGCGATCACCGGCCTGCTGGCCGTCTTCGCCTGCTACGCCGCGTGGCTGCTGCGGACTGGCATCCCCGTGCACGCCGCCTACGTGCAGTACCTGCTGCGTGGCTGCCCGCGGGGTCCAGGCTGCGGGCGGCTGAGCCTCGCCGACGGCTACTACGAGGTCGTCACCGGCCCGCTGACCGTCCTGCCCGCCCTGATCGGCGTCTTCGTCGGCGCGCCGCTGATCGACCGGGACCTTGAAGCAGGCCCGCACCGGTTCGCCATGACCCAGGGCGTGCGGATGCACCGCCAGGTCGCCGTCCGGCTGCTGGTCGTCGGAGGCATCGCCGTCGTCGGCTGCGTGCTGGTCGGCCTGCTTGCGATGTGGTGCGCGCAGCCGTCGTTCGCGACCGACCCGCTGGACACCAGCCGCTGGGATCCGTTCTTCTTCAACCGCACAGCCGTCATGCTGCCGGCCTGGGCGCTGCTGGAGTTCTGCCTTGGCGCGCTGGCCGGCGCCGTGATCAGGCGCACCGTCCCGGCGATGGCCGTGACCGCGGCATGCGCCGTCGTGATCGCCGTCGCCGGAACCGGCATGAACTTGTCCTTCCCGTTCAGCTCCCCCTTGCCTGCGCTGACCGGGCGGCTGCTGAGCATCGCCCCGATATCGGCACCAGTCAGCCGGCCCCTGCCGTTCGTCGAGGTTGGTGGTTCCGCGACCAACTGGGCGGGCCCGGGCGGCACCTGGGTGCTGACAACCTGGTACACCGGGCCGGACGGCCGCCGCCTGTCCGACGGGGCAGCGTGGACGCTGGTAAACCGGATAGGCGGCAACGCGCCAGCCGCCGTGATCTGGCGCCGCCTAGCGGCCCGGCACGTCGCCTACTGGCTCAGCTACCAGCCGGCCAGCCGGTACTGGCTGTTCCAGGCCGCGCAGGCCGCGATCCTGGCGGCGCTGGCGGCCGCGGCGGGCCTGGGCGCCGTGCGGCTCGCCGGCCGGCGGACCTGACCGGCGCCGCGCGGCCGCGTGATGCAAGATCGCCCGTGAGCCGCCAGTCCGGCAGCGGCCCGGACCGGGCCGCCCGCCAACTGCGGTGATCCCTGCCGGTCCGCAGCGGCTTGGCTCTAGCCTGGGCTTGTGCGGGAAATCTCGGTATTCAGCGGTACCGCCCACCCGGACCTGGCGGCGGAGATCTGCGGGCATCTCGGTGTGCCGCTGCAGCCTTCCATCGTCCGCCGGTTCGCCAACGACTGCCTGGAAGTCCAGCTCCAGTCGAACTGCCGTGAGCGTGACGTCTTCCTGATCCAGCCGCTCGCCGCTCCGGTGCAGGAGCACCTGGTCGAGCTGCTGCTGATGCTCGACGCGGCGCGCGGCGCCTCGGCGGCGCGGGTGACGGCGGTGATCCCGCATTATGCCTATGCGCGCTCGGACAAGAAGAACATGCCGCGCGTCTCGATCGGCGGGCGCCTGGTGGCCGACCTGCTGGTCACGGCGGGTGCCAGCCGGGTGCTCACGATGACGCTGCACTCGCCCCAGGTGCACGGGTTCTTCTCGGTGCCGGTCGACCACCTGCACGCATTGCGGGAGATCGCCGACCACTTCTCCGGCCAGGACCTGACTGACACCGTGGTCGTCTCGCCCGACCTGGGCAACGCGAAGGCGGCGGCGGCGCTCGCCCGGATGCTCGGCCTCCCTGTGGCGGCCGGGGCCAAGGAGCGGGTCAGCGACGAGAAGGTCACCATTACCTCGATCATCGGCGACGTCACCGGGCGCAACGTGATCATCCTGGACGACGAGATCGCGCGCGGCAGCACGATCATCGAGCTGCTCGGCAGGCTGCGCGAGCATGACGCTCGCTCGGTGCGGATCGCGTGCACGCACGGCCTGTTCTGCGACGGAGCGCTCAAGCGGATCGCGGCCTGGCCCGAGGTGGAGCAGATCGTCTGCACCAACTCGGTCGCCATCCCCGAGACCAACGGGACCGAGAAGCTCGACGTCATCTCGGTAGGCCCGGCGCTGGCCGAGGCCATCAGGCGGATTCACGAAGGTGAGTCGGTCAGCGCGCTGTTCGACGATCAGTAGCGCGCGTTCTCCACAGTCCAGGCCGCGACTTGCACGCGTGAGCTGACCCCGAGCTTGCCCATGATGTTGGCGACGTGCCGTGCCGCTGTCGCCGGGCTGATCGCGAGCTGCTGAGCGATGGCCTTGTTGCTGAGGCCCTGCCCGAGCAGGGTCGCAACCTCAAGCTCGCGCGCGGTCAGCCGAGCGCCCGGCACCGTCGGGGCGGGCGGTGTCACCGGCAGGGACGGTCCCGGCGGCGCGAAGGGCTGAGCGGTCACAGCTCCTGCCGCCTGCTGGCCGTCAGGGCCGAGCGCGAGCGCGATTGCCGCGTCGCGGCCCAGGTCTGATCCGTCCGCCCACAGTTCGCTGACCACGTGGTCGCCCAGGCCAGCCGCCGCCTCGAGGATGCGGCCGATGCGGCTGGCAGGCGCTTCGGGGAGTGCCGCCTCCCGGCGGAGCGCGGCGGCCGCCGCCGTCAGCCGCACGGCCAGCCCGTGGTCGCCGGCGGCGACGGCAAGCGCGGCGAAGGAGTCCAGCCCCCTGATGACGCCGATCCGGTTGCCGGTCGACTTGCTGAGCTCGATGCTCTCCCGCAGGTACTCCCTGGCCAGGGGCAGGTCGCCCTGGCTGATCGCGAGCCGGCCGAGTCCTGACAGGCAGCGGGCCGTCTCCGGCCTGGCGTTCACTTCCCGCAGGATCGCCAGCGCCTCCAGGTAGTGCTGCCGGGCGCGCTCGGGAACCCCCTCGACCCTGGCGAGGTCGCCTAGGCCAAGGAGCGCCCTGGCCGCGCCCCACAGCTGATCGATGTCGCGCGCGATCGCCAGCGCCGCCTCGCCAAGCCGGCGGGCCTCGCGCAGGTCACCGCCGTAGGCAGCCAGCGTGCCCAGCGTCCCGAACGAGTAGCCCTCGTTGAACCGGTCGCCAGCCGCCCTGGCAATCGCCAGGGCCTCCTGAGCGTGCGCGGAAGCCTCGTCCAGCTGCCCGGCGTGCAGGGTGACCTCGGCAAGCAGGTTAAGCGCCGAAGCTGCCCAGAACTCCGCTCCCGGTGCCCGGCACAGTTCCAGCCCCGCCTTCGCGCGCTGCCCGGCGTCGGCCGGATCGGTCGCAAGAGCCAGCTGCGCGCGGGCGACGAGGGCTGGGCCCAGGACGCTGTCAGGCAGCGATGCCGTGCCCAGGCTCATGAACGCGTCGATCCACCGTGCTCCCTCGGCGAACGAGCCCTGCACGATCCAGACCGGCCTGGTGCTCGCGCAGATCCGCAGCCCTGACTCGGCGTCACCGTCGGCCAGGCAGCGTCCGAGAATAAGTGCGATGTTCGCGGTGTCAGCCTCGAACCGGCGGAAGGTACCAACCCGCGCTGACCACGATCCGGGAACCAGGGCCATGCCGACGAGCGCCGCCTGCTCCATCTCGCGGACGCCGTAATCGCGAAAGCGCGCCTGTAGCGTCTGGGACTCCCCGGCCTCGGCGAGCCGCTCCGCGGCGTACTCCCTGATGGTGTCCAGCATCCGGTACCTGGTAGTGAGCTGGGCGTCGGGCTCCGCGATGACCAGGGACTTGTCGGCAAGCGCGGTCAGCAGGTCAAGCACGTCCCGGCCGGCCAGGTCGTCGGCGGGACCCAGGCCCGCGCACACTTGCTCGGCCATCTCCAGCTGCCAGCCCGCGAAGGGCGAGAGCCGGCGCAGCAGGGTCCGCTCGGGCTCGGACAGCAGGTCATAGCTCCAGTCGATCGCCGCCCGCAGAGTCCGGTGCCGCGGCGCCGCCGTCCGCTCGGCGGAGCTGAGCAGCCGGAACCGGTCCGCTAGCCGCTCGGCGATCTGCTCGACGGACAGCACCCGCACCCATGCGGCGGCCAGCTCGATCGCCAGCGGCAGTCCGTCGAGCGAGCGGCAGATCTCGGCGACCGGCGCCACGTTCGCTGCCGTGATGGCGAAGCCTGGCCGTGCCGCGGCAGCCCGGTCGGCGAACAGCCGCAGTGCGTCCGATCCGAGCAGGGACACCGCACCCGCACCGCCCGCGCCGCCCGCACCGGCCGCTGCGCCGCCCGCACCGGGCGGTGCCATTGACATCGGCGGGACCTGCCAGACGGTCTCGGCGGCTACTCGCAGTGGCTCCCGGCTGGTGGCGATCACCTGCAGGCCCGGCGAGCTGGCCAGCAGGCGCTGGCAAATCCGGGCGCACGCGTCGATCAGGTGCTCGCAGGTGTCCAGGCAGATCAGGGCCCGGCGCGACCGGAGCGCGTCGGCGAGGGTGGCCAGCAGCGGGCGGCCGGGCTCTTCCACCACGCCGACAACGGACGCGATCCGGGACTCGACCAGCTCAGGCTGATGCAGGTCGGCGAGTTCGACGAACCAGGCGCCGTCGGGGAAGTCGGCCGCCGCCTCCGACATTACGCGGATGGCGAGCCGGGTCTTGCCGATGCCTCCCGCACCG
>DASWAA010000035.1:0-17694 GCA_036391385.1 Streptosporangiaceae bacterium
CGCCCTGGCTGCGGTTCGCGGCTGCTCCGGTAGCACCGGCCGACGGCGAAACACGGGCCGACGGCGAAACACGGGCCGACTGGGCAACGCCGACCGATCGGGAAACACGGGCCAGCTGGGAAACACGGGCCGATCGGGAAACACGGGCCGATCGGGAAAGCTTCACCAGGCCCGTGGCCAGCCCCGACGCCGGCTCGCCCGCCAGCGACTGGACGGACGAGGACTGGCCCGACTCTGACTGGCAAGGCAGGGACTGGCCCGATCAGGACTGGCCCGACGAGGACTGGCATGACGAGGACTTGTCTGACGACCTGGCCGACAACCACCGGGCCGACGTCGGCCGAACCGGCCGAACCGGCAGCACCGGCAGCACCAGGTCCTGGCGGCACCAGGACATGTCGCCGCGCCGTGGCGCACCCGGGCTGGCGGTCAGCGTGCTCGGCCCGTTCGAGATACTCGGCTCCGCTGAGCAGCTCCAGCCCAAGCAGGCCGAACTGGTGCTCGCGCTGGCGCTGCACTCCCCGGTCGGCCTGTCGAACTCGTCGCTCTGCGCGCTGCTCGGCGCCGACGCCGATCATCCCCGGCCCCCGGACTCGATGCGTCAGCTGATCACGCGTACCCGCCGCCGGCTGGGGCAGGCTCCCGACGGCCGGGAGTACATCACGCACCTGGGCAGCGGTATCTACGTGCCGCATGAGGAAGTACGGCTGGACTGGGCCGGGTTCAGCGCCCTGGCCCGGCGCGGGCGCGCGGACCGGAATCTCGAGGATCTGCGCGCGGCGATGTCGATGATCCGCGGCCAGCCGTTCGCCGACTGCTTCTACTGGTGGATCGACATAGCGCTGATCGAGACCATCAGGGCAGAGATCGTCGACTCCGCCGAACTGCTTGCCCAGCTTGAGCTGGCCGCTGGTGATCCGCTCGGCGCCAGCCGGGCCGCTCGCGCTGGCCTAGCCGCGGAGACCGCGGCCGAGCAGCTCTGGCGGGCGCTCATGCGTGCCGAGCACGAGGCAGGGAACCCGGCCGGGGTCGCCGCCGCCTGGAGCGGATGCCTGGACGCGATCACTGAGATAGCGCCCGGCGCTGAGCCGCATCCGGACACCGAGCGGCTCTACCGCGACCTCGGCCGCTCAGCTTTGCCGGCCGGGCTCCGGTGAGACACCCGGATGCACCGAGTTCGGCATGCACTGAGCTAAGGTCCGAGGTAGGCGGGATGCGATGGCCGGACCGGGGGGTTGCCATGGCGCAGACGATCTCATTCACTATCGGTGCCGACGCGGACTGCGAGGACGGCAGCTGCGGCACGGTCAAGCGGGTCGTCGTCGACCCCGTCGCCCAGGCGGTGACGCACCTGGTCGTGGAGCCGAGGCACCGTCAGGGACTCGGCCGGCTGGTCCCCGTGGATCTGGCCGAGTCCACCCCAGAGGGAGTCAGGCTGCACTGCACACTCGCCGAGTTCGTCCGGCTCGACTCAGCCGAGGAGACCCAGTTCGTGCCGGGCACCCAGGGCTACGCACAGTACGGCCCCGAGCAGGTGCTCTCCTGGCCGTACTACGGCCTGCACGGCGGGCAGGCAGGCGGAGTCGCCGGGGCTGCAGTTCCTGGTACATCCGAGACCATCACCTACGACACCGTCCCGGCAGGCGAAGTGGAGGTCAGGCGCGGCGAGCCGGTCTATGCCACCGACGGGCCGATCGGCCGGGTACACGGTCTCGTGGTCGACCCGGCCAGCCATCGCGTCTCGCACGTTCTGCTCGCCGAAGGTCATCTGTGGGGACGCAAGGAGGTCGCGATCCCGATCAGCGCGGTCGTCGACGTGACCGACGGGATCAAACTGCAGATCACGAAGCAAGAGGTAGCCGACCTCCCGGCCGTCGACATCGACCACTGAAGTCACTTCGCGTCGGCATAGCACTCCACCACCGCGGTGGTCATCGGGAACGCGACCCGGGTCGCGCCGAATACCAGCCGGCTGGCCTGCTGGGCGGCCTGCGATACGGCGCTGGTGACGGCATCGGCAAGCTCGCGCGGGCAGTGCACGATCACCTCGTCGTGCTGGAAGAACACTAGCTGCGGCGTCATCCCCGGCGACCCGTTAACGTCCTCGATCCTGGCCAGGTGCGCCCGCAGGCCCACGAGCAGCACCAGGGCCCAGTCCGCCGCGCTGGCCTGCACAACGAAGTTCCTGGTAAACCTGCCTCGGGCGCGGGACGCCTGCCCGGCTGCCGGGTCCCGCTCGGCCTCGGGGTCGCCGGCCTCCTCGGTCAGCGCCCGCCAGCGGGCGGACGGCGGCGGGCAGGTGCGGCCGAGCACAGACCTGACCACCCGGCCCTCCTCGCCTGCGCGCGCCGCCGCCTCGACGTAGCCGCTCGCCGCCGGGAACCGCTGCCGTAGCACCGCGAGCAGCTGGCCGGCCTCGCCGCCGGCGCCGCCGTACATCGCCGACAACATCGCGATCTTGGCCTTGGCCCGGTCACCGCCGAACGCGACCGCGAGCTCGGCATACAGGTCACCGCCGGCGGCGGCGGCCGCGAACGCCCGGTCGCCGGCCAGGGCGGCGAGCACGCGCGGCTCGAGCTGCGCGGCGTCGGCGACCACGAGGACCCAGCCTGGGTCGGCCACGACGGCGCGCCGCAGCGTACGGGGAATCTGCAGCGCGCCGCCGCCCCGTGACGCCCATCGACCAGACACGACCCCGCCGACGACGTACTCGGGCCGGAACCTGCCGCCAGTCACCCACGTGTCCAGCCAGGACCAGCCGAACGCCGAGTGCAGCCTGGACAGCTCCTTGTACTCGATCAGCGGTCCGATCGCCGGGTGGTCGACGCCGGACAGCACGGCGTGCCTGGTCGACTGCAGGCGGATCCCAGCGGCGGCCAGAGCGCGGATCAGCTGGCCCGGCGAGTCCGGGTTGACCGGCTGGCGCGACGGCAGGGCGGCGGAGATCTGGGCAGCGAGTTCGGCCAGCCGGGCTGGCCGCTGTCCGGGCAGCACCGGGCGCGCCCCGAGCAGCTCGGTAAGCAGCGCGTCGTGTACGTCCGGCCGCCACGGCAGCCCGGCCTGGCTCATCTCGGCAGCGACCAGCGCGCCAGCGGACTCGGCCGATACCAGCAGGGCGAATTTCTCCGGCTGGTCGTCGGCGGCGACCCGCTCCAGCTGATCGGCGTGCACGTCGACGAGCGCGTCGAGCGTGTCGTGCGGGTCGCCCGGCCCCGGAGCCCCAGCCTGCGCCGGGTCAAACAGTGCCTCCTGTATCGCTCCCGGCCCGCCCGTCCAGTCCGTCCAGGCCGCCCCGCCAGGCCAGCCCGCGTCGGACGCGCGCAACCGTGCCCGGGCCCGGGCCAGTGTCCCGGTCGGCTCCTCAGCGTCCCCGTCCCGCCCCCGCAGCAGCGCGTCGACCAGGGCCACGTCATGACACCGCGCGACCCGGACTCCGGCCCGCAGCAGCGCGTGGTACGGGCCGGCGGCGGAGGACCAGACCCAGCGGGCAGTGCCGTCGCGCTCGCGATCCCTGACCGCGGAGACAAGATCATTTACTTCAACGGGGTCGCCGGCGGGACTGCCGTCATCGGCTAGCGGACGGAGCAGGCCTGACTGCCCGGGTCCTGGTACCACGGCGATCCGCACGAGGTCGATTCTCCCGCATCGTTACGACAACGCCCGTCCGGCAAGCACGCCGCACCGCGGCTAGGTGAGTGCACGGCGGTATGTGATGATCCAGTACGTGGCTGATCGCGTCGCTGGCACTGTGTCGGTAGCACGGTGGTGACAGGTAAGGCCGGCACCGGGGGACGGCTGCTGGCCGTCAGCGACCTGCACGTCGGTTTCGCCGAGAACAGGCAGATCGTGGCTGCCCTGCATCCCGGTACAGCTAGCGACTGGCTGATCGTCGCCGGGGACGTCGGGGAGTTCGCGGCCGACATCGAGTGGGCGCTCGGCACGCTCAGCGAGCGGTTCGCCCGGGTGATCTGGGTCCCCGGCAACCACGAGTTGTGGACCCACGCCAGGGAGCCGGTGAGACTTCGCGGCGTCGAGCGATATCAGCACCTGGTCGAGATCTGCCGCAGGCTCGGGGTGCTGACGCCCGAGGATCCCTACCCGGTCTGGGAGGGCGACGGCGGTCCGGCGGTGATCGTGCCGCTCTTCCTGCTCTACGACTACACCTTCCGCCCCGAGGGCGCGACCACCAAGGAGGAGGGCCTGGCGATCGCCTACTCCTCCGGGGTGGTGGCCACCGACGAGACCCTGCTGCACCCGGACCCGTTCGCGACCAGGGAGGACTGGTGCCTGGCGCGGCTGGCGCAGACCGAGCTCAGGCTGGCCAGCTTGCCCGTCGGCGTCCCTACGGTCCTGGTCAACCACTTCCCGCTGGTCAGGGAGCCGACCAGAGTGCTGCGGTATCCCCAGTTCGCACAGTGGTGCGGAACCACCCGTACCGCAGACTGGGCGCAGCGCTTCAACGCCGCCGCTGTCGTCTACGGTCACCTGCACATCCCGCGCACGATCTGGCACGAGGGCGTGCCGCATTACGAGGTGTCGCTGGGTTACCCCAGGGAATGGGGCCGCAGGCCCGCGCCGCCGGCGATACCGCGGCAGATACTGCCCGTCCGGCCGGTCTAGCGGACGAGCCTGCCTAAGCGCTTCGCCAGCGCGCGAGCAGATCGGCCTCGCGCTCGGGAGCCAGCCCGATGCCGGCCGGTACCGACGTCGGCGAGGCTAGCTCCGCGGCATGGATCTCGGCGATGCTGTCCCGCAGCGGGCGCGGCTCGAGCCCGGCGGCGCTGGCGGCCGCGGGGCTGGCGGCGTTGACGTCGCGATCAGGGTCCGGACCTGGCCACAGCGGCAGGCTGGCATCGTCCTCACCCTGGGCGAGCAGGAAGTCCCGGCTGACCCAGGCAAGCTCGGTTCCCGGCGGCGCGACCTCAGCGGCGATCGCCTCGAGCAGGTCAGCGAACCCGAACGGCGGCGCCGGACTGACCGCGTGGAATGTCCCAGTCACCGACCCGGTGATCAGGGAGACGATCCAGCTCGCCATGTCCCTGGCGTCGATGACCTGGATCGGGTCCGCCTTCTCACCCGGCGCCAGGACGATGCCGCCACGGGCGATCCGCTCGACCCACCAGGTGAAGCGGTAGGTGTAGTCGTGCGGGCCGATCACATAGGTCGGCCGGACGATCGTCGCCCCGCCTGCCGCCGTCGCGCCGTACAGCCCGGCGACGGCGCGCTCGCAGGCCACCTTGAGCCCGCCGTAGGTCCGTTCCGTGACGTCCTCAGTGGCCGGGTCGTCGAGCTGGGCAAGCGGTGCGTCCTCGGTGAACCCGGGCCGCACGCCCGGCCCGTACGCCGACGTCGAGGAGATGAACACCTGATGCCCGCCCCGGCCGTCCAGCGCGCGGGCTAGCGTGCGCACGTGCCGGGGCACGTAGGCACAGGCGTCGACGGTCGCGTCCCAGCTGCCCTGGGCGAGTGCGGACAGGTCCTCGTTGCGATCCCCGATCAGGTGCCTGGCCTGCGGGAACAGTTCGCTTCCCGTCCTGCCCCTGTGGAACAGCGTGACCTCATGCCCGTCGGCCAGAGCCGCCTGCGTGATGTGGCGTCCGACAAACCTGGTGCCGCCGATGATCAGGATCCGCATTCCAGCCATGATGCCAGCCAATGCCGCTGTGTCGTCAGTCGCGCCGCGGCTTGGCTGGCTGTGAAACGTCATGTTGAGTAATCACGATTACGGAGCGTAATCACTCAGCTGACCTCATCATAGGGGTGATAGCGTGACGATTCAGTCAGCAGCGGCGGACCTGATCCTCTCGGCGCTGCTTCCGTCTGGGGATACGACGGGCGTGACGGACACGACCGCGATCCAGGCCGCGCTCGACGCGGCGGCAAACGGGCAGCCGGTCATGCTCGCGGCTGGCAGTTACTACACGCTCAATCCCATCGTCATCCCGCCGGGCGCCATCCTGCTCGGCTCTTATGCTGACGAGGTCGCCGACGGCTCGCAGGGCCAGTACGGCACGGTCATCTCCCCGGTCCCCGGGTTCACCCAGAACGGCCAGGGCAGAACGCCGTCATCCTGCTGCAGGGACAGGCTCAGGGCGGCTACGCCAGCAGAAGCCAGGAGCAGAAGGTCGGCAGGCTGATGCTCGACTGCCGCAATGCTCCGGCAGGCGTGACTGGCGTGTGCCTGTACGGCAATGTGACCAGATCTCATTTCTTCAACCTGCTCGTGAGCTATGCCACCGATACCGGGATCATGTGCATGCCCGACGACTCGGGGCAGCGGCCCGGCGCGCTGCGCATGGAGCGGGTAAATGTCAGGTATTCCGGCAGCTACGGCATTTACCTGAACCGCATCAGCGACGCGACCTATTACGACTGCCTGGTCCACCACAGCCAGCTCGACAACTGGTACATCAACACCGGGTCGAATAGCAAGTACGTGGCATGCAGGTCCGAATGGTCGGCCGGCGGAAACGGATTCACTTATACGTGCTCGAACGACTCGACCGGCTCGGGTTCGACCGTATTCCTCGGCTGTTCCACCGACCGGAACTTCGCCTACGGCATGAAGATCACATCAGCCAATGGCGCGGGTATCCCGCTGACCCTCTCGGCCTGTGTGCTCCGCCGCGACGGCCGCAACGGTGGCTCGGGCGGCGGTTCCTACGCGGGCCTGTATGTCACGTCCTACCCGAGCATCGTCATGGTGAGCGGATGCAACGTGTTCCCCGGCGTAGACGACGACGGCACGCAGGCCATCAGCCCGCAGTACGGTCTCGTGCTGGCGAGTAACAGCACGACAGAGACGGCCGTCCTGGTGGACTGCTCCTATATCCAGGGCGCGTCGACGGCGATCGTCGACGACGGCACGTCCAGTGCGCTTTTCGGCCCGACGGTCGTGACCGGGACGGGGACGACGTTCAGCCCGGTAGTCAAGGTCCCGCCCTATCTGGCGACCGAGTACCTGGCGGGCCTGCGACTGTCAGGATCGGCGTCGTCGTCGCCGATCCTGAGCGTCACCAGTACCGCGCCCGGCGCGCCGAATCCGGCGGTGCGCCTGGTCGCGGCGGGTGGTGCCGACGCGATGGTGTCCACCGTCGTAACTGGCGACACGCAGTCACGGTGGCAGATTGATTCCAGCGGGAAGCAGTACTGGGGCGCGGGCCGGTCGGCGGCGGCCGACACTTTTCTGACGCGCGTCGCGCCGAACGTGCTCGGCACGGTGTCGACCGACTTCGCTGTTGATACTGCGGGCCGTGGTCTGCAGGTCAGGGAAGGCCCCAACGCCAAGCAGGGCACGGCGGCACTTCGCAACGGCACGGCCGCGATATCGAACACCTCGGTAACGGCCGGCAGCCGGATCTTCCTGACGGTTCAGTCTCCGGGCGGCGATGTCGGGACGCTCTACGTGAGCTCGCGACAGCCAGGAGTCTCGTTCCAGGTCCGCAGCACCTCGGCGAGCGACCGCTCGACGTTCGCCTACGAGATCTTCGAGCCCGCACCCTGACGGAGCCTGGCCAGAACGCGGCTGGAACGCGGCGCCGGCCGCTCGCGCAACAAGTGGGTGACGATCTCACCCAGTGCTTGTCAGTGCATTGAGGCAGAATAACAATCTGGCCTATGAGGCCATTCGCGCCGTACGCACGGCTTGCCGTTGTCGTCTGTCTTGTTACGGCGATCTCGTCGCCCGCTGCCGCAGTTACGCGGTCTCCCGCAGGCCCCCAGGCGTTCGGCTCAGCGGCGGCCAGCCGCTGGGTGACGATGCGATTGCCCACCGCGGTGACTCGTCCCGCTGTGCTCAACAGCATCACCGCAGCGAGCCCGAGTCTGGCGTGGGCGGTGGGGACCGAGAACCTATCAGGGGGAGCGCGCCCGCTGCTGCTGCACTGGAACGGCAGGCGCTGGATCAAGGACGCCGTGCCCGTTAGGCGGGCAGATGGCGAGATGGTTCAGGTCAGCTCAGCGTCTCGGCGCACCGCGTGGGCGCTCGGTTATCACAGCAGCGGCGCGGCCGTGATCCTGCACTGGGTTTCCGGTGCCTGGGTGCGAGTGCCCGCACCCAGCGGGCTGTCCCCCGTCAACAGCATCGCTGGCGGAACCGACGGCAGTGCATGGCTCGCGGGCTACAACTCCTCATTGGGTTACTTGCTTGAGCACTGGAGCCGGGGCAGATGGCAAACGATCAAGGTCCCGCAGAACCTGTGGGGCGGCATGGCCGACATGCTGGCCGTCGGCTCGGACAACTTGTGGATCAGTGACTATACCGTCGCGGGCCAGGGCATCGTCGTGCACTATGACGCCGGGACCTGGAGTTCGACGTCGGCCGTGCCAGGAGGTGTGGCCTTCGTCACCGACGTCCTCGCCGTCAGTCCGCAGCGGGTCTGGATAACTGGCTGGCTGTGCACCGCCATCGGGCCACCAGGCTGCGCGAGCACCCAGCCGCTGATAGGGCACTGGAATGGCTCCGCCTGGGATAAAGTCCTGCATCCGGCCGGGATTGGATCGACCACGAGCATCAGTCCCAGCCGGACCGGTCAGCCGCAGTGGGCCGGCGTGACCGCCTCGGGAACCGGCGAGAGGCTTTTCTACGAGCATTTCGACGGGACAAGATGGTCACTGCGATCGGCCGCCATTCTGGTACCCGGTGCCGTTTCGAGCAGCACCGATGTTGCCGCGGTGCCAGGCACGAACGCGACGTGGGCTGTTGCTTCCAGCCAGACATCCGCGACCTCGCCGGGAGTCACCGTGATTCAGTACAACCCCGGCTCGTGACCGGATGCCAGCCGACGTAGGCAGGAGCCGGGTTCGATGTCGTAAGGCAGTGACCCGCGGCTCGGCGGGACTCGGCTCGTCGCATCGAATCTGATCCCGCAAGCGTGGATCGGGCAAGCTCAGACCACCCCCCATCATTACCAGCCATGCTGCGGGATCCCTACCGGACGTGTCGCGCACCTTGTCATCGAACGGGTTAGCGAAATTGTCGTAGGTGCTCGTTAGTATTGGGGATAACGCCATTCGCACCCGTCGATCTGGAGCGCAGCCCGGTGACTCAGCCGCCAGTGGATCCGCAGCCCGCGGGGCTGTCGGCAGATGAGGCTGACGAATGGCTGGCCGGGCTGTCGGTGGACGAGCTCGCCGGGCTGCTCGGCGCCGGCGGCGGGCCGCGTGCCGAGGTTGGCGCTGCGGCCTGGGCTGAGGCTGCGGCGGGCGGGTTCGCGGCCGGGCAGCCGATCGACGTGATGCCGCCCGGTCCGATCCTGGCGGTGCTCGCGCAGGATGCCTACGACGGCGGAATGGACAGGCTGACCGACGACGAGCTGGTCGGGGTCTTGTGCGCGGCACGGCGGCTGTCGTCTCGGCAGGCGGCGATCGAGTTCGCCGCCGTGGCGGAGCTGGACGCCCGCCGTCAGCGGGCGGCCGGGCGGCCTGGCTGGTCGCGGGTCGGCGAGCATGTCAGCGCCGAGCTTGCTACCGCGCTGACGCTGACGGGCCGGTCCGCCGACGCGCTGCTCGGCCTGGTCCGGGGACTGGAGCGGTTCCCGTCCGTCCGGGCCGCACTGTTCGCGGGCCGGATCGACAAGGACCGGGCGGCGGTGTTCGTCACCGAGCTGGCCGGGCTGGGCGATGTGGCGGCGGCCGCCGTGGCGGCGGCCTTCATCGGCCTGGCCGGGTCGATGACGACCGGCCAGCTCCGTGCCGCGCTGCGTGCGATGGTGCTCGCCATCGACCCGGGCGCTGCCCGGCGCCGGGCTGAGAAGGGCCGGGCCGATGCCAGGATCGAGGTCTGGCAGGAAGGCTCAGGCAATGCCGGCCTGGCAGGCCGGGAACTGTCGGCGGCAGATGCCATCGCAGCGGACAAGCGGATCAGCGCGATCGCCCGGGCGCTGAAGGACGCTGGTGCGCCGGGAACTATGGATCAGCTGCGAGCAGCCGTGTTTGCGGCTCTGCTGGCCGGCCGGGACCCCGGCGCGCTGCTGGCCGGCGGGGACCCCGGCACCCTGCTTCCCGAGACCGCGAGCTCCGACCCGGCCGGTCGCGCCGCCGCGGATGCCCCGGCTGGTCCCGTACCCGGTACGGCCGCCGGGTCCTTCGCCGGCCTGGGCGCGATGACGGGGTCGGTGAACCTGACCATGCCGGTCTCGGCGTGGCTGGGGCTGTCCGAGGCGCCCGGCGAGGCCGCCGGGTACGGGCCGCAGGACGCGCAGACGTGCCGGGATCTGGCCGGCCGGCTGGCCAGCGGGCCGGCCGCGCGGTGGTGCGTCACGCTGACCGGCCCCGACGGCCGGGCCGTAGCCCATGCCTGCGCCCGCGCCGGCCCGCCGGGCTCGACCGGCCCCCCGGAATCGACCGGCCCGCCGGAATCGACCGGCCCGCCCGGGCCGGCGGCGTGGCTGGCCTCGCTGACCTTCGCCTGGCTGGAACGCGGGCCCTGCGCCCACCGCCGCCAGGCCGAGGGCTACCGGCCGCCGCACAAGCTCCGCGAGCTAGTCAAGACCCGGCAGCGGACCTGCGCCTTCCCGGGCTGCCGGCGGCCAGCCCGAGCCTGCGACGACGACCACACCACGCCCTATGACCAGGGCGGACGCACTTGCGAATGCAACCTCGCCCCGATCTGCAGGGAACACCACAGGGCCAAGCAGGCACCCGGCTGGACGCTGACCCAGCCCGAGCCCGGCATCCTGATCTGGACCACCCCCAGCGGTCGGCGCTACCCGGTAACCCCGGACCCCTACCCGATCTGAGGTCAGTACCGCACGCAGTTGGCGTGCAGGAACCTGTCGATCCCCGGCCCGCGCCGCCTCCAGCACCACTCGGTTCTTGATGCCCAGGGTGCGGGCGAGACCTTGCAATCAGGTTACGGTGCCTTTCGGCCCTGTCCGCAAGGCGGGCAACGTAGTGAAATACCCTCATGCACACCGCAGCGGCTCCGTCGGCGGCGGGCGCTGCCCGGGCCGACCTGGACCTGGCCGGTGCGAGCGCGCTGGCGGCCGAGCAGGCGCTCGACCTGCTCGGATCGGGGGAGAACGGCCTGCCTGGCACCGAGGCGGCGGACCGGCTCCAGCGTTACGGGCCGAACGCGATCGTCTCCCACCGGGCGCGATTCTGGCCGGTGCTTTGGCACCAGCTGAAGTCACCGCTGCTCGGACTGCTCGCGGTCGCGGCGATCGCCTCCTATTTCGTCGGCGAGCGCAGCGACGCGGTGATCATCGGGATCATCCTGGCACTCTCCGTCGGGATGGGGCTCCTCAACGAGTACCGGGCCGAGCGAGCCGCGCAGGCACTGCACTCGCAGATCAGGCACCAGGCGCTCGTGCTGCGGGACGGCCAGCCCGCGAGCGTCGACGTGACCGAACTGGTGCCCGGCGACGTGGTCGACCTCAAGCTCGGCGACGTGGTGCCCGCCGACCTGCGGCTGCTGGCCAGTTCTGGGCTGGAATGCGATGAGTCGATCCTTACCGGCGAGTCGATGCCAGCCGAGAAGGAGCCCGCCCCGGTCCCGGCGGGCACGGCGCTGGCGGACCTGTCGGACTGCGCGCTGATGGGCACGGTCGTGCGGGCGGGCAGCGGGCGGGGCGTCGTGGTCGCGACGGGCTCACGGGCCGAGTTCGGCCGGATCGCGGTCGGCCTCGGCGCGCACCAGCAGGAGACCGAGTTCCAGGCCGGACTGCGGCGGTTCTCCGTGCTGCTGGTCGAGGTCGCCGTCGCGCTGACGACGTCGATCTTCATCATCAACGTGCTGCTGCACAAGCCGGTCATCGACGCCGCGCTGTTCTCGCTCGCCATCGCGGTCGGGATCACCCCGCAACTGCTCCCGGCGGTGGTCTCGACCAGCCTGGCGGCCGGCTCGCGGCAGATGGCCAGGCGAAAGGTCCTGGTCAAGCGGCTGGTGTGCATCGAGGACCTCGGTGACGTCGACGTCCTGTTCACCGACAAGACCGGAACGCTCACCCAGGGCCGGATCAGCTTCATGCGCTCCGTAGATGTGGCGGGATCGACGCCGGGAACGGCGCTGCGGTGGGGACTCGTGTGCAACGAGGCCGAGGTCACCGGCGGGCGTGCCGTGGGCGGGAATCCGCTGGACGTGGCGCTCTGGGAATCTCCGGCCGCGATCACCGACCGGGATGAGGTGGCCGGGTATCACCGCGCCGCCGTGCTCCCGTTCGACCATCAGCGGCGGATGGTGTCAGTCCTGGTCGACCAGCCGGGCGGTGAGCGCCTGCTGATCACCAAGGGCGCGCCCGAGGCCGTGCTCGCCCGCTGCGCACAAGTGCCCGCGGCGATGCGGGCGGCGCTCGATGCGGAGTTCGCATCTGGCAACAGGGTCGTGGCGGTCGCCACCCGACCGGCCGCCGGCCATACCACGCTGAGTGCCGGTGACGAGCGCGACCTGCACCTGGCGGGCTTCCTGGTCTTCCTCGACGCGCCCAAGACCAGCGCGGCCCCGGCGCTGCGCCGGCTGGCCAGCCTCGGCGTCACGGTGAAGATCGTCACCGGCGATAACGCCGCCGTCGCCGCCAAGGTCTGCTCAGATCTGGGACTGCCGGTGGGCGAGACCCTGACCGGATCCGACATCGACGGCCTCGACGACGAAGGACTGGCCGCTGCCATCACGGCGACGACCGTATTCGCCCGGGTCAGTCCCGAGCACAAGGCGCGGATCGTGAAGGTCCAGCGACTCTCCGGCGACGATGTCGCCTTCCTCGGAGACGGCGTCAACGACGCTCTCGCCCTGCACGCCGCCGACGTGGGCATATCGGTGGACTCCGCGACCGACGTGGCGAAGGATGCCGCCGACGTCATCTTGCTTGAGAAGGACCTCGACGTCCTCGCGGACGGCATCATGGAAGGCCGCCGGATCTTTGCTAATACCATTAAATACGTACTAATGGGAACGTCGAGCAACTTCGGCAACATGTTCAGCGCCGCCGGAGCGTCGATCTTCCTCAAGTTCCTGCCGATGCTGCCGTCCCAGATCCTTCTGAACAACCTGCTCTACGACTCAAGCCAGCTTGCCATCCCGACCGATAACGTCGACGCCGAGCAGCTTGCCAGGCCGGCCCGCTGGGATATCGGCTTCATCCGCAAGTTCATGCTCTTCTTCGGGCCGATCAGCTCGCTGTTCGACTTCGCTACCTTCGGCATCATGCTGGGGGTGTTCCATGCCGGGCCCGCGCTGTTCAGGTCCGGCTGGTTCGTCGAGTCGCTGGCGACGCAGACTCTCGTGATCTTCGCCATCCGGACCAGGCGGATACCGTTCTTCCGCAGTCGCCCGAGCCGGCCGTTGCTGCTGGCCGGGATCGGCGTCGTGCTGGTCGGCGCGCTGCTGGTGGCCAGCCCGCTGTCGGCCACGCTCGGCTTCCGACCGCTGCCGCTCGGCTTCTACGCGGCACTGGCCCTCATGGTCGCCTGTTACCTGGCACTGATCGAGGTCGGCAAGCACTTCTTCTACCGAGCAGTGACGGTGCCAGCGGTGACGCCGCGACCGCGCGCACGGGTGCGGCGGGTACGTCGCCGGGTGGCCTGGTTCAGCACCAGGCACAGGCTCCGGCCACGGCCCGGTTAGCAGCGGCCGGGAACTCAGGCGGCGGCGGGGCGATCGACGGTACCCTGGCGCTGGCCGGTACCGCGTTCCGGGGGGCGCTAAAGGTGAGCGACACGGTCAGTATCGCCGTCGGCGTGGACGTCGCGTGACTTCGGGCTCACCGCACTGCCCGGGCGATGTCTGTATTACCTGCTCGGATGTCGCGGTGCAGGTCACCGTGGTGCGGCTGCTCGACGACGATCTCGCCATCGTGGCTACCGGTCAGGGCGAGGAAGAGGTGAGCATCGCGCTGGTGCCGGCCAGAGCCGGTGACATCATCCTGGTGCACGCCAGGGAGGCGATCGCGGTGGTGCGGTCGTGACGAAGCCGGCAAGGGGGCCGCATGTGTCTTGGCATACCCGGTGAGGTGATCGAGTTCCTCCCGGACCAGCCGGATCTGGCCCGGGTCGATATCTCCGGCGTGCGGCGGGTGATCAACGTCGGGCTGCTGACCGACGAGGCGCTCACCCTGGGTGACTGGGTGCTGATCCATGTCGGATTCGCGCTGTCCAAGATCGACGAGGCCGAGGCGACGTCCGCGCTCGCGTTCCTGGCGGGCATCGGGCAGGCCTACCAGGACGAGATCGCCGCCCTGGCCGACTCGCAGGCCGACTAGCACAACGGGCGAGGAGGAGGCGCGATCATGCGATTCGTCGACGAATTCCGCGATAGCGACAAGGCCAGGGCGCTGGCCGCGAAGATCGCCAGCCTGTGCGAGCCCGGCCGGCAGTACAACCTGATGGAGGTCTGCGGCGGGCACACCCACACGATCTACAAGCACGGCCTCGAGGACTACCTGCCCGAGCAGATCACGCTGGTGCACGGCCCCGGCTGTCCGGTGTGCGTCATCCCGATGGGGCGTGTCGATGACGCGATGGCACTGGCGGCACAGCCGGACGTCATCCTGACCTCGTTCGGTGACATGATGCGCGTGCCAGGCAGTAACGGCTCGTTCCTGGACGCGAAGGCACGCGGTACCGACATCAGGATGGTGTACTCGCCGCTCGACGCCCTGAAGATCGCCAGGCAGAACCCTGGCAAGCGGGTGGTCTTCATGGCGATCGGATTCGAGACGACGGCGCCGTCCACGGCCATGACCCTGCTCCGCGCCGAGAAGGAGGGCCTGGCGAACTTCTCGGTCTTCTGTAACCACGTCACGATCATCCCGGCGATCAAGGCCATTCTCGACTCGCCGGACCTGAGGCTGGACGGCTTCGTCGGACCCGGCCACGTCTCCACCGTGATCGGCTGCCAGCCGTACGAGTTCATCGCGCGGGACTTTGGCAGGCCGGTCGTGGTTGCCGGCTTCGAGCCGCTTGACATCTTGCAGTCCATCTACATGCTGATGCGCCAGCTATCCCGCGGGCGCCCGGTCGTCGAGAACCAGTACTCCCGTGTCGTCCCCTGGAACGGCAATACGGTCGCGCAGCAGGTCATCGGACAGACCATGGAACTGCGCCCGTCTTTCGAATGGCGCGGGCTCGGGTTCATCTCGCGGTCGGCGCTCAGGCTCAGGGATGAATACGCGGCCTACGACGCCGAGTCCTTGTTCGGCGTGCCGGGGGTCAGGGTCGCCGATCCCACGTCCTGCCAGTGCGGCGAGGTGCTCAAGGGCGTGCTGAAGCCGTGGGAGTGCAAGGTCTTCGGCACCGCGTGCACTCCGGAGACGCCGATCGGGACGTGCATGGTGTCGCCGGAGGGCGCCTGCGCCGCGTACTACAACTACGGCAGGCTCACCCGGACCAGGGTGACGCAAGCGAGCCGGACGTGACCGAGGGCTGGGTCGACCGGGCCCTGGCCGAGCAGCCGTCCCAGTCAGTGCGCGGCACCGTCCGCGAGGAACTCGTGCTCGAGCGGATCGACCGTGCCAGGCGTGCGCGGCCGCGAGTCAGGGAAGACCGGATCACCATGTCGCACGGCGCGGGCGGCAAGGCGACCCAGTCGCTGATCGAGGCGATCTTCGTCGACGCGTTCGCCAACCCGATGCTCGAGCCGCTCGAGGACGCAGCACGGCTCCAGGTCGGCGGCTCGCGGCTCGCGCTGACGACCGACTCCTATGTGGTCTCCCCGCTGTTCTTTCCCGGCGGGAACATCGGGGACCTGGCCGTCAACGGCACGGTCAACGACCTGTCGACGGCGGGCGCCACGCCGCTTTACCTGTCGGCAGGCTTCATCCTGGAAGAGGGCTTCGGAATCGCCGAGCTGACCACGATCGTGGCGTCGATGCGGGCGGCGGCGCGGGCGGCCGGGGTCGAGATCGTCACCGGCGACACCAAGGTCGTAGAGAAGGGAAAGGCGGACGGCTGCTACATCTGCACGGCAGGGGTGGGGCTGATCGCGCCGGACACCGACCTCGGCGTCGCGCACGCGCGCCCGGGGGACGCGATCATCGTGTCCGGGCCGATCGGCGACCACGGCGTCACGATCATGCTGGCCAGGGGCGAGCTGGACATCGAGGCCGACATCAGTTCGGACACGGCGCCGCTCAACGGCCTGGTCGCCGCCCTGCTCTCGGCCGTCGGTGGCGTGCGCGCGCTGCGCGACGCTACCAGGGGCGGGGTGGCCACCATTCTCAACGAGATCGCCCGGGCCGCCAATCTCGGAGTGCTGGTCAGCGAGGACGCCATTCCAGTCCGCCCGCAGGTACGCGGTGCCGCCGAACTGCTCGGCATCGATCCCATGTACGTGGCGTGCGAGGGCCGGATGGTGGTCGTGGTCGACGGCAGCGAGGCCAGCCAGGCGCTGGCGGTGCTGCGCGCCCACGCGGCGGGCGAGCGGGCCGCGATCATCGGGGAGGTGACCGCTGATGCTCCGGGCGTGGTGCAGCTCAGGACCGCGTTCGGCGGTACCAGGATCGTGGACCTGCTGGTCGGGGATCCGCTGCCGAGGATCTGCTAGCCGCGCGAGCCGGCCGCGGCGACGACCGCCTGGCCGAGGCTGATCCCGCCATCGTTGCACGGCACCCGGGAGTGGGTCAGCACGGTGAAGCCGGCGGACTCGAGCAGCCCGATCACCGCGTTAAGCAGCAGCAGGTTAGCGAAGACGCCGCCGGACAGCGCCACCGTGGAAAGGCCGGTACGCTCGCGCAGCTCGCGGCAGCAGACGGCGATCAGCCCCGCGAGGCCGTTATGGAATCGGGCGGCGATCACGTCCCGGCTGGCGCCAGCGATCAGGTCGGCGACCGCCGCCCGCACCAGGTCGGTGCCGCGGGCCGACAGCACGTCGCCGAAGTCGACGCTGGCCGGATAGGCCCCTGATTCACCCGGTGCGGCTAGCTGCTCGAGCTCGATGGCCGCCTGGCCCTCGTAGTTCACCTGATCCCGGACGCCGAGCACAGCCGAGACAGCGTCGAACAGGCGGCCGGCGCTTGACGTCAGAGGTGCGTTGATGCCGCGCCTGGCCATGGCCGTGACGGCGGCCCACTGCCGTTCGTTGCGCCGGACGACATCGAGCGGGCCAGGCGGCCCGGCGGGATAGGCGGCGTCGAGGTAGGCGGCTGCCATCCGCCACGGCTGCCTGATGGCGGCCGCGCCGCCCGGCAGCGGTACCGGCGTCAGGTGCCCGGCCCGCTCGAAGCCGGCCAGCCCGGCGATCAGGAACTCGCCGCCCCAGATGGTGCCGTCGGTGCCGTACCCGGTGCCGTCGAAGGCCACCCCGATCACCGGGCCGTCGGTGCCGTTGTCGGCCAGGCAGGACGCTATGTGCGCGTGGTGATGCTGCACTCCGACCAGATCGGGCCCGGCCGGGTCGACGGCCGCCCGGTCGAGCGCGTACCCGGTGGACAGGTAGTCGGGGTGCAGGTCGTGCGCGATCACCGCGGGCGTGATGCCGAACAGCCGGCTGAAGTGCTCGATTCCCTCGGTGAACGAGCGCAGGGTCTGCGCGTTCGCCAGGTCCCCGATGTGCTGGGAGACGAACGCCCGGTCGCCCACCGCCAGGCAGAACGTGCTCTTCAGCTCGGCCCCGCAGGCCAGCACGGGCCTGGCGAACCTGGCACGGGTGCGCAGCGGTTCGGGCGCGTACCCGCGCGCCCGCCTGACCGGGTACTCCTTGCCGCGGAACGGCCTGACCACCGAGTCGTCGGTCCTGATGTGGATCGGCCGGTTGTGAGTCAG
>DASWAA010000036.1:0-4519 GCA_036391385.1 Streptosporangiaceae bacterium
AGGTTGGAGCCTGCCAGGCCGGCCGCGGCCTCCTTGACGATCTGCGGCAGCTGCTCGATGAGCATCCGGTCCAGGGCGACCCGGTTGTGCGACGCGGCGGCCTCGGCCTGCATGGTCACTCGCTGAGCGTCGGCCCTGGCCAGGATCTGCACCTTCTCGGCCTCCGCCTCGGCGGGCTTGATCACCTCGGCCACCAGCTGGCGCTCCCGTAGCTCCGCCTGCCGCTTGGCCAGCTCCGCCTGCGCCGTGAGCACCTCCATCTGCGCCTGCGCCTGCGACAACGGCCCCGCCTGCGCGGCCTGCGCCTGGGCCCGGTCCACCTCGGCCTTGTACTGCGCCTGGACCACGGCGGTCTGCCTGGCATACTCGGCCTGAGCACGCTGGGACTGCTGCTGCGCCTCGGCGGCCGCCTGGTTCGCCTGCGCCTGGGCGATCTGTGCCTGGCGCTGGATCGCCGCGTTGTGCGGCGCGGCCATCGCGTCGATGTAGCCGGTGTTCATGTCGTCGATCGACTGGATCTGCAGCGAGTCCACGGTCAGGCCGATCTTGGCCATCTCGGCCTTGGAGCCGTCCAGGACCTCGGTGGCCAGCTTCTGCCGCTCGGTGACGATCTCCTCGACCGTCATCGAGCCGATGATCGAGCGAAGGTGCCCGGCGAAGATCCGGCCGGTCAGCGTGGACATCTGGTCCTGGTCGGACAGGAACCGCTGGCCGGCGTTGACGATGCTCTCCTGGTCGTTGCCGACTTTGAAGGCGATCACCGCGCGGACGTTCAGCGCGATGCCCTGCTTGGTGACGCAGGTCTCGGAGACCTCCGACTCGCACATGGACAAGGTCAGGAAGTTCGCCCTCCGGATGCCCGGGAGCACGAACGCGCCATGACCTGTCACGACCCTGAACGGCGCGCCGCTCATGCCGTACTTACCGCCAGAAATCAGCATGGCCTCGTCAGGCCTCGGGACACGGTAGCCGAGCATCTGTCATCTCCATCTAGGGGTTCGAAGCTGGCCCACGGCGGATCGCCGTCAAGTCAGGGGTTCTCTCGAAGCGGATCAAGCGGGTCGGTCCAGGCGCTGACGTCGACCGCGCGGGCGCCGCGTTCCTCGATCACGAGGACGGTTGTTCCCTTGGGCAAAGGCTCGGGCGACCAGGCTATGAATGCCTCGGAGCCGCCGCGGATCTTGACGAGCACCTCGCCAGGTCCCGCCTCGCCGCGAGTAGCGACCGTGATGACGCCGATGCAGCCGATCGCCGATGCATTAGCAACCACGCCGTGTCGCTCCTCATACCGCAACAGACCTCAGGTCACAGAGTAGCCCCGGGCGGGGACACCACCGAGCGGAATATCCCACCCGCCCCGCGCGTTAACCCCCCGTCGGTGTGTTGTGTCCCCCGGGCCTAAACCACTGCCTTCGCGGACTACCGTTCGGCTGGAGCCGCGTCGAGCCCTTCGCCGAGAGGCGACCTCACACCGGCCCAGGCACGCCCTCGCGAGCATCTGCTCCCGGGGGCGCTGTCATGTCCGGCCTCGGTGCCGCACGCGAGCTTCATGATCACGGGGATTTCTCCATCGATACCGCAGAGAGATCCCCGTGATCATGGCGGGGCGCACCAAGGCCTGGCCGTGTGCAGGCATTCTTTGGACCTCGCGAAGGCCAGCATCAGCGCAAGCAGCGCCTAGCGCCAGCAGATATGGGAATCGTGCGTCGGAGATGAGATTCAGCGACTGGAAGGCAGAGCAATGAAGATGCGCAGCGCCAGCCGGGCCCGCATGGCCGGCCCGGCCACCATCCTCGCCGGAGTCACTGCCATGACGATGGCCGGCCTGGCCGGAACGGCCGCGCCGGCCAGCGCCTCCGACCGGCAGCCGACCCAGAGGATCCGGCATGAACGGGTCATCAGGGTCTTCACTTATACCGGACGCACTCAGCACTTCTTCGTGCCGTCCGAGGTGCACGACCTGACCATCACCGCGATCGGCGCCGCCGGCCAGAGCACGGCGACCGGGGCGGCAGGACTCGGCGCGATCGTGGCGTCCACCGTCAGGGTGTTCCCTGACTCCGAGGTGTTCGTCGACGTCGGCGGCACCGGCAGCCAGGGAGGCTTCAACGGGGGCGGCTTCGCTCCCGCCGGCGCCGGCCACGGCGGGGGCGCCTCCGACGTGCATACCTTCCGCCACTGGCTGATCGTCGCCGGCGGCGGTGGCGGCGCAGGGAACGCGGGCAGCTGCCCTTCCGCCGGCGGGGACGGCGGTAGCGCAGGCTCGCCCGGCACGACCGGGGAGAACTGCACCGTCCCGCACTCCGGCGGCGGCGGTGGTGCGGCCGGCACGCTGGCCGCGGGCGGGGCGGGCGGCTTCGCCGGCCTGGGCGTGCAGGCGGGCACCGCTGGCGGCGCAGGCACCCTGCACCACGGCGGGACCGGCCAGGCCAGTACCGTCGGCTCGCCGGCCGGTGACAGCGGAGGCGGAGGCGGCGGCTTCTTCGGCGGCGGAGGCGGCGGTAGCGGCGGCTTCACCAGCCCCGACACCGGCGCGGGCGGCGGAGGCGGAGGCGGATCCAGCCTCGGCCCTGTAGTCGGGCTCGCCTTCGTTCCGGCGTCGGTGACCATCCGCTACACCATCGCCGCTCCGCTGACGATCGACACGACCAGCCCGCTGCCCGCGGGCGAAGTCGGCCACTCCTACTCCGTGCTGCTGGCGGCCAGCGGCGGGCACCCGCCGTACACCTGGTCACGCGCGGCCGGCACCCTGCCCGCCGGACTCACGCTGCATGCCGGCGGGCTCATCAGCGGCAAGCCGAAGGTGGCCGGCACCAGTCACTTCGACGCCCGGGTCACCGATTCGGACGGGCATATCGCGACCAGGCACTTCAGGCTGACCATCGTCGGACGTGCGGACCTCGCGATCAGGCTCAGGCACCTTGGCTTCTTCCGGCATGACCGGATCGGCACGTACAGCATCACGGTGATCAACACCGGGACCGCGGCCACGAGCCGTGCCCTGCCCACCGAGGTGACACTCGTCGTGCCTCTCGGACTGGTAATCAGGCACGCCGACGGCGCCTTCTGGAACTGCCACAGGCACCGGCACGCCGCGTTCTGCACCCGGCGGGTCGCGATCGGTGCGCACGCGCGCACGCGCATCTTCGTGACCGTGCGGGTCCTGGCCAGGGCCGGGACGATCCTGCGGTCCGGCGCGGCGGTCGAGCCGAACGACCGGACTCCGGCGGACAACACCGCCACCGATCTCGTGCTTGTCCGCAGGAGGTAGCCGCGAGGTCAGTTCATATTCGAGGCCGGGAGCCGGTCCATCGCCGGGCAGGATCAGCGTGTTCCTGTCGCGATGGCCGGCTCTCGGCGCAGGTGGCCGCCGCTCCGGGCACGGCCGGGCTGCCGGGTAACGGCTCGGTCCCTGGGTAGAGGTGTGATGTGAGCGGCGAGCCGGGGCCAGGCGCGAAAGGCCGGTTCGAGCGAATGCTCGTCGCGTCCCGGCTGCTCATCTTCGTCCCCGTGGTATTCCTGCTGATCGACGCGGCCGGGTCATTCGTCTATGGCTGCATCATCCTCGTTACGACGGCGACCGATTTCGTGCATGAGCCGAACCGGCCCGGCGGAGTGCTCGGCCGTTTCCTGATCGTCATGGACACCTACCTGGTCGGTGCGACGCTGATGATCGCGGCATTCGGCTTCTATGCGCTGTTCATCGACGGCGACCCGGACGGCGCCCGGTCGCTGATGCCGAGCTGGCTCAAGATGCGCGACCTCGAGGACCTCAAGGCCAGGGTCGTCTCGATGCTGATCCTGGTCGCGGCCATCACCTTCGTCGACGTCCTGGTGGAGACGCACAACGAGCTCGGCGTCTTCTACCTGGGTATCGGCATAGCCGTCCTGATCGTGGCGCTGACCGGATTCCTGCGGTTCGGCAGGCAGACACATGCCCCGGCGATCTCCGGCTCGCGCACTGCCGCTCGTGCCGCCGGCCGCGCCGATGATCAGGGCGCCACCGACAACGGCGGGGACGGCGACGGGGATCGCGAGCGACGGGGACCGCGGCGACGGTAGCCGTGGCGAAAGCGCTTGATCAGGCCAGGCCGGTGATGCCCTGAACCACGAGGATGACGCCCACCACGCCGACCGCGCCGGCGAGCACGGTCCTGCCATGCCGGCCCAGCCAGGCTTCGAACGCCCTGATCCGCCGGGGCGTCGCCTCGGGGGCGACGAGATAGGCGACGAGCGGGATCCAGGCGAATGCCACCGTCATGACGATGATCATCGCCATCGCTGCGATGGTCGCCGCGACGCTCGCCTTCGACGTGGCCACTACCTGGACCGCGGCGATGAAGGTCAGTGACGGCCCGAACATCACGATCCCGACCGCGAACGCGGTCAGCGGCCTGGGCTCCCTGGACAGCCGGTCGACCAGGCTCGGCTTCTTCTTCCTCGCCGGATCAGGCCGGCGCGGCTTGCGGCGGTAGATCACGACAGCGGCGGCGACCGCCACGACGCCGAGTGCCAGGCG
>DASWAA010000037.1:0-8206 GCA_036391385.1 Streptosporangiaceae bacterium
CGGTTCGTCGCACTGCTCGGCCAGCTCCCGATCCACGTCGACTCCGCCAGCGTCGACATGGGTGCAGTACTTGCTACCGGGCGTCGCCACGCACTCACCGCTTACGACGCTGCCTACCTAGTGCTCGCCGAACGCGAAGGACTCCCACTGGCAACGCTCGACGCCAAGCTGCGTAACGCCGCTCAGGCTGCCGGCGTCATTCTCATCCCCGAGACCTAGCTCCTGGCGCTCCTGCCCCGTTCCGGGACAAGAACGTGGGCCCAGTGCCACCTGGCGAGATCCTGCTCGAGGACTTCTTGCTACAGCTCGGAGTGAGCCAGTACAAGCTGATCACTTTCAGGTCTTGAAGGCGGCCATACGTGGCTTGCTGAACTGCTCACGACCGATAGCCCGGCCAATGTGGGCCCGCCGACCCGTTGCGCAGCTCGTGACGGTCGGCATAGCTGCAACAAAACGCGGCCCGAGGCGTCTGTTATGTCAGATGAGTTTCGTATCTGCAAAAGGAGCAGCCCTCGTGCGAACCACTAGTTCGGCCGTCATCCGGATAGGTGCGGTCGCGGTCGTGTCGCTGGGTGCGGTCCTCGGTGCAGGTCCGGCGCACGCCGCACGCGGATCGGCTGGCCGACCGCCTATGCACGCCCGTCTCCAGCACCTGGCTGACGCGCCGGCACTGCTTCCGGCCGGGCACTCGTGGACCGTGACCTTGCTGACCGGCGACGTCGTCCGGGTGAGAACGGTACGCGGACGACCGCCCGTCGTGACCGTCACGCCGGGCCCTCACCGAGGGCGGGTATTTTTCTCCAAGTTCGTCACTACCCGGGGAGATATCGAGGTCTTCCCGCTGGACGTGGCACCACTGATCGGCCGGGTACTTGACCCCGAGCTGTTCAATGTGACGACCCTGATACGCAACGGCGACGACGACGCGCACCGGTCGTTCCTGCCGCTGATCATTCAGGGTCGCCCGATCGGCTCTGCCGCACTGCCAGGGCTGGTAGCGCGCGGGCCAGTCCTGTCCAGCATCGGCGCGGCCGCGACCGCGGAACCCCGGCGCTCCGCCGTCCGGGTTGGCGGCGCGCTGGCCGCGATGGCGTCTGCCGTCACCCGGGCCCGCCAGGCCAGTCCGCTGGCGACCGGCGGGATCAGGTACGTCTGGCTTGACCAGACCGTCCGCGTGGACGACGCGATGCCCGTACGGGCCTTCCTCCGTGCGGACGAGCTTGCCCGGCAGGGCGCTGTGCTCGATCCCAACCTCGTGCAGATTGGCGCGCCGTTCGCGTGGCGGCACGGCGATACGGGCGCCGGGATCAAGGTCGCGGTGCTCGACACCGGGGTCGACGCCGCGATCCCCGACCTGCGCGGCCAGATCGTGGCCGAGCGCAACTTCACGAGCAGCCATCCCCGCGTCGTCACCGACGTGTACGGGCACGGCACGTTCGTTGCGTCCTTGATCGCCGGCACCGGCCGTGCGGCCGGAGGCGAGCGGCGCGGGGTGGCGTTCGGATCCCGCCTGGTAATCGGAAAGGTGATCGGCAACCAGGGCTACGGTCTGGAATCCTGGGCAATCGCCGGCATGCAATGGGCCGCTGCCCGTGCCCGGGTCGTCAACATGAGCTTCTCCGTCGGTCCGTTCAACGGCAGAGGCCCGCTGGCGCAAGCCGTCAACCACCTCACCGCGACCCGCCGCGTGCTCTTCGTCGCCGCCGCCGGCAATGCCGGTCCTTCCGACGAGACCGTCGGAAGCCCGGCTGCCGCCAGTGCCGCACTGGCGGTCGGAGCGGTAGACGGCCGGGACAGGCTCGCGGCCTTCTCCAGCCGCGGCCCGAGGCCTGGCGACTACGCCATCAAGCCAGAGATCACCGCGCCCGGGGTGAACATCATCGGCGCGCGCGTCCCGGGAACCTCGCTGGGACTGCCGATCGACGCCAGGTACACCGTGGATTCCGGCACCTCGTACTCGGCGCCCGAGGTTGCCGGGGCGGCCGCGATCCTGGCCGCGATGCATCCTGGCTGGAGTCCCGCGAGGATCAAGGCCGATCTTGTCTCGACCGCGCACCCTGCCACCGGAGGTGACTACTACGCACTCGGCGGCGGGCGGCTCGACATTGCCGCCGCGGTGGCCGGCCAGGTCGTCAGCGCCCGCGCCATCGCCGATGCTGGCGAGGCGAGCATCTCAGGCAAGGCCGTCCGCACCAGCCTGACCTGGGCTAGTACCGCGAGCCGAGCCACGACCATCACGCTGACCGCGACGCTGACCGACCATTTCGGTCACCCCGTACCCGCCAGTGCCTTCGGGCTGACCACTGGACAGCTGCAGGTGCCTGCTCACGGCACCGCGTCCGCCGATCTGATCATCAGGCCCCGGCTACTCGCCAGACATCCGGGATTGTTCGAAGGCGAGATCGTCGCGCGCTACGCAAAGGCCACGATCAGGACGCCGATCAGCTTCTTCCTGAAGCCGCCGACGCACACACTGATCGTCAAGGCCACCCCGCTTCCCGGAGCCAGCCCGCAAGATACCGGTGCCTTTGCCATCGTTGCTGATCTCAACGAGCCTGACATCGAGTTCACGGGCGTCAACGCCTATCCATGCTGTGGCGTCAAGGACTACCCGCTGCATGTCCCCGCTGGCCACTACTTCATCATGGGCACCATCACGGCTGGCAGTGGCGGCTCGCCGGTCCCGCAGCAGACGGCGGTCGTCGGGTTCCCCGAGGTGAACGTGAACCACGACACGACGGTGATCCTGAACGGGGCGAAAGCGGCACCGGTCACCGCCACAGTGCCCGGTCATCCCACGATCATCGACGACGCCGGCATCCACATCGAGCGCGCGTTCGCTGGCCTGGTGGACGGGATGGACGTGTTCTGGTACGGCACGCCGACTACCACGTCGCCTCTGTTCGTCAAGCTCGACGGCTCCGCGCACATCGGCTCGTTCCGAGCGTATTCCTGGTTCCGGCTGTCGAACCCACCGAGTAGCACGCCGAATTTCGTGTATGACCTGTACCACCGGATCAGCCCGAACGATCCGGCGTCCGCGCAGTACGTGATCACCCCCGCGGAGCGAGCCGGGCTTGCCAGGATCGCGGTCCGCTTCTACGCCATCGACGGGAACACGGCTCCTGTTGCCGACAGCAGGTACGGCCTGACCCGGGCGGGATTCCTCGCCGTGCAGAACGTCAACGCCCCGGTCGCCGGCGGCTCGACTCGGATCGACTACCTGTCCGGCGGGCCCGAGATCGCCTGGGACCAGGAGGCAGCACCGCCGATTTTCTACAAAGGACAGGACCTGAGCCTCTCCTGGGTCACCGAGGTGCCCCGATTCACCAGCTACGTTCCAGGTAGCAGGCACGTGCTGGACTGGGTGCGGGAGCCGTTCGTGCCCGGGCCGTACTCGGGAGCGCCGTCGGTGAGCTTCTGCGCTCCGCTGCCGACCAGCAGGGTCCGCGGCTATATCTACGTCGACCTCGTGGATCTCCAGGACTTGCCGGACGGATTCGACTGCCTCGGCGGCCCGTTCCCGCAACCTTTCTGGGCGCTCGGTACCAGCCGGGTCATGCGCCTGTCCCTGGACGGCCGGCTGCTTGGGACCACGCACAGCTCGTTTGGCAGGTTCACGGTGCCACGGCGGCCCGGGACCTACCGGCTCACCTACACCACATCAATCGGCCAGGTGCTGCCGGTGTCCACGAGAACCGTCACGACGTGGACGTTCAGGTCGGCCGCTCCGGCAGCCGCCGGGCAGCAGGTGCACATCCCCTTGCTGCTCGTCCGGTATCACCTGCCGCTCAACCTGGACAACCGTCCAGACGGGAGCACCGCCATACTTACCGCGACCCGGGTTGGCGGCACCCCGCGTGCGAAGGTCACCAGCCTGCGGCTGTGGACCTCACTGGACGGCGGCGCTACCTGGCAGCCCGCGCCCGTCCGTGCGCTCGGGGACGGCCGGTTCGCCGCCACGCTGCCGCACGCCTCGGCCGGGCAAGGCGTATCACTGCGCGTGCAGGCAAGCGATGCGGGAGGCAGCAAGATCTTCCAGACCGTCATCGCCGCGTACCACGGCTGACCGACCCGCTGCCCGGCGTCGCGAGCGCCGGGCAGCGATTGGTCCACCGTGGCCAAGGCGACCAGGTCGCGGATTCGTGTCACCTGGTCATGGGACCGGTGCCACGAGTTCCTGGTCCCGCTCGGCGTGAGCCAGTACAAGTCCCGCGGGCGCGCCACGGCCGTCCTGCCGACCAGCGGGTCATTGAGCTGCAGAATCCGGTAAGCGCGGTTACCGCTTAACGGGGATCACGTAGTGCGCCTCATGGTCTTCGCCCCAGCCGAGGCAATCATCGACCCACTGCTCGATCCGCTGGGCGAAGTCCCATGCGATCTTGCCCAGCGTGTCGTCCGGCCTGTTCTGCGTGCAGTCTCTATCCCAGAGCTGCCACTCCAGCGACCTGCCCGCCGCGACCACCAGAACCCACAGGTCGCGATCCCAGCCGACCGTCCGGCCGCGCCCGGCTAGCGTCTCGGAGAAGGGACCCCAGCCAACCTGAACACTCTCCAGTTCGTCAGGCCCGATCAGACTTGCTACCACAGGCATTACGACACGGTTCAGCACGTCATCCAGGTCATCAGGGTTGAACAAGTCACGGGCACCCGGCCCGCCGCCTACGGTCACGCTGCATCTTCACATACGGCCCGGCACGGCGTTGCGGACAACCGGTCACATGCCGACCAGGCCACAGCCTGGATGCGTTCGGAACGAGAAGACCGGGAGGACCACCGGTGCCGGCTCGCGCAAGTTCACCGTCTTCTTCCGATATTCGGGAGATCTATGCTGTCATTACAACAGCACACACTGGTCTACTGACAGCGAGATCGGGCAGGCACCCTGTTTTAGTGTTCACTCGCTAGAGCCCTGCATTGTGGCTCGCGCATCGCCTGTCAAAGCAGCAAACCCATCTCGATAAGATCCCAGAACTGACCGTCGGAGCGGCGGATATGCCGCACGAGCCGCCCTCCTCCGTGAAACCAAACTTAAGGTACAGGGCGATGGCCGCCTCGTTGTGAGGAAATACGCTCAACGACAGCTTGTGCAGGCCATGTCCTCGCGCCCACTCGATCGCCGCAGCCACGAGCGCCTTCCCGATTCCTCGGCCACGCCAGTCAGCCGCGACCATCATCCCGATCTCGCCGAAACCCATCCAGCTCGGGTCAACGCGGATCTCCCCCACGAGCTTGCCATCCGCGGCTGAGCATTACCAACACCGGCTGGCCATCCGCGGCCCTCTGTGGACTGCCTAATGGCACGGCTGCGGTCAGTGAACAAGAACCAGCCGACCAATCGAGTCAGAAGAGGCATCTGACCTGCGAAGATGTGGAGCGGGTGATGAGAATCGAACTCGCACCGTCAGTTAGAAGAGCACGGAATTGGGCAGCACACGTGCGATGACCTGCGAGTTTCGCTTGCCGTAAGTGCCCGTCACTGACCCTCGTTGACCGGCTTAATGGCCCGCTAATGGTCCGGCAATGCAGGCACGTCTCAGGCTCCGGCGGTGAAGGCCGCACTGCCGACCTTCCGCATTTCATGCGGAGCAGCGGTCCTAGTCATTCCGGAACCGGATCAAGTGAGTCAGCGTCAGGCATCTGGTCAGGCATCTGCGTTCCACGCAGAGCGGTGCTGACCCGCAGTTACTGAAGGCCGGCAGGGGCCGGGCCCGGACAGACGCCAGAATGTCTGAGTGCGTGAAGATCTGGGTGAGCTGCGTGCGCGGTATGTCGATGAGGTGGCCGGGCAGGTCCCTGAGGGCACGCCTGCCGGGGCGGCCGTCGAGGTGAGCGACGGGCTGGTCCGCACCCATTACGGCACTCACGGCACCGTGGACCACTGCGGCCTGCCCGTAACCGGTGCTGGTGCTGATGATCTTGCTGCGCGTCAGCTGGCGTTGTTCGCGGCCAGGGGCGAGCCCGTGGAGTGGCGTGTCCCGGCTGACGCCGCGCCGGGCATGACAGCCGCTCTGACCAGGGCGGGTTTCGTGCAGGGGTGGTCTCGCAGCGTGCTGGCCGCCCGCGCTAGCGACCTGCCCGCTGTTGAGGGGATCTCTGCTGCCGGCGGGGTCACCGCTCATGCGCGGGTCCGGCAGATGGACACCAGGACCGGGCTGGAGGCCGGCCGGGTGCTGGATGCGGCACGGCGATCGGGGCCGCACCGCCTTGCCTTCGACCAGGCGAGGGCCGACGGCCCTGCCTGGTGGCATCAGGCTCCCGTGTTCGTGCTGGAATCAGACGGACGCCTGATCGCCGCCTCCTGGGGCGAGCGGCTGCGCGGCACCAGTTTCGCCGCGGTCAACGGCTGGACGCAGGTGCGGCCCGAGCTGCTCGCGATCTGGCGCGCCTGGGCGCTGCGCAACAAGATCCCGTACCTGCTGACCGAGGCTGACGACGGCCGCGCGGCGGAGCTGGGCGACGCTGGATTCCTCGCCGTGTCGGCCCTGACGTCCTACCACTGGGCGCCCGATTCACCGGCGGCGCGGACCCGGCCGGTCAGCCCGCTCCATGACACCGAATACGACCGGATATGGGACGCCTTCGAGGCGTCGTTCCGTTTCCGGCCCGGCATCACGTCGGTCCCCGCGATCACCGAGCCCGCCCAGTCCGTCACCTGGCACCTGGAGTCCACCGACGCGCACGCCCCGGCCGCCGCCGAGATGAATGCCATCATCGAAGGCGCCCTGCTCCGCTGCGCACAGCAGGGCGAGGAACTGTACTGGCTGGACTGGCAGCACGCGTCCTACCGCTTCGATCCGCACCGGGCCGGGCAGCCCGGGCAGCCGCCCTGGCCGGGCGCCGCCTGCCCCGACGGGGACTACTACATCTACCTTGCCGAAGACCTGCGGATGGGAACCTTCGGACACCCATGGGAACCATCCCTCTGCGTGTTCGGCGCCAGCCTGCTCGCCCAGGTCGAAAACGACCTGACCAGGCTCCTCGGCCAGGTCCTGCGACGAGGCGGCAACAAGCAGCCCAACACCTGGACCTACCACCACCCAGACCCAGAATGATCCACATGCCGCCCTTTCCGGCCACCACCACATCGACGTCATTGGAGGTTTCCCGACGGGTGTGCACACCTGGTTCGCGTGAACAGCAGGTGCCAATGCCTGCTCCGCTGCGACCTGGATGTCACCGCCGGCTCGGTCCGCATCCGGCACGCCTTCACCGAGAGGTCGCTTGCTTTGATAACGTCACGCGTTATTATAGCTGAGTGCTGCGATCATTCCGGGACAAGGACACCCAGGCAGTCTGGGAGCGCCGCCGCTCCCGGAAGCTGGATCCTGTGACCCAGCGGGCAGCACTGCGCAAGCTCACCGTCCTCGATGCTGCCGAGACCTTAGGTGATCTCCTGATCCCGCCGGGCAACAGGCTGGAGAAGCTATCAGGTGACAGGGGCGGTCAGCACAGCATCCGGATCAACCGCCAGTGGCGGATCTGCTTCCGCTGGTCCGACGCCGGTCCGGAGGACGTTGAGATCGTTGACTACCACTAGGAATAGAACATGAACTCTGAGGCCATCATGGGCCCTGTGCCTCCCGGCGAGATCTTGCTCGAGGAGTTCCTGCTGCCGCTCGGGGTGAGCCAGTACAAGCTGGCCAAGGCCATCAGCGTCCCCGCGCGCCGGATCAACGAGATCGTCCACGGGCACCGCCGGATCAGCGCGGATACCGCGCTCCGGCTCGCCCGGTTCTTCGGGACGTCCGAGCGGTTCTGGATTAACCTGCAGGCCCGCTACGACCTGGAAGTCGAGAAGGACAAGCTAGGCAGGGAACTGGACGCCATCGAACCGCTACAAGCCGCCAGCTAACAGCACACGCACAGCAGGCTCAAGCCCGTCAACGCCCCGCCGTGCATGTCAAATGTCGTGCGCCTAATTGCACGGAGAAGCTGCCAGGGCTTGCGCACTGGCAGAGAAACATCTCTGACCTGCGCACATACGGAGCGGGTGACGAGAATCGAACTCGCACTGTCAGCTTGGGAAGCTGATGTTCTGCCATTGAACTACACCCGCGTAAGCCACCTACTGAGCGGAGTGCGCATACCGCGCAAACCACGTCGACCTGATGACCGCTGCCACGACATCGTACCGGAACCTGTAGGTTGCCTGCGTGCTCCTCTCTGACAGGGACATCCGAGCCCAGATCGACTCCGGCCGCGT
>DASWAA010000038.1:0-27690 GCA_036391385.1 Streptosporangiaceae bacterium
TTTTTTTCGTACACGGAAACGGTGCAGGCCAGATGCCACGGCAAAAGGACGGTGATGACCCAAAGGGAGAATTAAGCTCCCGCCGCGATCTATCCAGCACGACCGACCTACCGCGTGCGCTACTCGTCGCTGACTAAAGGAGTCGGTCATGGGAATTATCGCTTGGATCGTGCTCGGCCTGGCCGCCGGCCTTATCGCCAATATGCTGCTTCCCGGCCGCCGATCGCAGGGCCTTATCGTTACCTGCATCATCGGCATCGTCGGTGCGCTGCTCGGCGGCTGGCTGGCCACGAAGCTGTTCCACATCCACAGCCTGCAAGGCTTCTTCAACCTGTCCACCTGGCTGACCGCCATCGCGGGTGCAGCTGTCCTGCTGCTGGTCTACCACCTTGTCACCGGCCAGTCATCCCGCAAGTCCGGCTGGTTCGCGCATCGCTAGCAGCCGTCCACGGGCTCAGGGGCGGGTGAGTGCTCTCGGTCGCGCAAGCGACCCGTGCCTGCGCGCGCTGCTGCCAGGTTCCGCACGCGGCACGTCGGCACGCAGGCACGCGGGCACGGTCCCGCTGGCCAACGCGGCTGGCGGCCAGGCAATTCCAGTAGAAAGCAGGTAGGTGCCATGTCAACCTCAATCATTATCGGGGCCATTGTGGCAGTCATTGCCGTCGCAGCCCTGACGATGGGCGCGGTGGTGCTCATGCGCCGCCGGGAGCTTCGTCATCGCTTCGGCGCGGAATACGACCGGGTTGCCGGCGAGAGCGACAGCAAGCTCAAGGCAGACGCCGAACTGAAAGAACGTGAGCGACGAGTCCGAGAACTTGGCATCCGGCCGCTTACTGACTCCGCGCGCGGAGATTACGCGGCCCAGTGGGCGGACATCCAGGAGAATTTCGTGGACACTCCCGCGGACGCCGTCGCCGCATCCCAGGTGCTCGTAATCGCCGTGATGAACGAGCGGGGATACCCCACCGAGCACCCTGATCAGGTTATTGCCGACTTGTCAGTCGAGTACGCGAGCAGTCTTGAACGCTACCGAGCGGCCGAGAGGATCAGCGAGAGTGCCGTCTCGGGCACGGCCTCCACCGAAGACCTGCGGCTAGCAATGATCGATTATCGAGCGCTCTTCCGCGACCTGCTCGGCGAGCATGATCCGCTATTCGCAGCCGAAGCCATGGCAGCGGTAAGCAATCATGCCGCCAGCGCGGAATAGCCGGAGCTAAGGAAGATGAGCCAGCTAGGAGAGGCGGAAGAAATGACCACACCCACAGAGATGTCATGGGATCCCCAGATCGTGACGGAGCTTGACCCGGCACCGCCTGATGGGCCGACCCCGGAACCGGCCAGCGTGATCATGGAAAAGACGGCCTGGGGTCCCCGCATTGTGACAGATGCCGGCCAGGCTATGCCCGAGTCGGCGATCTCCGAGACCACCACCGCATCGTCGGCCGCCA
Organism: Streptosporangiaceae bacterium; assembly: GCA_036391385.1. Taxonomy (GTDB): domain Bacteria; phylum Actinomycetota; class Actinomycetes; order Streptosporangiales; family Streptosporangiaceae; genus Chersky-822. The sequence continues at coordinate 1,449 of DASWAA010000038.1, forward strand.
GTCTCCATCCCGCCGCTCCCGACGCGTCCGAGCTCACTCCAGACCCAGACAGTGCCGCGGCGGAGGCAGGCCTGGCTAGCGGGACTGACACCGGCCCTGAGCCTGACACCAAGGCTGAGGCCGCTTCGGGCGCCGCGGTACCGGGTACCGAAGGCGCGGCATCCAGCTCACCGGTCGCCGACGACGCGAGCCTCAGCCTGCAAGCACGCTGGCACGAGATCCTGGCGATGTTCGTCGACGATCCGCGCTCGGCTGTCGAGCTAGCGGCCGGCCTTGCCGACGACCGCGCCGAGGCCGTCGTCGTGTCAATCAAGGAGCGGCAGGCTTCACTACTGTCCGCCTGGCAGCGCCACGATGCGGGCACCGAAGAGCTGCGCATCGCGCTGCAGCAGTACCGCATCATCTTCACTCGGCTTCAGGACATTCTCCAGGGGGAGTAACCCTCCGACCGGTCGGCGTCCGCTTCCTGGCTGGAGGCGGGCGCCGACCGCACCATGATGGTCGTCTCGGCACGTCGCGGGCGGCGCGATCTACACGGTCGGAGCGACCTCCTGCCACCGTCGGCTCGCCCGGTCTCGTGAGGGCGAACGCAGAGGTGCCGCGGGCCGGCCGGGAGCTGGCCTAACACCGGCAGGTGGCTCCAGCCGGTATGCTCGGCCGCATGCTGCTGGATGGTGTGCGGCGATGAGCCGGGCGGCAGTGGTGGTCAATCCCACGAAGCTGGATGACGACGAAGGATTCAGGATCGCCGTGCTCGCGGCGATGGCCGGTCGCGGCTGGAGCGAGCCGTTGTGGCTCGAGACGACGGCGGATGACCCCGGCGAGGAGCAGACGAGAACTGCGCTGCGGGCCGGAGTCGACCTGGTCCTCGCGTGCGGCGGCGACGGTACTGTCGCAGCGTGTGCCGCGGTGATGGCAGGCACCGGCATCCCGCTGGCCGTGCTGCCCTCCGGAACCGGGAACCTGCTGGCCCGCAATCTCGGACTCCCCCCGGGGCTGGACGACGCGCTCGTGGTCGCGCTCACCGGGTCAGACCGGAAGCTGGATGTCGGCAATGCCAACGGCAGGTCGTTCGTCGTCATGGCCGGCCTGGGGTTCGACGCGAAGATGCTGGCCAGTACCAGCGGCCGACTGAAGAAGCGGGTGGGATGGGCGGCCTATGGATTCTCAGCCCTGAGGCACCTGCGAGACCGGACGATGCGGGTGACAGTGCGGGCCGACGACGGCCCGCCGGTGCGGCGCCGAGCCAGCGGCGTGATCATCGGCAATGTCGGGTGGCTGCAGGGCGGCGTCCCGCTGCTCCCCGACGCGGAGCCGGACGATGGTTGGCTAGATGTCGTGGTGCTGACGGCGCGCGGGCTGGCCAGCTGGCTAGCGCTTGCCGCGCACGTGCTGCTCCGGCGCCGCCTCAGCGACCGCGTGTTGCGCATGGCCTTCCGAGAGCTGCGCGTCGACGTCGACCGCCAGCAACTCTGGGAACTCGACGGCGAGGTCATCGGCCGTACTCGGCAGCTGGTGATCTCCGTTCAGGCCGGCACGCTGACGATCCGAGTCCCGCCCGCCATCGCCACGTAGGCTCGGCGGTCACGGACCTAGGGCCTCACACCCTGCGCCACCTGGCCTCGCACAGTCCGTAAGCACCGAAGGTCATCAGGCCAAGCGCCGCAGCGATCAGGGCGAACTTGCCGTACGGCTGGTCGCGCAGCGTACGCAGGGCTACGTCAAGGCCGCCTGCCTTCGACGGCTGGTACCTCACGGCGGCTTCGACCACCAGTGCGCCAGTGAGCGCGAATACCAGACCGCGGGCGATGGTCCCGATCATGCCGAGCCGCACTACGAAACGGCGTACGCCAGGGCTCATCTCAGAGGTCTGCAAGTACTTCACGAACCTGCGGCGCACGCCCTGTGCGACGATAACCGAGCCCACAACTAGAACGATCGCGCCGAGCAAGCCCACTGCCCACCGGCCTCCGGGCTGGGCCATGGCTTTAGCAGTCCAGTTCTGCTGCTGGCCAGACTGGCTTCGCCTGGCGCCCTCGATCACCGAGAACGTCGTGACCGCGAGGCTCGCATAGATGACCGCACGCCCCAGCGACTTCAGCCGCGGGCCAGGACCATTCCCGTCGACGGTGACACCGAATGCCGCCTCACTGAGGCGCCACAGCGCGTAGGCGGCGAAACCGGCGGCGAGCAGCCACAAGGAGACGAGGCCGTAAGGCTTGCCGTACAGCATCTGCAGAGCGCCTCGCTGGTCCGCATGACCCGTAGACCGTCCTACGGCGACCATGATCGCGACCCAGCCGATCAGGATATAGATCACTCCTCGCGCGGTCAGGCCCGTTCGGGCCACCACCTGGGCAGGACGGCTGTCGGATGCGCGCCTGGCCCTAGCGGACACGTGCGCGGAAGTTCTGGATGGCATATTCCTTCTCGCCTAACGGGGATTCGAAGAACAGGCAGGGTTCCGCTTAAACGCAGCACGCGAGACGGTCACCGAGGTCCAGCCTTGGTCCGGTGCGGACCCTCGGCGCGACGATGGCCCGCCCCCAGAGGACGGGCACAGGAAGCCACTCGAAATGATGTGTGACACGGGCGCCCACCTGGCTCGCTACGGTAGTCAGGCACCGCCGAGGTCCGGGGCAGCGGAATCGCTAGCCCTGCGCGCACACCGTGCATGCAGGAAATTTGTCCTTATCCTGAGCATATGCCCAAAACCCTGGCATGACAAGCCAGCAGCTAGGTGACACCGGGACCGGCTCTGGCCGACCAGGTCAGCAGAGCACTACCAGGTACCCCATGCGAGGCTGGAGGCAGGCAACGCCGGAGGGTCGAGGAACGCCGGCGGCGCTGACAGGTCGAGCGCGCCGATCGGGGAGGTCGCCGCTGCGTCCCGGCGCGTCAGAGCCGGAAGGTTCCACTTCTCCTCCACGAGCTTGAGCACCGAGGTGTGGTCGTAGACCTCCGATAGCACGCAGTCGGGCCTGGCGTACGGCGAGACGATCACCGCCGGCACCCGGATGCCGTAGGTGTCGTACGTCAGCGGGCCTGCGACCAGGTCCTCGCAGTGACGCACGTATCCGGGAAACAGCGGCTTGAGTATGCGCCGCAGCCATGAGTCGTGCGCTATCAGGCTGCGCCCGGGAACATCGTCGGGCGGCACGGCCGCCGGCGGCGGGACATGATCGTAGTAACCGCCATGCTCGTCATAGGTCCAGATCAGAAGCGTATCTCGCCAGCCGCGGCCATGCATGACCCGGTTGATGACCTCGGCAGCGAAACTCTCGCCTTTCCTGATGTCCTGGGGATTCTCCTCCGAGTAGTCGTCGAAGCTCGGGTCGACGATGCAGAAGGCCGGCAACGTGCCCGCATCCGCGTCAGCGAAGAAATCCTCGATCCCGCGCACATGCAGCATGTACCGCGCCATGCCAAGCGGGTAGAGCGAAGCGGTGAACTGGAGATCTCGCTTCACGCCTTCCGAAGCGCGACGGAACGGGCGGCCAAGTGAAGCCAGGTGGTGCCGGACCCTTCGGCGCCGGTACTTGAGGTAACGGCGGAAGTGTGACTGATCCGCTTCCGACGGCCGGTAGTTCATCCATGAGATGCCGTGTAGGGCGAGCATGTCCAGGATGGTCCCGGCGGGCGGCCGGTCGAGGATGTTAACGGGCAGATCATCGACCAGTCCATGCGCGGTCCCCGCCAGCAGGAACCGCCGGTTAGGAAAGGTCGGCCCGAGGCAGGAGCTGAACCAGTGGTCGGCAAGCGGAAACGTGCGTGCGAGGCCGTGATAGAACGGCAGGTCCTGCTCGGCCCAGTAGCCCATCACGGCGGTCGTGTCGCCCGCCGGCGATGCCTCCTCAGTCGCCGAGACGAACCCTGTCATCTTGCCGCCAGCCCACTGCTTGTGTGCAACGCTCCAGCTCTGGCACGGGATGCCGGGCTGCTGAGCCGTCGTCGTCAGGTGGTGGGCGCGGACCGGACGCCCAGTTGCGTCAGGAACCTCGGCATCGGGCTCCCCGGCGTCGCCACTTGAGAATCCCTCGCCTCGATCGGTCAGCGTACCGAGATAATTGTCGTAGGAGTGGTTCTCCATCATGAGGACGACGATGTGCTTGATCTGCGGCAGCAAGTCGGTCCCGACGGGCCGGGCGGGATCGGGCCGCTGCCCGGGCTGGCTGCTTGCCATCCTCCCGCTGCGCGCGTTCAGTACCCGCCGCTCGATGCCCTCCCACACGATCGTGCCACGCATGAGCGAGCCTGCCCTTCGTAGTGCGTCGCGGCGGTAGCCAGCGCGCTGCTGTCCGGAACCACTGCCGTCCATGGCCGGCCAACGGCCCGCACGTACCCAGGGCCGAGGGGCTCAAACCGGTTCATCCTGTCGGGAGCGGCCCAACGGGAGCTGTCAGGTTGAAACTGCGGTCAGCGGTATCGCCAGTCGAGCAGGCCGCGGTGCAAGACATCGGCAAGGCCAGGTCGGGCGAGGTCAGTCAGTGCGGTCGCCCGCCGCCGGCTGGGCTGGCGTGACGCCCTCCCCCTTGGCTTGCGGCGGCGGCGCTGGCGGCGCAGTGGGGGGTGGCTGGTCGTCAAAGGAGACCTGGACATGCTGGTCGTCGCGCCGTTGGTTCTGCAATGCCTGACCGGCCAGCACGACCCGATCAGCTGCGGTGAGCGGCGGCTGGACGATGGAGCGCGGCCAGAGCCTCCGGGTGAGCACGACGTTGGTCTCGGCAGCGTACACGACAATCTCGGCGGCCAGGTAGATCCAGGCCAGCAGGCCGAGCACCGTGGCGAAGACGCCGTACACCGAAGCCGTGTGCAGGAAATGGTGCACCAGATAGGTGCCGAGCGCCTGCAGCGCCGTCCAGGCAGCGCCGCCGCCGATCGCGCCCGGCAGCAGCGTCCGGGTCCGCACGGTCCTGGGGGTAAGGACGCGGAACACGATGAAGTACATGCCGGTGTTGGCCGCGACCGCCAGAACCTCGAGCAGCACGACGATCACCACGCCGATGTGGCCAAATGTTCCCAGAGCTGTCAGCAGCGTCGTCACGATCACGCCAAGCCCGAGCACGCCCAGGAACAGCGCGGCTCGCCCGAGGCGCTGCACATAGCCGGGACGTTCGGGCCCGGGCAGGTTCCACACCTGCGCCATCGTGAACAGCCCCGCCTGGGCCAGGCCCGACGCTCCCCAGATCAGCGCGACGATGCCGACGATCAGGCCCACGACGCTGGAGCGCCGGAGCTGATGGACGTTACCGGCAAGCTGACGGCCGATCAGCGGGACCTGGTCCGCGACCGCGTGCAGGACCTGCCGCCGCAACGCCGGGTCGCCCGACGCGACCAGACCCAAGACGGTCACCAGGATGAGCAGCAGCGGGAACAGCGACACGAACCCCGAGTGCGCGAGGTTGGAGGCAAGCACCCCGCCGTTGTCATCACCGTATTTCTTGACGACCCCGAACACGAACGCCGACGGCTTGTGACGCTGCTGCGCCGCGTCTACCCGGCGGATCACCCGCTCGATCGGGTTCATTCGTGATGACCGCCCGTCCCGGCCTCTCCTTACCTCTGCGCTGCCCAGCACCGCCGACGGCAAACCAAGCATTGCATGCTTGAGGCCGCCATGCCCGGGATAGACCCGGACCTTGCGCCCCGGTCGCGCCGTGCGCCGTGTTGGTCTGCACGGCCGCTGCCGGTCACGGCCGCCAGAGGCGCCAGTGTCAGTGGTCCGGCGTAGCGTGAGCCCGGAACGTCGGGACCGGGCGGGAATGTCATCAGCTTCCAGGCTTTCGCCGGTCCGTACGGGCAGAAAGCGATCAGCCTAGGAAAGGTCCGCGACCATGAGTGAGCTGAGAACGCACACGCTGGAGGCACCGGGCGCCGTGCTGCACTACGACGTGCGGGACAACGGCGGCGCGGGGCATCCGGTCCTGCTGATCGTCGGGTCGCCGATGGGAGCCTCCGGCTTCGCCGCCCTGGCCGGGCAGTTTGCCGACCGCACGGTGGTGACCTACGACCCGCGCGGGACGGAGCGCAGCCAGCGCACCGACGGCCAGCCGCCAGGTTCCGAGCCCACCGAGCACGCCGAGGACCTGCGCCAGCTGATCAGCACGCTGGACGCCGGGCCGGCCGACGTCTTCGCCAGCAGCGGCGGCGCGGTCAACGCGCTGGTCCTGGCGGCCAGGCATCCCCGGCTGATCCGCACGCTCGTGGCGCACGAGCCGCCCGCCGCCCAGGAACTGCCGGACCGTGAGCCCGTCCTGGCCGCGTGCGCCAGCGTCCGCGAGACCTACCAGCGCAGCGGCTTCGGCCCGGCCATGGCCGCCTTCATCGCGCTGGTCAGCCGCCCGGGCCTCATCCCGCCCGGCTTCCCAGGCCAGCCCGCCCCCGATCCCGCCGCTTTCGGGCTGCCCGCCCACGACGACGGCTCCCGCGACGATCCGCTGCTCGGACCGCACATGACCGCCTGCCCCGGCTACCAGCACGACGTCGGCGCGCTCCGGGCCGCACCCGTCCGCATCGTCCTCGGCATCGGCACCCAGTCTGCCCAGATGCTGGCCGGCCGCGCCGCCACGGCCATGGCCACGCGGCTCGGCACTACCCCGGTCACCTTCCCCGGCGGCCACGACGGCTTTAACAGCGACCCCGCGGGCTTCGCCGCTGTCCTGCGCACGGTGCTGGATGACTGAGTCCGCGGCCTGCCCTGGGCAGCCCGCACCAAGCCCCGGCTGAACGGGCTCCCCTGCCCGGCAGTCACGGGCGCGCTTCGAACACGAGGTTGAACGGGGTCTCGGCGACCCGGCGGAACCGGGTGAAGCCGCCGGCGGTGACGACGTCCCTGATCCTCGCCTCGCCAGCCTGAGCGCCGAGCGCGAGTCCGACCTCCTGCGAGAGTGACGCAGGGGTGCAAAGCAGCGTGGAGAACCCGTAGTAGGCCCGTCCCACCGGGTTGAAGTTCTCCTCGACCCGGTCGCCGGCGTTTGGCTCGACGATCATCCAGGTGCCGTCGGGCTTGAGCGTCCCATGGACGTGCCGGGCGGCCCCGACGGGGTCGCCCATGTCGTGCAGGCAGTCGAACATCGTCACGAGGTCGTAGCTGGTGCCGCCGTAGGCCGCTGCAGGCGCGTTATCGAAGGTGACCCGCCCAGCCAGCCCCGCGTCGTGCGCTCGCCGGCGCGCGGTCTCGATCGAGCCACCGTGGTAGTCCGAGCCGACGAAGGTCGAGTTCGGGAATGCCTGGGCCATCAGAACCGTCGAGGCGCCGTGGCCGCAGCCGACGTCGGCGACCAGCGCCCCCTGCTCTAGTTTGGCGGCGACGCCGTCGAGCGCGGGCAGCCATTCGGAGATCAGGTACGCGTTATAGCTGGGCCGGAAGAAGCGCTCGCAGCCCTCATGGACGTCGCCCACGTGCTCATGCCAGCCGAATCCGGCACCGGTGCGGGTCGCCTCGGCGATCTTCGGCGCGTCGAGCAGCGAGCCGAGGGCGGTCTGGAAGAGTCCTGGCAGGTATGCCGCACTGTCTGGCTCGGTGAGCGCCACCGCCTGCTCGGGCGGCAGGGTGTAACGGCCGCCATCGGGGTCGTACTCGACGTAGCCACCGGCCGCCTGAGCGTTCAGCCACTCGCGGACATAACGCTCGGCGGTGCCGGTGCGCTCGGCCAGTTCGGCGGGCGAGACCGGGCCCGCGCCGGCCAGCGCCTGGTAGAGGCCGAGTTTGTCCCCCATGACGACCAGCGCGGTGTTGAGGGTGGCGCCCACTTCATCCACCGCACGGAGGACGAACTGCATTAGCTTGTCGCCGTCGATGGCGGCAGCTTGGTCGACGGTGCTCACGGAATCCCTCCTGGGCCGAGAATCTGTCCGAATTTCTGGCAAGCGTAGGTTCGGCATGGCCCTTGTCGCTTCCGGTGGCCACCTAGTCCTGAGCGAGTCTGTTCCGCGTCGCACCCGGTGCGTGCTTACAATCACGCCATGCTTGTGGGCCGCGCTCATGAGCGACAGCAGATCGAGCAAGCCCTCGCCAGTGCGCGGTCGGGCAGTAGCGCCATGCTCGCGCTGGTCGGAGAGCCAGGCATCGGCAAGACAGCCTTGCTCCGCTACACCGCTGAGCGCGCAACCGGGATGCAGCTGCTTCGTGCGCGGGCCATTGAGTCCGAGGCACAGATCCCGTTCGGGTCGCTACTCGAGCTGATCCGCCCCGCCCTGATCCTGCTGGACAAGATCGCTGGTCCCCAGAAGGCCGCGCTGGAGAGCGCGCTCGCCCTTCGGCCGGGGGCGGGCAGGGACCGGTTCCGGCCGGGGGCGGGCAGGGACCGGTTCGCGGTAGGCGCAGCGACGCTCAGCCTGCTGGCCGCCTACGCCGGGCGCGCTCCAGTGGCGGTGCTTGTCGACGATGCCCAGTCGCTCGACGGGTCGAGCGCGCAGGCGCTGCTATTCGCCTTCCGTCGGCTGGTGGCCGACCCGATCGCCGTCTTCGTGGCCGCCCGTGACGGCGAGCCGTCATTGCTCGACGGCGCCGACCTGCCGACCTTGAGGCTCGGCGGCCTGACCAGCGATGAGGCGGCGATGCTTGTGCCGGGGCTAGCTCCGGAGACAGCCAGGCAGCTGCACGGAGCGACGGCCGGCAACCCACTCGCGCTGCTCGAGCTGGCAGCGGACGCGCCCGACCTAGCGCTGGCACCAGAGGGGGTTCCCGTCCTCGTCTCAGCCAGGATCTCCCGTGCGTTCCTGCGACGAGCCGACAGGCTGGACGAGGCCGCAAGGCAGGCCCTCGTGCTATCCGCGACCAGCGACACGGGCGACCTGCCGACGCTCGAGCGGGCCGCGGCCCGGCTGGGCATCGACCTCGCGGCGCTCGCTGCCGGGGAGAACGCGGGGCTGGTCACGTTGCACCCGGGCGTGGTGGAGTTCCGGCACCCGCTCGCCCGTTCGGCGATCTACGCCGAAGCGCCAGCAAGCCAGCGTCGCGATGCGCACCGGGCGCTTGCCGCTGCACTGCCGGACCGGGACATCGACCGCCGTGCCTGGCACCTCGCCGCAGCGGCACTCGGCACGGACGAAACGGCTTCCGTGGCGCTTGAGCAGGCGGGAACCCGAGGCCGTGACCGCAGCGCGTACGCGACGGCGACGGCAGCCTTCGAACGTGCCGGGCGGCTCACCACCGACGCAGAGCGGCGTGCCCGGCTGCTGCTTGAGGCTGCCGGAGCCGGATGGCTCGCTGGCTTCACCGACCGGGCCATCGCGCTACTCGACGAGGCACGTGACGTGACCGGCGACCCGGTGACCACGGTCGAGATCGACCACCTGACCGGCCACATCGCTGCACGCTGCGGTCCGGTGATGTCCGGTCACGCCATCCTGACGGCCGCCGCGGCGAGAGCCGACCCCGAGCGGGCGGTTGCGATGCTGGCCGAGGCCGCCCTTGCCTGTTTCCAGGCCGGGAACCCGGTCGAGATGCTGTCAGTGGCCGACCGGATGTTGTCGGTACACCCCGCCCGTCCCACGTTGCGCGCCCGGTTCCTGGCCGGGATGACGACCGGGATGGCCAGCATCATCGGCGGCGACGCGGCGGCCGGCGCGGAAGCGGTAAACGAATCGGTCCGTCTCGCCGAGAGATCAGCCGATCTGCGCGGCGATCTCGAGCTGATCGGCTGGCTGACCCTCGGGCCGTTGTTCCTGCGGCAAACCGGAGCCGGGCGCTCGCTGCTCGAGCACGCACTGCGGGCCGCACGCTCGCGTGCAGCGGTCGGAGCCCTCCCCTTCGTGCTCAACCTGATCGCCCGCGACCACGCGGCGACCGATCGCTGGGCGATCGCCGCGGCCACCTACCAGGAAGCCATCGACCTGGCACGCGAAAGCGGTCAGCAGACCGAACTGGCCTTCGGCCTGGCCGGGCTCGCCTTCCTGCACGCGCGCCGGGGAAGGGAGCAGGAATGCCGGGCGAGCGCCGCCGATGCGCTCAGCCTGTGCCGCGCGCTCGGAACCCGGCTATGTGAGATATGGGCGACGGCGGCGCTCGGCGAGCTCGAGCTCGGCCTGGGCGACACGGCCAAGGCAGCCGAGCTCTTCGAGCATCAGCAGCAACTGCTGCGCGAATCCGGGATCACCGACGCTGATCTATGGCCGGCCGCTGAGCTCACTGACGCCTACATCCGGCTGGGCATGGACGACCTGGCCCGGCGGACCGCCGCCGAATACGTGGAAGTGGCCGGCGCCAAGGGCCAGCCCTGGCCGCTCGCCCGCGCGCTGCGCTGCCAGGGGCTGCTTGCCGCGGAGGACTCGTTCGCCCCCTACTTCGAGCAGGCGATAGCACTGCACGAGCAGACACTCGACGCCTTCGAAGGGGCTCGCACAAGGCTGGCCTATGGTGCGCGATTGCGGCGAGCACGTAACCGCGTTCTCGCCCGCGCGCAGCTCCGGGCGGCCGCGGACGTCTTCGAGCGCCTTGACGCCGGCCCATGGGCCGATCGTGCCCGCGCCGAACTCGCGGCGACCGGCGAGACTCGCCGTCGGCGGGACGTCAGCACACTGGACGAACTCACCCCGCAAGAGCTGCAGATCGCACTGCTGCTCACAGCGGGACGAACGACACGGCAAACCGCTGCCGCTCTCTTTCTCAGCCCTAAGACGATCGAATACCACCTGCGCCACATCTACCAGAAGCTCGGGATCCATTCGCGCCGCGAACTAGCCCGGAAGCTCGCTGGCAGCGATGCCGGCCGCAGCGGCGGTTCTTGATCACATGTCTGGCACCTGGTGCGAGGTCACGCCACCAGCACCAAGACTAGGGACCTCCCCGGAAGCGAGGTGGTGGATCGCGCCGTAGCGTCGCCAGCTAGCAACACCGCTGCTGAGGAGCACGCCATGACCGTCGCGAAGCAGTCAGCCGCGGTTGACAGCCGCCGCCGGGCGGTAATGCGCGGACTGCGCCAGCTAGCCGGCTACGCGGTGGTCGTGGCTTCGGTCGCGCTGCCCGTCGGGGTTACCGGTGCCGTCGCGGCGCAGGCTGCCACGCCCACCTCGCATCCACTGACTACCGGCTGGACCCTGCTGACGCTGCAGAACGGCTGGACTGGCGGGCCGTTCGGCACCTCTGCCCGCGCGGTGCGCACCATCTCGGGGATCATCCACCTCAAGGGCGCGATCGCTACCACCGGCTCCAACCCGGTTCCGTTCACCCTGCCCGCCGGGTTCCGCCCGGCCCGCTCCGTATTCGTCCCGGTAGACCTGTGCGACGCGACCAGCGGTCGGCTGCAGATCCAGCCGACCGGCGTAGTGACGGTCCAGGCCGAAAGCGGCGCGTTCAGCAACGCCGCGTGCTTCACCTCACTCGACGGCGTCTCGTTCGCGCCGTGACGGCACCCCAGGCGATGGTCCCGGCGGCGCCTATCAGGCTGTGATCGCAGCGGAGAAGCGCAAGGCAGACTCGCTATTACCGCGCCGAGCCGTAGCGATGGAGTTGCTCGGCGAGTCGCTTAAGGGTCAGCAACTGCCGTCGGGCCATGATCAAGTCCCCTACCGACAAGCACGGGGCGGCCCAGCGGGTGGTTCGCGCCACGACCTTGAGCAGCAGGCGCGTCCCGTCCTGCTCTCTGGGGACCAGGACGTACGACATGACGGCACCTCCGATGCTGCCCGTTAGCTGTCGCCCGTGATCCACCGAGACGATCCGTCCGACTGGGCGTCCGCCAGCAGTGCTGAACCTTTCTCCGACTCGAGGTTCCGGAAGGCATGCCAGTTCCCTGGGCGAGCGGCGCCCACGGTTGTCGATCCAGTCGTAGGAGTATGGCGCAATCCTGACCTGGGCCACCCATGACCACACCACTTCGGCGGGTGCCTTGACGTACACGCCCCGCCACGCCTGCAGCGTGGGCGACGTGACGAAATCGTCGCACGGGTAGGAATCCGAGGTCTCGCTCCCGCTCACCCCCCACCTGTCACCGATCATGCTCGTCCCCTTGCACGCGACGATTCAGGACGTCCTTGTGGTCGGACGCGGCGATCAGGGCAGTCATCACCTGCCGGTAGACCTGCAGCAGGCGACGGCGCACCAGCCGGCCGGTCAACGTCCCGTCCCAGGTCGCCGTCCAGCGGATCGCCGTGCCCTTGGGCATGACGGGGGTCAGTGTCACCTCCGCCCGGTAGTTCCGTACCGGAATGCCGCGCACGACGGTATAGACCAGCCGTCGGGCCGCGTCGACCTGCAGGACCTTCTCGACGTTCGTCGTACGCCGACCGTAGCGAAACCACTGGACGGAGCCCTCCCGGGACGGCCCCTCCGACGCCGGTTCGTAACCGCCGTCGGACCACGGACCCCAGGAAGGGTAGGTGTTGGCGTCCGCGATCAGCGACCAGACGACCTCGGGATGCGCGCCAGTGACGCCTTCGGCCTCCACGCGTAGCTGCCTCACCGGAGATCACCCTTCCCTTCACTGTACCATCTGGTTCATGAACCACATGGTACAGTGAAGGGTGACAGCTTCGCAAGCGAGGGAACGGCTGCTCGACGCCGCTGTCGAGCGCGCCCTGACCAAGGGAATCGTGGACCTGAGCCTGAGGGAGATCGCGGCCGGGATCGGCACGAGCCACCGGATGCTCCTCTACCACTTCGGCTCGCGCGAGGGCCTGCTCGTCGCCCTCGTGCGCGAGGTCGAGCGGCGCGAGCGCCAGGCGCTGACCGGCGCCGGCGCCCTGTCAGCTGCCGACGCGCTTCGCCTGTGGGCCAGGCTGGCGGATCCAGAGCTCCGTTCTCAGGAACGGCTCTTCTTCGAGATCTACGCGCACGCGCTCCTGGGGCGACCGGGAACCGAGGGCTTCCTGGAAGAAGCACTTGAAGGCTGGATAACCCCGGTAGCCAAATCGATCGCCAGCGCCGGCGTCGACCAGAAAGTGGCCCGGATACTGGCCCGCCTTGGCCTGGCGGCCACCCGAGGCCTTCTGCTCGACTTGCTGGCATCCGGCGACAGCGGCGGCACAGCCGACGCTTTCGAGCTGCTCACCAGGCTGCTCGGACAGGCAGCAGCTGAGGCGGGAAGCACCTGAGCTGCTGCGGGGCAGGGCACGTCGGACCTAGTCGGCCTTGTCCGGGATCGTGCATCTGATGCCTCGCCGCGACAGCCTCCTGGCGGATGGTCCCCGGGCAGGGCCGAATAACCAGCTCGCCACAGCACGGCCTGGACTTCCAGCGCCCTCCGCCAGTCCTCATCGAGTGTCGCCAGCCACTCGTAACCAAGGTCACGATCAGCCCGCAGCTCATCGAGCTCCGCGGCCGACCTAGCCGCCCACGCCAGCTCCTGTGCCGCGTACCAGGCCTGACTTGCCCGGCTTGAGTCGCTAGAGGGGCAGCATGATGCCGGTGCCTGCCGCCTCGGCGGCAGCGACAACGCTGTACGCCAGCGCGACGTCCAGAATTGCCATGCCGAACGGGTTGCAGACCGCGACCGCGTCCCTGCTTTGCGGCCCTGGGCGCTCGCCGGTCAGCAACTGCCCGAGCGTCGCGTCGACCGCACGTGGGGCGGGCGCTGCTCCATGCTCTCCGGATTGGCCCGGTTGTCCGCCAGGGCCGCCAACCAGGCCAGCTCTGGCAAGCCGCCCGAGCATACGGCGCTCGTCGTCACAGACCAGCGACCAGTCATCGACGACCAGGTAGTCGCACCGCTGAAAGACCTCCGGGAACAGGTCATCGAGAGAGACGTTGCTGATGAAGGTCCCCGGTGATATCCAGTGATAAGGCACGTACGCCTTGCTTGTCGTCGTGGCGAGGACCACCACGTTCGACTCTCTCACGCACGACTCAGCTGTCGGTGCCACGGTTAGCGCGAAACGTCCGGGGAACTCCTCGCCAAGGTACCGCGCGAGCTCATCTGCCTGCGGCCTGAGAACGTCAAAGAGCCGGATCGCGCTGACGCCGGGCAGCGCATGGCCGAGCAAGACGGCGTGTGCCACTCCAAGCGTCCCGCAGCCGACTATGCCAAGCGTTGTAGCCGCTGGAGCGAGCAGCCGCGCTCCGATGGCACTGACTGCGGCTGTCCGCTGAGCGCTCATGTGGGCCGCTTGCAGCACGGCGATGGGCCGGGCAGTTTCCGGGTCCAGGAGGATGGTGAAGCCGTCCGAGCGCTTGCGTCCCGAGCTCGTGTTCGCCAGGCTCGCGTTGATCGTCTTGAGTCCGACGATGAGGCCCTCATCGGTGCTGAGCGCCCCGGGCATCGCCAGGCAGCGCGCCCCTGCGCCGCTCGGCGCCTGCCAGGCCAGGTAACTCTCGGACGGCAGAATGGTCCGGCCGAGCGAGTGCAGGCGCAGTGCCTGTTCTGCCGCGGAGAGCACCACGTCGGGGGCGCAGAGTCCCGCGACGTCCCGGGCGGACAGGTAGCGGAACTGCGTGTCAGACTCATCGGAAAGATACGGCATGGTTCAGGCCCGGTTCTCGTCGTCGGCTGAGTCCTCATAGTCGGTGGGGTCAGCCACGCCGGCCGCCGCGAACGCCTCGCGGCGTTCTGTGCAGGCCAGGCACCGGCCGCAGTGGCGTATACCGCCTTGGTAGCAAGACCACGTGTCGGTCCAGGGCACCCCTAGCTCCGCGCCGATTCGCACCACGTCCTCTTTGGTCCGCCTTACGAACGGCGCGAAGAGTTCGATCGTCGCGAGCCCGTCAAGCGCCAGGGTCTCCATCGCCTCAAAGGAAAGGAGGAACTCTGGCCTGCAATCAGGGGTCGGCCGGTCCGTGCCCGAGACCGCGATGGCCACCCTGCGGCAATTCGCCGTCGCCGCCGCGGTGTAGGCAAGGGCTAGCATCAGGGCATTCCTGTTAGGGACCACATGCGACCGGTTGCCGGCCCTGGTCTGCGGTGCTGACGCCACCGGGACCGCCTCATCGGTCAGACTCGATCCTGCCAGCAGGCCACCAATCCCTGCGGCGGTGAGATCTAGCAGCCGCCATGGCATGCCGAGCCGATCGGCCGTCAATCGCGCGTAGGCAAGTTCCTTTGCGTGCCGCTGCCCGTAGTCCACCGATATCGCAAGAGCACTCTGGCCCCGCGCTTTGACCAGGTACGCGAGCACCACAGAGTCAAGACCGCCAGACAAGACCACTACCGTATCCACCGCACGCTCCTCTCAGGCCGTGGCCGACGACGCGCCTTCGATCGCCTTGGTTCCGACTCGCCCGGTGCGCGCGAGCGCCACGCCGCTCACCGCAAAGATCACCCCGACCAGCAGCCAGCCGGGCTTGCCAAGGCCGAAGACGAGCGGCACGATGACCACTGGACCGAGCGCGTTGCCGATCCCGGTTGTCATGGAGAACAGCCCCTGATACTGGCCCTGAAAGTCTGCCGGGGCCAGCTCGAAGGCGAGCGTCCAGTTGCCCGCCTGCTGCAGCATCTCGCCACCGACGTGCAAGGCACCGGCCGCTGTGAGCATAAGGACGCAGACCGCACCAGAAACGCCAGCGGAATAGCCAATCAGGGCGCAGGCTGCCAGCAGCAGCAAGCCGGAGACCGCGATAGCCCGGCTCGCCGCAGGGAGTCCTTCGGCGTACCTGCTCAGCCGCACCTGGAACAAGGCGCATGCCCCGGTGTTCAGCAGGAACAGCAGCGAGATTGTCCAGCGCGGGGCGTCCGTCCGGTGCACGATCCATAGCGGCACGACGACCTGCAGCAAGACGCCATAGATGCACATCAGAGAGGAGATCGCGACCATCACCAGGTAGCGACCATCCCTGACCGCTACCAGGTGCACCCGCCGACCACCGACCGCGCCGGGTGCCGCCCCGAGCGGCGGGTCGGGAAGCCGGCGGGCGAGCCACCCGACGAGCAGGTAGCTGACGGCATCGACCACGATTAACGTCACGTATGCCGGTCGGCTGTTCAGGTGCAACGCGATCCCGGCGCATGAGGCACCCGCGGCCAGCGCCGTGTTCGTGACGGCGCGCAGCAACGCCCTGGTCCGGACCCGTTGCTCGCCTGCTATCGCCGCGATCAGGCCGCTGCGCAGGGCCGACGACGCGTTGGCGAGGAAGAGCTCGCCCGAGGCCAGCGCCGCGAAGGCGGCGAAAGAATGCACCCATATGTAACCCGCCGTAACCACGGCCTGCGCGATGTTGACGTAGATGAGCGGATTCTTCGCACCATAACGCTCGGCGAGGTGCCCGGCGGGCAGGTTTGCGGTCAGGCCGACGACCCCGGCTATCGACAGTCCGAGGCCGACCTGGGCGGCGGTCAGCCCGACCACCACGGTCAGGTACACCACCGAGACGGTAAGGAAGAGCCCGGTGCCGAACATGCTGACGCCGGCCGTGATGGCCAGGAGCTTCGTCGCCCGTTCCCCGCCCGCCCCGGAGAGCCGGCTCCCAGTCAGCACGCGGCACCGCAGAGCGGTGCGTACCGGCTAAGGACGCCCGATGCCGCGTCGGTCAGCGGCTTGAAGAACCCGGCTTGCGCGATGCCCCGGCTTCGTCGGCTGAGCTTGGCTCCGTCCGACCCGACGCCATAGTGGACGGTCGTCACGCCCAGTTCGGGGCTGATCCTGGCCGCCTCGTAGAACACGGTGGGAAAGTACAGGGACACATTGCGCTCTTCCTGCACCGCATAGTCGAAGCCGGCGTCTCGTCCGTACAGTTCGTCCCGCCAGCGCAGGAAGAAGCAGTAGCCGACGAGCCGGCCCTCGTGCCGCGCAGTCGTCACCAGGTAGGAGTCGCCCGCTTGCCGGACAAAAGCACTGATCGACTCCGCGATGTCCGCAGCGGTGCGGGGACTGCCGTGCCTGCGCTTGAGATTAACCGCCAGGTCCGCCATCTCGCCGATCAGCGTGCCGTCAGCCCGCTCGCTGCCGAGCCCTATCCCTTCCTCGCCAAGCCGGGTCAGCTCGCGCCGCACCGACGTGCGCCGCTTGGCCGGCAGCCCGGCGAGGTAACCGTCGAAGTCCGGCCACGTCACGTCCAAGAGGTAATAGGAATCGGTTGCGATCTGAGTCCAGCCGTCACCGCGCAGCGCCGCGCAGAGCTCGGAGTCGGCCACGTCGACGTAAGGCATGCAGAGCGATGCGGCACCGCGCTCGGCCGCCAGCGCCGATCCTGCGGCGATCGTCGCGGCGAGCCAGCGGGCCTGGTCGCCTGGCGGGCCTGGCGCTCGCAGCAGCCGCGAGGGACCGGCCGCCCGACCGCCGCACAGCATGGCGGGAAGGAGCGGGTACAGATCCTCCTCGACGGCCTGATTCCCGCTGGCCTCGACCATTCTGGCAAGCAGGCGATCGGGCCGGGTGAACGGTGACGGTCGGCTATCGGCGTCCAGCCGATACCAGGCCAGCGCGGCAACCATTCGACCGTCTTCCACAGCCCGCAGGTAACCTGCCTCCCGTGGGTAAAGCTCCTCGTAGATCCGCAGCCCCGTGCTGCTCACGTAAAAGTCACCGTGCGCGGTTAGCGTGTCCCAGCCGACCTGATCGAGGTCGTCCAGCCGGGCGACAGGGTCGACCGATATCGTCATTCCCTCTCCTCACCTCCGACCGGGCTCTGCCGGCCGGTCCGTGGATCATCGCTTGATCGCGAGCACGGCAGCCGAGTCGAATGCTCGCCAGATCTCCGCGGCCTCGGCAAACCCGGCGTCGAGCAGCCGCTGCTCATGCCAGCCAGACTCCGGCATGAATTCGGCCGATCGTTCGTAGCTGAGCTCGTCGCGACGCCGGACCGCGTCGCTCAGCTCGGGGCGCGCGACCGCCAGCTGCCACCACTGCTGCCAGGAGAGCGCGCCAGCGGACTCCGCCTGGGTCAGGCCGACCGCCATCTCCGCATCGGCGGCCTGCCTGTACATCTCGCCGCGAGACCGCGGCATCCAGTCCAGGTTGACGAAGGCACCGCCGGGGGCGAGCAGGTCGCACGCCGCCCGGTAGATCGACGCGAGTTCCGGCCCGTCCACCCAGTGCAGTGTCGTGCACGAGACGATCACGTCGGCAGTGCCTCCGGGGAGCCGGTCAGCCAGGTCAAGATCACGCAGGTCGCCGTCGATCAACAGCACGCGGCCGTCCCCGCTGAATACCTCGGCAGCGATCCGCAGGAGCACCGGGTCCCGGTCCACGCCGACGAGCGTGACAGCGGGCAGCCGCCCGCGCAGCCGGGCAAGCACCGAGCCGCAGCCGCAGCCCAGCTCGACCACCACGCCATCCCGGCCGCCGAGCACGGCCTCGGCTGTCGTGGCGAGAACGGCTAGCCCGCCCTCACGGTGCGGCCGGTACAGCGCCTGCTGCCGGTCCCACTCGCGCAGCAGGTCCGCCGCCCAGGTACCTGCCCCTCGCGTCGAATCTGCTATGGCAACTGACACAGCCGCTCCCTTCCATGTCGCATTTCCTTCTGCCGTGCTACGACAGTTCCCTGGTGTCCCGGTCCCCCGCCCCGCTCGGCTCCCCTTGCCCGCCCCTGAGCGAGGCGAGCAGAAGGTCGATGACCCGGCGAGCTTGCTCGTTTCCGCCGGCATCCGTCGGGCTGTTAACGACCCCTCCGGGATTCGCGAGATTCAGTTCCAGCACATAGGGGTAGGCCATGTCGAGCCCTGCGAACCTGATGCCGAACCTGAGCAGCGCTCGCGACACGCACTCGGCCAGCTGCCGTTCCTCGTCTGTCAGCGGTCGCTCCGGCACCAGGACCCCTCCGTGGGTGTAATTGCTGCGATGGTCGGCGTCCGAGGGGCAGCGGCCGTAGTTCATGATCACCTCGCCGTGGCAGACCAGCACGCGCTGCACCTCAGCCCGCGCCTGCGGCACGTACCGCTGCAATACCGCATGCCGTTCGGTCATCCCCACGACTTCCTGCGTGAAGAGCTCATATTGTGTCGCAGCGCTGCCGGTCACTGACTGCAGAAGCGCACGGGCGTTTGCACCTCCGGGCTCGATCAGAAAGACGTTGTTCCCGGCACCGCCGTTGGTGGGCTTGACGATCCAGCTGCCCTCGCCGCAGGCGAGCGTATCGCTCAGGAAATCCTCGCTCGACGACACGCAAGTCTCGGGCAGGTTCTCCGTCGGCACCACCACGGGCAAGTTGGACTTGTTGTTGAGGAATACCAAGCCGGCGACGTCGTTGACGAATGGCAACCTCGTGCCAAGGTTCCATAGCAGCTGCCAGACATCAGCCGCCATGGCCGGGTGTGGCTGGTTCATCACCCAGCAGAGATCCGAATCCTCCAGCGAGACAAGCCGCGCAGTCCCGGTGGTGAGGCCCCCGGTGCGGGGTGGCGCATACGGCCAGTCGAGCGCGAGTCCGTGCAGTCGGCCGTTGACCAGGGTCAGGGACGGCAGAGCGACCATCCGGACGGCGTCGCCCCGCCGCCGGAACTCGCTGGCGAAGATCGCGTGATTGGAATCCGGGTGCGTCAGCGTGCCGATGCAGATGGTGACGTTCACGCGAGTACTCCCTTCTGCTCTGACTGGCCTGCCGCTTGCGCCGCGGCTGACATCGATACCGTCAGGGCCTTCGCCGTACCTGCCACGGCTGCCAGCAGCTGAGCCCTCGTGGGCGCACTGAGGATCACGTGGGCCACCCGATCGGTCGAGTCACCGGCGACCGGGCGAGCCGTCGGCCGCGGATAGCCTCTGGCGTCTCGCACGAACGGCAGGCCGAGTGCGGTATCGACGCCGGTGACCACCGCGAGGCCGTCCGCCTGCTGAGTCAGGAACCTGATCGCGGCGAAGTGCCGCCTGCTTGGCGCGAGGCTGGTCGTGGCGCCGGCCGCGAGCCTGATGCTGTCGGTGATCAAGTCGATGCCCTGCGCCAGCCTGATCAGCTCGGGAATGAAATCGCCGCCGAGCCTCGGATTGACCTCTATCACCCGGACACCCGCTGGGCCACGCCGCATTTCCAGATGGGCCGGTCCCCATTCCAGGCCAAGCAGGCGGGCGACCGTTCGGGCAGCTGCACCGACCGGCCCGGCGTCGCGCCGGCGCGCCGGGTAGAGGTGCCCGGTCTCGACGAAATGCGGCTCGGACCCGAGCGACTTCTCCGTCACTCCCACCAGCGCTCCGCTGAACGTCTCCGCCGAGAACTCCGGACCCGGCACGTACTCCTCAACCAGGATGTGACCGCAGGTGCCCGGCCACTCGCGTGCGATCCGCAGCGCGTGCCAGGCAGCCTCGTCCGGGCTAGCGCACTTGCGAACCATCACGCTGGCGGACCCGTCGCACGGCTTGACGACGACCGGCAGGCCGATAACGGCTGCAGCGTCCGCCGCCGTCGACGCCGTGACCAAGGTCCAGCGCGGGTTCAGGGCAGGGGCACTCTCCGCGATCACGGCCCGCTGCCCGGCCTTGCACCGGCAAGCATCGATCGCCTCGTGATCGGCCCCGGGCAGACCGAGTTGCCCAGCGAGCCACGCCGCGGTTCCGCAAAAGTAATCGGAGGCGGTGAAAACGCCCGCCACCGTGCTCTTGCGGGCCCGGACGGCGGCCAGCAGGCCGGCGCGGTCCCTGGTCTCCGTGACTTGGACGGCGACCCGCTGCGCCTGGCTCTTCCGCAAGAACGCGTACCTGGCCGGGTCACGGGTCAGCAGCACTGGCTGGAAGCCGAGGTCAGCGGCGCGGCTAAGGAAGATCTCGCCGGTGCCCGTGGTGTTGCTCTCGACAAACAGGAATTCAGGCATGCAGCGCCTCCGCTGACCGGCCTGTGACCTCATCCCAGGTCCGGCGCGCCCAGTGGAACAACGTCCAGGAACCCTGGCGCTCGTTTGGGCGGGCGACGACGACTGGGTCGGCGGCCGCGTCATGGCCGCTAACCGCCTTGACATACCAATTATCACAATAAACTGTATCAACGTATCTGTGCCCTTCGTCAGGGCAGATCATAACGACGCGTGACGCCGGGTGGCTGGCAGCCCACCAGCGGGCTACCAGGAAGGCCGCACCACTCGTCGGCCCGAGGAACAGCCCGTACTGCCGGTGCAGGTCCCGGCATGCGGCGAGCGCGGCGGCGCCAGGAACCCAGCTGACGTAATCGAAAGCCTGGTGATCCAGGTTCCTTGGCAGCAGGCTGTTGCCGAGGCCGCGGATCAGCCTCGGCCCGTCATCCTGACCGAACAGCACGCTGTTGCACGTGTCGACAGCGACAGCCTGGATCGGCAGCCCGACCTCGCGCAGCCTGCGCGCCATTCCGACCATCGATCCGCCAGTTCCGACGGGCCCGACGAGGACGTCGAACCCGCCGAGACGGTTCAGCAGGTAATCCGCGACAACGGCGTAAGACTGCGGATTGAGCGGGTTGTCGTACTGGTTGAGCCAGTATGCCGGCGGGTCCTCGGCCAGCAGTTCGTGGAGCCGATCCAGGCGTGCTCCCTGGATGCCGAAGCTGCCGCCACCCGAGGTGACAATCTCCACCCGGGCTCCCATCTGCTCCATCCGTCTTCGCAGCCGCTCGTCGGTGGCGTCGTCGGTCACGATCACCAGTTGGTAGGGCTTGCGCGAGCAGACCATGGCCAGAGCCACGCCGAACGTTCCCGAAGTGGACTCGATCACCCGCATGCCGCGGCGCAGAACGCCGGCGCGCTCGGCCGAGTCGATCATCTCCCTGGCCGGCCGGAGCTTCATCAGGCCGAAGCAGGCTGCCGCGAGGTTCGGGGCCAGCCAGGCAACGCGTGGCATCTCGAATTCACTCAAGACGGCGGCAGCGGTGCCAGGGACGACGATATCCAAGCTTGCCGCACTGGCATTCATTAGGTCGCCCTCCGGAGTAGTCTGGCGGATCGATGGGAACCGCACGGCGGCGCCCAGTGCGGCACGCCGCCTACCAGGCGAGATGTTCGCGGCCATCCCGCCCCGCGGCACCAAGGCCAGCAAGCGCGAACAAGTCCGCCCGCAGCCCGCGATCGGCCTCGAAGGCACCCCGAGCGACGACGGTGTCGGTGCGCGCGAGGCTGCGGATCCCCCTGGCTTCCATGCACAAGTGACGCCCGCGGGCGACAACGCAGACGTCCGGACTCCCGGTAGCTGCGGTCACGTCGGCCGCGACCTCCTCGACGAGTCGCTCCTGCACCTGCAGCCGGCGGGCGATTTCCATCGCGATCCTGGCGAACTTCGACAGTCCGAGCACGCGGCCGTTCGGAAGGTAGCCAATCGCTAGCTGCGCCGAAAAAGGCAGCAGGTGATGCTCGCAGACCGACCATACGGAGATCCCCGAGACGACGACGAGATGGCCGGCAGTCTTGACCTCGAAGGTCGAGTCGAGGCGTGCATCCTGCGGGCGGTGGAACTCAATCCACCAGCGCGCCCACCGTGACGGCGTGTCGCGCAGCTCGGGAGCCTCCACGTCATAGCCAAGGGCGACTAGCAGTTGCTCGCCTATCTTGCGGAGAGCGAGTTCATCGATGCGATCACGTGCCCTGTCGGCACGTGCCCTGTCGGCACGTGCCCTATCGGCACGGTCCGCTAGATCGGTCTGTGAACTGCCCATGGCCGCTGGTCATCCTTCCTCGATTCCCTGCCATCACTAATATCCACGCATATCACCGTATAGAATTACATGAGTACGCAGGGTAAGATTCCACCCTCGGTCCAGGACCTCCGGGGCCAGCGCACGGGCGATAGAGATGACGTCGTCGCCGGTCCTGCCGAGCGGCATGATGTAGACAGGGGCTAAGTCATAGCTGGCGACCACGTCGGCCACCTCGCGCAGGTCGGCCGAGTCCGCGGCGACGAACTTCCAGATAGCCCGCCGGGTTGATCGCAGCGACCGCAGCGCGACCGGGTTAATCCGCCGCCGCAGCGGGTTACCGCTGCTGGACAGCTTGGGCGAGACGTTGAACTGGGTGACGAGGTCGGCTATCCCCGCGTCCGGCGACCGGACGCCTGCCGTTTCCATCTCTATTCGCCATCCGTCCGCCGCAGCCCTGCGAAGCAGCGGCACCAGCCTGGCCTGCTGCAGCATCGGCTCGCCGCCGCTGACGACGAGAAAGCCGCTGCCGCGAAGACGCAGCTCAGCCCAGATTTCGTCCGCAGTCATCTCCCGCATCTCGCGGGACGGGCTGAACGCGACGCCGTTCGTTCCCTTCCAGTCCCAGGTGTAGGGCGTGTCGCACCATGAGCACGCCAGCGTGCACCCGGCGAGGCGCAAGAACACGCAGCGACGCCCTGTCGATGGCCCTTCGCCCTGGAACGTCGGCCCGAAAATTTCGGAGACCACCAGGGAGTCAGCCGCCATCGCCGGACCCCGGGACCGGACGGTACGTGCACGAGCTCGTGCACGTCTCCTCAATGGTGACCGCAGAAGGCGACAGGCCGGAAGACCGCAGATGGTGGTAGATCCACTCGGCGACCGCCTCAGAGGTAGTGACCGGGACGGGCAGGGTCTCGTTGAGGCAGTAATGATCGAGATAGCTGCCAACCATCGAGCTGACGACGGCGGAGATGTCGCCGTAGTCGACGACCATCCCACGCTTCGGGCCGTCCTCCTGCAGCACGTCGGCGGCGACCTCGACCCAGCCCACCCAGGAGTGCCCGTGAAGCCTCCGGCACTTGCCGTCGTGATCGGGCAGGAAGTGCGCGGCTTCGAAAGTGAATCGCTTGCGTAACGTGAATGTCTTAGCGTAATCGCCCATATTCAGTAGCCGTTTTCCCGAGCCACTCACGAATGCTTGGTCATACCGCTATAGAGTCAGCGCGGGCAGCTGCGTTACAACGGTACAACGGATAATGTGACGGTAGCAGCTATCCCGAGTTGTGACAAGTCATGCTAAGAATCAACATTGGCTTGTTCTCGGAGTTCCTGCCAGGTTGATCAATGGATTGCTGCGCGCGACCTTGGACCATATCCCCGCTGCGTTCAAGACCGCCGATACAGGACTTCTGACGGGCCTGCGGCCTGTTCGGGAATCTGATCGTCCGTGCGGTAGTAGGAGCTCACGGCTGGCTGCCCGGTGTAGCCCGGGCCAGCGCGGTCATCGGCCCCGAGATAGATGTAGGGCAGGCTAACCACCGCGGGGCCGCTCCTTCTGATCTGGTGGCGGCGCGCACTGTAGCTATATCCGCAGGCTCTCAGGCGACGTGCCAGCGAGCGGGCGGCAGCCTGGCCGCCGTCGTCGGTCCGGATCGAGTCCAGGTCCAGGTCGGCTATAAGCAGGCCGTCCGGGGCCAGCCAGGTCGTCGTCCTGGTCAGCACGGCGAGCTTGTCACCAACGTAGTGCAAGCCATGGACGCAGGTGATCAGGTCAAACACCTGCCCTGGCTCCCAGGCGGTCACCGACGCGGTGACCAGCCGCAGGACTCCCGCTGCGGACGCCGGGACCGGGTCGAACATGCCAGCCAGGTCGACGCCGACCAGGACCGCCCGCCCGGCAAACCCGGCCCCGGCGAGCTGACCGGCTGCCTGGACCAGCGCACGGCCGGTCCCGCAGCACAGATCCAGCCACCGCACCACCGCTGACGGCGGCTGCTCAGCGAGCCGGGAACGCAGGAACGGCAGCGGGTTGAAGCCCAGCTCGCGCTCGTAGCTGTTGACCCCTGCCAGCTGCCGTTCCCGGTTCATCAGGCAGTTAGCCACCACCGCCGACCGCTCAAGATCGCTGTCACCCAGCAGCCCGGCCTGCTGCTCGTCCGCCACGACAACAGCATGACAGCCGGCCTGCCCGAGGAGTGCGTCATGGTGGCGTGCGGGGTAAGCCTGCCGTCAGGGTCGGCCGCAGCGACAGCGACGCACGTCCACCTCTCGCATGCCAAGCGCCGCTCGCAGCCACGGCCCAGCACGCTGGCCAGCCAGTACTCGACGAGCACGCCCCCACCATCTCGCGGACCTTAGGCGGGTATCATCCAACTTGGATCCGGCGCCAATCAGGAACTCGATTGGCGCCAAAGCGACGAGCCGGGCTGCACTAGGCGGCCCTGGCCCGGACCTGACGGACGCCGAGGCCAGGGCGTCACCGCCCGCGCGGCCGGGCGGCCGTCGCCGCCTGCGGATCTGGGTTCAGTACTCACCTTTGATGACGAAGAAGGAGCCGCGGATCACTCCGGCCAGTTTTGACTTCTGGCGCGCGAACTTGAAGCGTGACGCTAGTTCCTCAGGAACTTCCATGCCTTCTGAGAGCTTGAACCCCACTGCGCGCTTCTCCCCGTCGCTGATGCCATACATCACGTTGACTGCCAGGCCAGACTCGTAGAACACGTAAGCCATCCGGAAGCCACCCACCTCGAACGAAGTGACCTCGAGCGGGCGGGCGGAGATGACGATCTCGCGCTCGTCGGCGAGGATGCGACTGACCCAGCCGAGCGTCTCCGGTGCCTCGCTTGCTGGACTCACAGTGAAGACGTGACCGTACTTGTTCTTGTAGTAGCGCGCCTCATTGGCGCGCAGCCCGGCCAGAGCCATCGCGGCCGGGGACGATTCCAGGCCGATGGTGGACACGTTCTCGAAATCAACGATGTATGGCATTGGCCTCCCCGGGACGATCAACCAAGGGCAACCGTATCGGACAGGCACCTCTGTGGCCTGTCCCGACCGGGGCACAGCGCCGCAGTTTCACTCGCACCGCCGGGAAATCCCGTTGCGAGTGGCCGGCATCGGATGTCTGATTGATGGCCACCAATCACGGGAGGCGAAATGACGCGCGTGTCGCTGCCCACCCCCACGCTGCACACCGCTCGCCTTCGGCTGCGTCCCTTCGACGACGGGGATGCGAACGACCTCTTCGCGCTGCACAGCAGCGCCTACGTCCTGCGCTACTGGGACGCGCCGCCGTGGAGCGAACGCGTGCGCGCCGAGCGGTTCATCACGGCTTGCCGACAGATGGCACAGGGGGGCACCGGAGCGCGGCTGGCCGTGGATCGCGTCTGCGACGGGGCGTTCATCGGCTGGTGCAGCCTGAACCGGTGGAATCGGGACTACCGCAGCGCCTCGCTGGGCTACTGCTTCGACGATGCAGCGTGGGGCCACGGCTACGCGACGGAGTCCGCGCGCGCCATGCTGCGGTGGGCATTCGACACGCTGGACCTGAATCGCGTCCAGGCCGAGACCGATACCCGCAACTACGCATCTGCCCGCGTGCTGGAGAAGCTCGGCTTCGTGCGTGAAGGGACGTTGCGGGAAGACTGCGTCGTGAACGGTGAGGTCTCTGACTCATGGGTCTACGGGCTGATCAGGCGGGAGTGGCGGCCGTCGGCCGAGCCGGTTCCCGCCCGCTGAGTCCTCGCTCCCGCGCGATACGTCGCCTGGCACCCGGGTGTTTCGCCTCGCCGAGTCGAGAGGCCTGCACCGGGCACTCCCCTGCCGCGGATAGTGAAGGCGTAGTCGTCC
>DASWAA010000039.1:0-13592 GCA_036391385.1 Streptosporangiaceae bacterium
CCGCTCAGCTCGTCAGGCACCGGATCTTTCGGAACGATCGGGTATCCCCACGGGTCCAGGCTGAGGAACTCGGGCAGCAGTTCCACGCACATGCCGTGCGCTGTGCACTTGATCGGGTTCACCCGAAGTCGCTCGCTCACCAGTACTCCACATCTCCCGGAACGGGCAGCAGCGGAGCGCGCCGCACTCCGAAGCACGGACCTCGTTCGTCGTGCCACCGAACGTCGTGGCCGAACGCCGTGAGCGCGCTCGCCGCCAGCTGGGTGGCTCCGTCTGGGTGACGGCACGCTCCGCGACCCTCGACAAGCGGGACCAGGCGGGTGATCCGGCTGGCCGCGTCACGGCTCGCGCCGTGGTAGCCGAGATCGACCAGAGCATCGGCTAGTGCGGGCAGCCCGAAGATGCAGGGTCCGCACTGGCCCGCCGTCTCGTCGGCCAGGTACCTGATCACGCGCGCCGTCTCGGCGAGGCCGCAGGACGATTCCGGAAGAAGGACGAGGATGCCGGCGCCCATGGCGCCGCCTGCCGCGCGCAGGCCAGGCTGGGACATCGGCGCCTGCCAGGCCGTCTCGACTGGCAGCCAGGTACCGAAGTAGCCGCCGACCAGAACAGCCTGCGGTCGCTCAGACGGCCCGCCGGCCACCATCAGCACCTCGCCGATCGGCGTGCCAAGCTCGACCTCGTACACGCCGGGCCTGGCGATCGCACCGCTGACGGTCACCAGCGCCGTACCAGGGGCTGATGCCTGACCGGTCTCGCGGAACCAGACGTGGCCGTACCTGGCGATCATCGCGAGGTGCGCGAGCGTCTCGACGTTGTTGACCAGCGTCGGGCGGTTCGCCACGCCGCGCTCGTGCGTGCGCACCTGGGAGAACGTCGGCAGGCCGGGACCGCCGTTGATGTGCTGCACGATCGCGGTCTGCTCGCTGGCCACGTAACGGCCCTCGATACCGACAATCTGGATCGGGACCGGGTCGATCCCCGCGACGTCGCGGGCCTGCGCGGCCGCCTCCAGGCTCGCCACGAGCCGGGCGTCGTCGCCGTGCACGGCCAGGTAAGCCTCCGTCGCGCCTGCCGCGAAGGCCGCCAGCGAGATGCCGTCCATGACCAGGTGCGGAATCCGGGTGAGCAGCAGGTGGTCCTTGCGGCTGGCCGGCTCGCCCTCTGAGCCGTTGGCGACGACGACTGCCGGACCTGCTCCTGAAGCCACCGAGCGGAGCTTGCGCCCGGTCGGGAACCCCGCACCGCCGCGCCCGGTGAGCCCGGACCGCTCGACGACGTCGATGAGGCGGGAGGCGGCACGGCGAGCGCTGCTGGCGCTGCCGCTCCAGGCCGCGGCCGGGAGCGGCAACGGGCCGTAGCTGTGCTCGTGCTCGTTAAGGCTGGCCGGGCGGCCCTCGGTCAGCCCGGAGAGCAGCCGGGGTAGCCGCGGCGCGTAGCGCTCGGGATAGGCATCGCGCCTGACGGGCGCGACGATCGTCATCGGGCCAGCCTCCGCGCCGGGATCAGCTGGACGATTCGGTACGTGGCCGACATGACGACCGCGCCGACGCAGGCGAAGGTCAGCATGAGTGTCCAGGACCTGGAATGGTCGGTGCCCGTGCCGAGGCCGTGCACGATGGCGACTGGCCAGCACAGGTAGCCGGCCCAGTGGATGACGCGCCACAGCCGGTGGCCGATCCGCTGCCGCACCAGGCTGGTCAGCGTCAGGGTGATCATCAGGTCGCTGGCGATGGCGCCAAGGCCGAGCCACCACCGCTTATACGGCGACAGGAACGGCACGATCGCGTCCTGGAGCCCGATCGACGTATAGGTGTCGATCACGGTGCTCCCCACGTGCAGCGCGAGGAAGACCAGCCCGAGCAGCGCCAGATTCTGGTGCATGCCCTGCACGAGGAAACGGGGCCAGCGCCGGCTGGAGAATCGCCCGGCGTTCAGTATGCCGAGCACCATGCTCGCGGTCAGCAGGACCAGGGTGACAAGACCGGCCGCCCTGGTCGCGTACCAGAGGAACGGGCCGTGCAGGATCGTGCTCATCGTGGCCATCCTCCTGTTGTGAGTGTCAGCCCGTCCGGTCTGACCAGCCTGGCCGGAAGGCTCAGTCCTTCGAGCCACTGCTGCGCCGGCCGGCCGCGGATGATCGATGCCGTACTCGCGCTGTTGGCGTCGACGCAGGTGGCGGCGGCGACGGAGACAGCCGCCCAGTAGATCTCCGCGGGCTGACCGGTGCCCGGCAGCACGATGTGGTGCAGGGCCCTGTCGCCGCGGCGCCACCCCCGGACCGACGGGCTCGACGTAGCGAGTCCGCCGGCCACGATGGACACGACCGGTCCGTCGGCGCGGGGGGTCGCTTCGGTTCCGGTCACGCCGTCATCCACGCCGACCTTCCAGCCGCCCGCAGGCGGCTCGCCAGCCACGGCGAGGTCCCCGCCGAGGTTTACCAGGACGCCGCAGCCGAGCCGCTCGAAGATGGCGCTGGCGGCCCGGTCCGCGGTGAGTGCCTTGGCAGTCGCACCGAAGTCGAGCATCACGCCGTCCGGCACCCGGACCGTACGCCGCTCGGCGTCGAACTCGACACACTGCCAGCCGGCGGCGGGCACCGGCGGCTCGGTCAGTGCCGAGGTGTCCTCGGCCAGCCGGGCGAAGGTCCGGTCGTACCCGATCGTGGCCAGCGAGCGGCCGACAGTAGGGTCGACGTCTCCGTCGGTCATCTCCGCCGTCCGCAGTGCTACCGCGAGCGCGGCGGCGAACAGCTGGCTGACGGTGACGCGAGCGCCGCTGGCCCGGTTCAGCGCGGACAGCTCTGAGTCCGGCCGGAACCTCGAGCAGGCCAGGTCGATCGCGGCGAGCTCGTCGTCCAGGATGGCCTGCGCCGCGTCGAGCATGGCCGGGCGGGTGACGAGCACGGTGCAGAAGGTGCCAAGCGCCTTGCGGGTCCGGCCCGATACCGACGGCGCGGCGGGGCGGCCGAGCGTGATCGCCGTTCCTGCGAGCCGCCGCAGGGTGTCGGGAACTGCTGAGACGGGAGCGGGTTCGGGGCTAGGCAGGACCGGGCAGAGACGATCAGCCACCGCTGGTCGAGCCGCTCGTCTTGGTCTGCGAGGGGGTCGGGCTCGGCGCCGGGGGAGACGGCGGCGGCGTCGGGGTCGGCTTGCTGGTCGGCGTGCTCGAGGACGGGGCCGGGGTCGGCTGCGCGGGTGAGTTCGGCGAGGTGTGGCCGGCAGCCGGCGCGGCGCTCGCGGTCTTGTGCTTCTTCCCGGCGACGCGGCTCGGGGATGCGCTGGCCTTGCCTGACGGGCTCGTGCTGGCGCCGGTGCCCGTCGTCGACGTTGTGCTTGTGTTGGCAGTGGTCGTAGCCGCCGCGTGATTGAAAAGGTTCATGAATCCGACTACGCCGATGGCGCTCAGCAGGGTTGCCCGCCAGGTCATCGTGGAAATCTTTCGCAGGCCTTCGTCACGCTGCGCGCGGAGTCTTTCGCGTTGTCTCATGGGCGATAACAAAACCGGAGATTACGTTAAGAGACCACCAAGAATGGCTCAAGGGTGCCTTCCGGCTTGCCCAGGAGGCCCCGAGGGCAAGCCGGAAGGCGGTCGGTGGAGGCAGTGCTGAGCTGTGTCAGGGATGCGCGGCGAGCGCGGCCCTGGCTGGCCAGGTGCTGCCGAGCGCCTCGCTGACGCCGGTCGCCCACGGTCGCAGCACTGCCTCAAGCCGGTCAAGGTCAGCCTCAAGGACGACCAGTCCGGGGGCCGGTACCGTCGCGCCGAGCTCGACAAGCAGCGGCCGCAGGTGCACGTCCACGGCCAGGGCATGCTGCGGCGCGTTCATCACCAGCAAGGGCAGCACGCACGCGCCGCGCAGTCCTCGGTAGGGCAGCAGGTCGAGGAAGACCTTGAGCAGGCCGGTATACGTGCCCTTGAACGTCGGGCTCGCGACCAGCAGCAGGTCGGCGCCGCAGACCAGCTCGGCGGCGTACTCCACGGCCGCGGACGGCTCGGGCAGCAGCAGTCGCCTGGACAGCACGGACAGGTCGACGACTTCGTAGCCGCCGGTCAGGTCCAGGGCCGCGGCTACCGCATCCGCTGCCGCGCTCGCCACGCGCAGGGTGCGCGAGCATGGCTTGGGGTTACCGACGACGACGCAGAAACGCATGCTTCCTCCGGGGGTTGCGGGGGGGCTTCAGGAGCTTGCCGCGAGCAGGCCGCTCAGATCGGCGGGCACGGCGGTCAGGCCGCGCCTGCGCAGCTCGGGCAGGACACCCTCGCCGAACCAGTAGGCCTCCTCCAGGTGCGGGTAGCCGGAGAAGATGAACTCCTCGATGCCGAGCGCGGCGTATTCCTCGATCCGCTCGGCGACCTCGCTGTGGCTGCCGACCAGGGCGGTGCCCGCGCCGCCGCGGACCAGGCCGACTCCGGCCCACAGGTTGGGGTAGATCTCCAGATCCGCCGCCGCGCCCCCGGACCGGAAGCCCGAGTGCAAGGCGATCATCCGCTCCTGGCCGACCGACACCGACCTCGCAAGAACCTCCTGCGCGGCGGCGATCTCCTGCGGTCCCAGCTCGTCGAGCATCCGGCTGGCCTCGGCCCACGCGTCGTGAGCGCGGTCCCTGCTGATCACATGCAGCCGGATGCCGAATCGCAGCGTCCGACCCTGCGCCGCCGCGAGCTCGCGCATCCAGGTCAGCTTCCTGGCCACCTGGTCCGGCGGTTCGCCCCAGGTCAGGTAGACGTCGGCGTACCTGGCGGCGATCGGGCCCGCGGCCTGCGACGAGCCGCCGAAGTAGACCACAGGCAGCGGATCAGGCGGGCTCAGCACGGTCGCCCCGGCGACCTGGTAGTGGGCGCCGGCGAAGTCATAGGGCCGCCCGCTCCAGGCCCCCCTGACGATATCGAGGAACTCGCCGGTCCTGGCGTACCGCTCGTCGTGGGCCAGGTGGTCGCCGAACCTGCGCTGCTCGGTGTCCTCACCGCCGGTGACCACGTTGAGCAGGAGACGGCCGCGAGAGATGCGCTGGTATGTCGCCGCCATCTGGGCAGCGAGCGTCGGCGCGGTAAGCCCTGGCCGGAAGGCAACAAGGAACTTCAGCCGCTCCGTCTGGTTGATCAGCGCGGCGGTGACCAGCCACGCGTCCTCGCACCAGGTGCCAGTGGGGGTGAGCACGCCGGTGAAGCCGAGCTGCTCAGCGGACCTGGCCACCTGGGCCAGGTACTCGATGTCGGGCGGCCTGGTCACCGCGCGAGCTCCGGTCGCCCGGGCGTTCGGCCCGGCGCTCGCACCGGTGAGCGGGATGGAGTGACCTCCGCCGATGATGCCGCGGCCGTCTCCCGAGGTGGGCAGGAACCAGTGGAAGGACAGGCTCATGACGATCCTCCGGGAATGTTGCTGTAGCTGGTCACCGAGAACTTGGCGAAGTCGACATGGGCAGGGATGAGGCCGGCAGCGGTGAAGGCGTTGGCGATGCGCTGCTCGGAGCTCAGGACGGCGGGCGTGATAGGGGTGGGCCTGGCCAGGGAGTCCGTGACCGCCGCGAGCATGACGCTCTCGGGCAGCCCGGTGGCCTTCGCCCAGGTTGCGGCCCACACAGCCTGGTGTGCGGCAGCCCAGGCATAGGCCTGGTCGAGCAGCCGCAGGTAGTCGCCGATGGCCCGCGCGGTGGCCGGGCTGGCGAGGGCGGTGCGGGAGGCCACGACGAAGGAGTACGTGGTGCCGATCGCCGCACCGCTGGCCAGCACCCTGGCGTGGTCCTGGGCGAGAGCCTGCTCGACGAACGGCGACCAGACGTCCCACGCGTCGACCTGCCCCGAGGCGAACGCCGCCTGCGCGTCCGGTGGCTGCAGGTAATCGGGCGTCACGTCGTGGATGCTGAGCCCGGCCCTGGCCAGGATCGCGAGCAGGTGATAATTCGCCGCGCTGCCCTGGGTGACCGCGATCCGCTTGCCCCGCAACTGTGCGACGTTCTGGATGGGCGAGTTCTTCGGCACGAGGATCGCCGATCCGAGCGGATTGGCCCGCAGCGCGCTGATGGCCGCGATCGGGCTGCCGCCTGCCGCCGCGAACACGGGCGGGGCGTCCCCGACCGTGCCGACGTCGATCGAGCCGGATCCCATGGCCTGCAGCATGGGCGGCCCGGAAGTGAAGTCGGACCACTCGACCCTGAATGGCAGCTTGCCGATCAGGCCCGCCGCCGTGAGCAGTGCCTGCGCTCCGGCTCCGGCCTGATCGCCGACGTGCAGGGTGACCCCCGCGACGCTCGCCGGGCTGGCCGACGACTGGCCTGGAGCAGTGGCCGTGGCCGACGGACTCGTGCCGCCTGAGGCCTGGCTTGCTCCCGCGGTCGTGCAGGCGGTGGCGGCCGATCCCAGGAGCAGCAGTCCGGCGGTCAGCCAGGTCAGCTGGCGCGGGCGGGGCACTCCGCCGGGTCGTCCAGAAGCCCGGCGCGCGGTTGCCGTGGTTCTCATTGGTTTCCTTCCGTATCGACGCCTAGCTCGGCGAGCAGGCGGGTTCGCAGGGCACAGAATTCGGCAGCACTACGGTCACGGGGTCGCGGGGTGCGGACCAGGCAGCTATGGCTGATCCGGCCGCTGGACAGCACCAGGACCCGGTCGGCCAGGGTGAGCGCCTCGTCGACGTCGTGCGTGACAAGCAGCACGGCCGGCTGGTGCCGTGCCCACAGCCTGAGCACCAGGCGGTGCATCGCGATCCTGGTCAGGGCGTCGAGCGCGCTGAACGGCTCGTCGAGCAGCAGCAGGCTTGGCTCGCGCACCAGGGCCCTGGCCAGGGACGCGCGCTGCGCCTCGCCGCCGGACAGCGTCAGCGGCCAAGCCGTATCGCGATCAGTCAGGCCGACTTCCAGCAGGGCGCCGCCAGCCACGCCCCTGGGCCGGTCCTCGCGCAGCCCTAGCGCGACGTTCTCCCAGACCCGCTTCCACGGGACGAGCCTGGGCTCCTGGAAGGCGACCGAGACGGTGCCCCGGACATCGAGTGCGCCGGTCACCTCGCGGTCGAGTCCGGCCAGTGCGCGAAGCAGCGTCGACTTGCCCGAGCCGCTCCGGCCGAGCAGCGCTACGAACTCGCCGCGGGCAATGTCCAGATCCAGATCGCGCAGGACCGTGTCGTCGCCAAATGACCTCGATACCTTGCGGGCACGTACGACTGTCTGAGCGGCGCTAGCCGGCCGAAGCCGGGTCGCCCGGTCTGCTGGGCCCGCGGCTTGCCCGCGCGCCATCGGCGTTACCTGGCCACGAAGCTGCGACGCCATCTGAGCGCACTCCTCTCGGCAAGCCGCACCATCGAGTCGGTGATCAGGCCGAGCGCGCAGTAGACGAGCAGCGCGACGATGATCACGTCGTTGCGCAGGAACTGGGTCGCCTGGCTGATCATGAAACCGAGCCCGG
This sequence comes from Streptosporangiaceae bacterium, assembly GCA_036391385.1. Lineage (GTDB taxonomy): Bacteria > Actinomycetota > Actinomycetes > Streptosporangiales > Streptosporangiaceae > Chersky-822. The sequence goes on from DASWAA010000039.1 coordinate 7,393, forward strand.
CGCTGGCGTTGACCTGCTCGGCCACCACGAGGGCGAGCCAGGCCACGCCGAGGCTCTGCCGCAGCCCGACCAGGATCTGCGGCAGAGCTCCGGGCAGCACGATCTGGCCGATCAGCTCATGCCTGCGCAGGTGCAGGACCTGGCCGAGCTCGCCCAGCTTGGGGTCGACGGCCCGGATGCCGGCGAAGGTGTTGAGGTACAGCGGGATGGCCGCGCCGATCGCGATCAGCAGTAGCTTCGGGGTCTCGCCGATGCCGAACCACACGATGAAGACAGGCACGAGCCCGAAGAGCGGCAGCGTCCTGAGCATCTGCATAAGCGGGTCGACCGCGTTCTCGCCGAGCGAGCTCAGGCCGGCGGTCAGCGCCAGCAGCAATCCGGCCACCGCGCCGCAGGCAAAGCCGGCCGCAACTCGCTCCAGCGAGACGAGCATCGCCCCCTGCAGCGTGCCGTACGCCGGGGAGGTCGTGGTCACCAGCGAGACGGTGGTCGACCAGACCTCGGTGGGCGGCGGCAGCTTCTGCGCGGAGACCAGGCCGGACTCGCTGACGAGCTGCCAGGCCAGCACGATCACGACGGGGGTGATCAGCCTGAGCAGCCCGCTGCCATGCTGCCACCGGTGCCGGCGCTCGCCTGGCACCCTGGCATCCGCGACGGGCGAGACCCGTACCGCCGGGCTGGCGGCTGGCGTGGTGGCGGTGACCAGGCTGGCACCTGCCCGGCGCCGTTGCAGGGCGACTGGGGCTCTCGATGCGGGCATGCGGTAGCTCCTTCGATGACAGCTCGGTACCCGCGAGCGGCGGGCCGGCGGCACAGCAGGACGGGCGGTCGAGGGACCGGGGGTCGGCATCTGGGCTCAGACTCGCAGAATATTAGCTATAAAGTCAAGCGGTAAACTAGGAAAATCCTCAAGCTGGGTCGTCCCGTCGCTGGTTTCGTTAGGAAAGAAGCTGGCAGTAGACTGAACAGGCCGTTAGTCCGGCGCTTCCCCAGGTAACCATGATGGAGCCTTCTCGCATGCCCGCCAGTCCCGCTGAGCTCGCCGCCGACGTCGCCACCCGCGACGACCTGCGCAACGTCGCTATCGTCGCGCACGTCGACCACGGCAAGACGACGCTGGTCGACGCCATGCTCTGGCAGTCCGGCGCGTTCCGCGCCAACGCCCAGGTCGCGGAGCGGGTGCTGGATTCCGGCGACCTGGAGCGGGAGAAGGGCATCACGATCCTGGCCAAGAACACCGCGGTCACCCACGGCGGCCTGACGATCAACATCATCGACACGCCCGGGCACGCCGACTTCGGCGGCGAGGTCGAGCGCGGCCTGTCCATGGTGGACGGAGTGCTGCTGCTCGTCGACGCCAGCGAGGGGCCGCTGCCGCAGACCAGGTTCGTGCTGCGCAAGGCACTTGAGGCGAAGCTGCCGGTGATCCTGGTGATCAACAAGGTGGACCGGCCGGACGCCAGGATCGCCGAGGTGGTGGATGCCTGTTACGAGCTGTTCCTGGACCTGGACGCGACCGAGGATCAGATCGAGTTCCCGATCGTCTATGCCTCCGCGCGGGCCGGCCGGGCTTCGCTGAGCCGGCCCGACGACGGCACGCTGCCCGACTCGCCGGACCTCGAGCCGCTGTTCGACGTGATCAGAGCCTCCGTGCCCGCGCCGTCGTATGACCCGAGGGCGCCGCTGCGCGCGCACGTCACCAACCTGGACGCGTCCGCGTACCTGGGCCGGATCGCGCTGTGCCGGGTGATCTCCGGCGAGATCAATAAGGGCCAGCAGGCAGCCTGGTGCCGCCGCGACGGCTCGATCGTGCGGGTGAAGATCTCGGAATTGTTCATAACGCAGGCCCTGGAGCGGGTGCCTGCGGCCAGCGCATCGGCCGGGGACATCGTCGCCGTGGCGGGCATCAGCGACATCATGATCGGCGAGACGCTCGCCGACCCGGACGACCCGAGGCCGCTGCCCCTGATCACCGTGGACGAGCCGGCGATCTCGATGACCATCGGTGTCAATACCTCGCCGCTGGTCGGTAAGGGCGGCTTCACGACCGGCGCGGCGGGGACCACCTCCAAGCCGAGCGGCAAGGCGACCACGAAGGTCACCGCGCGGATGGTGAAGGACCGCCTCGACGCCGAGCTTGTCGGCAACGTGTCGATCAAGGTGCTGCCGACCGAGCGGCCGGACACCTGGGAGGTGCAGGGCCGGGGCGAGCTCGCGCTGGCCATCCTGGTCGAGACGATGCGGCGCGAGGGTTACGAGCTGACCGTCGGCCGGCCGACCGTGGTCACCCGCGAGATCGACGGCAAGGTGCACGAGCCGGTCGAGCGCCTGACCATCGACGTCCCCGAGGAGTACCTGGGCGCGGTGACCACGCTGCTCGCCGTCCGCAAGGGCCGGATGGAGCAGATGACCAACCACGGCACCGGCTGGATCAGGCTCGACTTCATGGTGCCGGCCCGGGGGCTGATCGGCTTCCGAACCCAGTTCCTGACCGACACCCGGGGTACCGGGATCGCGCACCACGTGTTCGAGCGGTACGAGCCGTGGGCAGGCCCGATGCGGTCGCGCGCGTCCGGCTCGCTGGTCGCCGACCGTTCCGGCGCGGCGACCGCGTACGCGATGTTCTCGCTGCAGGAGCGGGGCACGATGTTCATCGAGCCTGGCACCGAGGTCTACGAGGGCATGATCGTCGGGGAGAACTCGCGGTCCGACGACATGGACGTGAACATCGCCAGGGAGAAGAAGCTGACGAACATGCGCCAGTCGACCGGCGAGGAACTGGAGCGGCTGGTCCCGCCCCGGGCGCTGAGCCTGGAGCAGGCGCTAGAGTTCTGCGCCGACGACGAGTGCGCCGAGGTGACGCCGACGGCGATCCGGCTGCGCAAGACCGTGCTCGACGCCAAGGACCGGGCGAGGACCAGGGCGCGGGTCAGCCGCGAGTCCTGACTGGGTGGCGGCGGTCCGGCACCGGGCCGGGATAGGCCTTGTCCGCTGACTGATTTGTTGCGATACTCTGTGCGCGCTATTGGTTCCTGTACGTCCTGAAAGATGGCGCATGTCCAGAAGATTCGCGGTGCGGGCTGGTGTGCTCGCGGCGGTGGCAACGGTTGCTCTGACTGGCGGCGTCGGCAGCGCTTCCGGCTTTCCCTCGGCGACGACAGGCTGGCGGATCGTTGCCACCCTCGGGCGTAACGGACCCGCCCAGCATGGCGGGCTGGTTGCCACCGGTCCGACCGACGCGTTCTCCGCGTGGTGCTGCGTCTACACGCCCAGTTCGACAGACTTCGTGCTGCATTGGAACGGTCGCCACTGGGGCAAGATTGCGCTGCCCGCCGCGATGAACGCAAACGTAGGGTGGCAGCTCGTCACCATGGGCGCGAGCAGCTCCTCCAACATGTGGGTTTTCGCCAATAACAACGGGGGCCTCGCCAGTATCGACAAGATCGGGATCTGGAACGGAAGCCGGTGGACGGTCAGGACCCTGCCGGGGTGGGTGCTGCCGATAGCCCGGTCAGGTTTTGCAACCGGGCAGGCCGTAGTCTTCGGGCCCGGCAATGTCTGGGTACTGGGCGGCGAGGGGCTCTTCGGCCCGATAGCCGTGGCTGCGCACTTTTCCGGCGGCGTCTGGCACCGGGTTTCGCTACCCGCGGCGCCTTACGCGAACGCGGTCAGCGCGATCGGGCTGGAGGAGATCTGGGCGACCGGCTTCACGAAGCAGAGCCTGAAGTCCGCGCACCCGGTCTGGACCGTCATGCACTGGAACGGCTCGGCATGGCGGACCGTCGCGCTGCCGAAGGCGAGTGTTCCGACCGGCGACAGCGTCAGCTACGGCTCGCCTGTGGCCACTGGGCCGCGCAGCGTGTGGCTGGTACGGACGATCTGGAGTGGCCGCACGCTGCTGAGTACTGCACTGCTGCACTGGGACGGTAGCTGGCACGTCCCCGTCAGGGTCCCACTCGCTACGACTGGCATCGGCCAGATCAGCCAGGACGGGCACGGCGGGCTGTGGATGCAGGCCTGGCAGCGCTCGTCTTCGTCCTACCGGGAGTACCTGTATCACTACGCCGGCGGTGTGTGGTCCCGCGAGTCGGTCCCGGCGATGACCGGGACTCAGGCGTCGATCTTCAACATGACGTGGATTCCGGGGACGCGGTCGCTGTGGGCCATTGGCACGCTGACCACGTCCGGCGGCGTCGTGACCGGAGACATCCTCAAGTACGGACCCTGATCGAGGCGGGAAGGCCGGGCCAAACCAAGTCCGGCCTACTCCGGAACGTCTAGTCCTGGTAGAGCTGGTCTAGGCCGACCAGCAGGATGTCGGGCCGGGACGCCGCCGCCGCTTCCAGGTCAGGATCGAACCCGGTGCCGCTGAACAACGCGAGGACGGTGCCGGACGTCTCGAACTGGTTCGCCAGGGCCTTCCGTGCCCCAGTGAGCCGGTCGAGATGACGCAGCCCGAGGCGCTTGCCCCACTTGGCCTCGCCGAGTGAGAGCAATCGCTGCCGTTCTCCTGGCCAAGCTGGTGACAATGCCACGACGTCAACCTGGACCGGGCCGGCGGTGGCGCCGCTCGTGGGTATCACGCCTGCGCCGATGACTGCAGGCCGTTCCGGTAGTACGTCCTGCGTAGTGGCCAGCCATTCGCGGCAGATCTGCTCGAAGTGCGGTCCGACCACCCCGGCAAGAAATCGTGCCCGCGCGCTTTGCCAGACCTGCCAGGCTGCCCCTAGCTCCAGCGCCGCCCACTGCGGGCGCATGATCGCCTGATAGAAGGTGATGAGTGGTTCAGTGATTCGGTATGTCGACCGGCCTTTTCGGAGGACATCCGGCTCGCGGCGGACCAGGCTGGCATCCTCCAGCACGTTCAGCGGGTGAGCGATGTCGGGTGACTTGCGGCCGATGTAGCTAGCGATCCCGCCATTCGTCGTGTTGCCGCTGGCGATCGCTCCGAGTACGGAGTGGTAGAGACCCGGATCCCGTGCTCCGACATCTTCGGCGAGCAGGTACCGGGCCTCGCGGAACAGCGGGATGGTCGGATTCAGCACGGTGCGGCAGACCCAGTCATCGAAGTCGTCCGGACCCGTGGGCACGTCGTCGCGGACGAACTGGGTCCGGTACGCGGGCGTCCCGCCGACGATGGCGTGGACCAGCAATGCGGTCCTCGGGTCGGACAACTGCCAGAAACGCGCGGCGTCACGGAAAGAGAGCGGTCTGAGGACTAGTTCGAGGCTGGCCCGCCCGCGCAGCGGCGCCTGTCCGGCCAGCAGGCTTCCCATCACCGACATCGCTGAACCGCACAGCAGGAGCCGCGTGCGGTTGGGCGCCGCCACCGGTGACTGCCCAGAGTCGAGGTGCCGCTGCAAGATCGACGGCAACGCCGGGGCAGCCCGGATAAGCATCGGGAATTCATCGATGATCAGCGGGAGCGGCTCTGCCGGTGACAGCGAGAACAGATAGCTGATGGCGTTGTCCCAGGTGGTGAACTGGACCGGGACACCGGAATACTGCGCCAGTGCGTCGGCGAACCTGCGGAGAGACTCTGCCTCGGTGGCCTCGTCGGCCCCGAAGTAGAACCCGCCCCAGGCATTGGCAAGCGCGGCGAGCAGGAAGGTCTTGCCTTGCCGTCTCCTCCCGCTGACCAGGCCAAGAGCTGGGGCAGAGCGGGATTGCCCGACGAAGTCGGCGAGTGCCTGCCAGTCGGCGTCGCGGTCGAAGACCCACGATGGTTTCGACTTCACTCTGGCATAATACTCAAGTACAGATTAGTAATCTGTACTTGAGTCGGCACGCGGTGATCGCGCGGGGTTGCGAGCATGACTGGGCCTTCGATGCTGCGGCATCATGATCACGGAGATCTCTGGACGATAGTCGCACAGAAATCACCGTGATCATGGTTGTTGTGAGCGGTCGGCCCCAGCTTCCCTGCCAGGGCCGACTCAATGTGCCTGACTAGGCCATGCCTCTGCTCAGGGTCGTCGGCGTGCGGCCCGAGTACCGCCGTCACCGCTTCGGTCACGGGGCAATGTGCTGGTCGACTTCGGGGTGCGCGTGACCGGCATGCCGGTCTAGCGCTTGGTTACTTGATGAACTCCAGGTAGATCAGGCTGCCGAGGCCAAAGACGACGCAGTAGATGGCGAACGGCGTGAGCGTGCGGGTCTGGAAGTACTTCATCAGGAACCGCACGGACAGGTAGGCGCCG
>DASWAA010000040.1:0-12598 GCA_036391385.1 Streptosporangiaceae bacterium
GACAGCGACGGGTAGACGGCGAAAGTATGCGCGATCTGGTCCACCGTCAGCTGCTGCTCGACCGCCAGGGAGACCCCGAGGATCAGCTCGCTGGCCCGCGGCGCGACGATCACGCCGCCGAGCACGATCCCGCTGTTGCGACGGGTGAACAGCTTGACGAAACCGTCGCCGAAACCGTCCATCTTGGCCCGGGCGTTGGTCGCGAGCGGCAGCTTCACAACCCGCGCACCTACCGCGCCGCTGTCGATGTCGGCCTGGCTCACGCCCACGTTGGCGATCTCCGGCTCGGTGAAGATGGTCGCCGCCACGTGCCCGAGTCGTAGTGGCGCCACGGCCTCGCCGAGCGCGTGCCACATGGCGATGCGTCCCTGCATGGCAGCTACCGATGCCAGCATCCAGACGCCGGTGCAGTCGCCGGCGGCGTAGACGCCGGGCGCGGACGTCCTCGATACGCGGTCGACGGTGACGTAGCCTCGTTCGTCGACGGCGACACCCGCGTCCTCAAGGCCGATCCCGCCGGTCGAGGGAACCATCCCGACCGTCAGCAGGCAGTGCGACCCGCGGACGACCCTGCCGTCCTCGAGGCCGACCTCGACGCCGTCCGCGGTCCGCACGGCGCTCACGGCGCGCGACCGTCCGAGAACGGACATGCCGCGGCGCCGGAAGACGTCCTCGACGACCACCGCGGCGTCGGTGTCCTCGTTCGGCAGCACGTGCTGGCGCGAGGAGACCAGCGTCACCTGCGACCCCAGCGCGCAGAACGCGCTGGCGAATTCCGCTCCGGTCACTCCCGAGCCCACGACGATCAGCTCATCGGGCAGTTCCTCCAGGTCGTAGAGCTGGCGGCAGGTCAGCAGCCGCTCGCCATCGGGCACCGCCCCCGGCAGCACCCTCGGCTGCGCCCCGGTTGCGATCAGCACCGTGTCGGCGGCGAACTCGTCATCCCCGGCCGCCACGACCCCCGGGCTGGCCAGCCGTCCCCGGCCGGCGATCACCCGCACCCCCTCGGCGGTGAGCCTCGCCAGCACGTCAGCCGACTGGGCCTGCGCCAGGTTGCGGATCCGCGAGTAGATCCGCGGTGCGTCGGCACGAGCGTACGACCGAGGCGCAGGAGCCGGTTCAGCTGGCGCGGGGGCCGGTCCAGCTTCTGCGGCGCTGATCGCTGCCCGGCCATCGAGCCGGATGCCAAGGTCTCGCGCGCCCTCCAGCTGCGCCATCAGGCTCGCGGTGGCGATCAGCGTCTTGGACGGCACGCAGTCCGTGAGGACGCACGATCCGCCGGGGCCGCTCTCCTCGATGATGGTCACGTCCGCGCCCAGCTGGGCGGCGACCAGGGCAGCCTCATACCCTCCCGGACCACCGCCGATGATGACGATGCGCACTTGCGGCTGGCTCACGATCTCTCATTCTGTCGCATCGGAGTCCCGGCCGGGCCGTCAGGCTCGGCGCCGGGGCGGACCAGCGCAGCTATCCTGCCCACTCATGCCCCCGCGGGCTCGTACGCTAAGGGACTGTGGCGTTGTACGCGGCATACGGCAGCAACATGGACCCGGCGCAGATGGCCGAGCGCTGCCCGCACTCACCGAGGGCCGGGATCGGCTGGATCGAAGGCTGGCGGCTGACCTTCGGCGGCGAGGATCTCGGCTGGGAGGGCGCCCTGGCCACCGTCGTCGAGGAAGCGGGCTCCCGCGTCTTCGTCGTGCTGTACGAGGTTTCCGAGCGGGACGAGCAGGTACTCGATCGCTGGGACGGCGCGACCCTCGGCTTCTACAGCAAGCTCAAGGTACGGGTGGCGACGCTGGACGGGGACGTCCTGGCCTGGCTGTACGTGCTCAACGACTACGAGGGCGGATTGCCGTCAGCCCGCTACCTGGGCATCATGGCCGATGCCGCCGAGGCGGCAGGCGCCCCCGAGGACTACGTCGCCGACCTGCGCATCAGGCCGTGCGCGTCCATGGGTACCTGAGCTGACAGCGCCTGATCCGCACAGCTGGCCCCGGGTCAAGCGGCTTGAGCCCCATCACGTGACCGCGGCGGTGCGGGCAGCGACCGGAGTCGCCCTGCGAGTGAACGGCCCGTGCCCGGGCGGGCAGTCCGGCGCCGCGTACGTGACCTGGCCCGACGGTCACCGGGCGGTCCTGACCTGGCAGCCAGGCATCGGGCGCGCGGCGGACCGGGATGCCATGCTGACCGTGATCGAGGCGCTCCGGGAGGCCGGCTACCCGGCACCTGCCGCCGAGCTCGTGGTCCAGACCGAGGACGCCGTGGCCCTGGTCTGGGAACTCCTTCCCGGCACGCCGATCGATCATCTCACCGTCGCGCTGCTCGATCAGGCACTCGCGCTCAACGAGCTTCAGGCCGGGCGGCTCGCCGGACACGACGACCTTCCCGCGATCGAGCTGTTTCTCACCAGCGACGGGCCCGGCTTCTGCCTGCACGAGCCGCTGCGCGAGCACAGCGCTCGCACCAGGGCACTGGAAGGCTGGGTCACGACGGTCGGCACGCGCTATCGCAGTCAGCTCAGCGGCGGCGATGCTGTGCACTGCGACTTCCAGCCAGCCAACCTCCTGGCCGACCACGGCCGGATTACCGGAGTCGTGGACTGGGACGGCACCGGCCGCGGCGACCGGCGACTCGACCTGGTCACCCTTCGGTTCGGCGTCCACGCCATAACGGCGGACCCCGACGCCACCCGGCGCCTGGACGACCTGCTCGACGCCGTTCCCGAATACGTGCTTGCCCCCATGTGGGCACATATGAGCCTGCGCATGACCGACTGGGCGATCAGGCACTTCACCGTCGAAGACGTACACCACTGGCTCGATCTGGCCGAGCAGCGCGCTACCTGACCAGCTCCGCGAGGGCGAGAGCGATCGCGGGCGCCAGGATGACCAGTACCGGCGGCCAGGCCCACCGGGCAGAATATGCCGCCCCCGACGGCGCACCCTTCGCCTGCCCGGGCTCGTGCAGTTCCACCAGCTCGGCAAGCTCCCTGGCGAAGATCTCGGACGGTGTCAGCGTGGCCAGCGCACGGGCCTCTGCGGACAGCCGGTCATAGTTCGACGGCCTGCTGCGCCTGCCCTGGTCCCACTGCCTCCCGCGCAGCTGTCCCCGGGCCCTGGCCCGCCGCGGCGCCGACAGCGCCCAGCAGTAGACGGTCTTGTCCTTCTTGCTCTCGTCGGCCCTCGCGCACTTCACCTCGACCGACTCCGCGAGGTAAACGCCCCGCACAGCTCCCCACGGGATGTCGAAGCGGCGGAACGGGTTCAGTACGGTGATCCCGTCGTCGCTGGCGATCACCTTGGGCCACCAGGTGCAAGCGAAGGCCACGCCTGTCGCTGTCAGCAGCCCGAGAGCGAGTCTGAGCGAGCTCAGGTTGCGTTCCTGGACCACGAGGTCGCCCAGGCTCAGGACGGTGAGACCAACCCACCCCCACCAGACGACCAGCGGGGGGATCAGACGGTATACCAGCCTGCCGTCGGCGGTCATCCGGCCGGCCGAGCCGGCTAGTGAGACGCGCTGCCTGGCGGGCTCGTTCGGTGTGGACACGTTCGCACGTACTCCGGTCGTAGCTGGACAGCGCCGCCGGGCGGGCGCTGACGGTCGCGTCCCACAATATGCGCTGCCGCGGCGGATCGCCCTGCCTCGAGCGGGCCGCCCCGTGATGCTCATGTGGCAGACGGGGCGGCCGACTCAGGCCCCGGCTAATAACGGGCCGGTCAGAGCCACGCCGTCGAGAGCGCTCTGCGGAACGGGGGTCAGGCTGGCAACAACGGAGTCGCGGCCTGGACCGCTCACCCGGTCGACGCCGCCCTGCCCGCCGATGGCCGTCAGCGCGACCGCGGCCATCATCTTGACCCCGACCGAGATACAGCGCTCGTCCACGTCGAACAACGGCTGATGGATGTCGACTTCTTCGACCGACCCCGGACGGCGGGTGCCGAGCCGGAACAGGCTGCCCGGTATCGACTCCAGATACCAGGCGAAGTCCTCGCCTCCCATGCTCTGCGGCGCCGGGGTGATGGAGTCAGCGCCCAGTACCCGGTCCGCCGCGGCGGCGACCATCGCGGTGCTGACGGCCTCGTTGACCGCGGGCGGCACGCTGCGCTCGTAGTGCAGGTCAGGGATCACCCCGTAGCCGCTGGTAACCGACTCCACCAGATCCTTGAGCAGTTCGGGCGCGGCATGCCAGGCGGTGTCGTCCAGGCACCGGACCGTCCCCTCGACGACGCCGGAGTCAGGGATGGCGTTGGGCGCCGAGCCGGCGCTGACTCGTCCCCAGACCAGGCTCAGGCCCGATCTCGGGTCCACCCGGCGGGACAGCGCGGCGGGAAGCTCGGTGATGATCTTGCCGAGCGCGAAGACGAGGTCAGCGGTCAGGTGCGGCCGCGCGGTATGACCGCCGGGTCCGGTCAGCGACACCCTGATCTTGTCGCAGGCGGCCGTGATCGGGCCGATCCTGGTGCCGATCTTGCCGACGTCGAGCTTAGGGTCGCAGTGCAGCGCGAAGACGCGGTCGACGGCAGAGATGCCGCCGGCGGCGAGCACGTCCAGGGCACCGCCAGGGACTTCCTCGGCCGGCTGGAAGATCAGCCTGACCTTGCCCGGCAGCGCGCCAGCGGCCGCGGCCCTGGCGAGGAACAGGCCGGTACCGAGCAGGATCGTCGTGTGCACGTCATGCCCGCAGGCGTGGCAGGCCCCCGCGTTCAGTGAGCGGTAGGAGACGTTCTTCTCGTCCGTGATCGGCAGTGCGTCGATATCGGCGCGCAGCGCGACGACCGGCTCGTCGTCCGGACCGCCGCCTATGTCGGCGATGATCCCCGTGCCCTTGGGCAGCACCGAGGCCTTGACGCCGCCTGCCTCAAGGCGCAGGGCGATCCTGCGGGTCGTTCGATGCTCGGAGTAACCGATCTCGGGATGCGCGTGCAGGTCCCGGCGGAACTCGACGAGGTCCGCCTCATGACCTTCAAGGAACGCGTCGAGCTCCCCTACCAGCCCGTGCTCAGCCATCCGCCGCCTCCCCCAGGGCAACGCTCAGGTCCGGGACGTACCGGCTCGGCATGCTCGCAAACCGGGCCTGTCCGCCGGTGCGCCATGTCCCCCTGCCGGCACACCGGTTCCTCTGGCTAAGGATGACGCCGCGCCAACGGCAACCTCGCACCGGGGTACTGATCGCCGGAATATCGGCGCAGGGCACAGGCCGCTGGCAGGCAACGCCCATTCCCCGGGTCCTGGGGGCAAAGAGCATCTCTCTCAGCCTTTCAAGATGACGTAAAGCGCGACTGCAAACCCAGTCCTGAGATGGCGAGGTCAGGAAATCGCAGCGCGCCAGGCGAGAAGCTGACTCGGCGAATCGCCTTCCTTCCGCCGGATGACCGGAATCGGCCAGCAAGCTCGCAGACCTGATCGTGACCCGGTCCGGTACAAGTAAGCATCGTAGCGGCTAACAGGCGCTGAATGCTGAGGATGCCCGAAGGTGACCGTGCTGCGACCAAGCGGCCGGTGCGAGGCTAAATCCGGCTTCTAGCCAGTCAGTAGACGTCGCCTGGCTGGTAGACGCCCCACACATCGCGGAGCGCATCGCATACCTCACCGACCGTGGCACGGGCGCGCAGTGCCTCGCGCAGCGGATAGAGCACGTTGTCGCTGCCGGCCGCCGCGCGCCTGACCGCGTCCAGGCACCGGGTCACCTCGGCGGCATCCCGGCGCTGTCGCAGCTCCGCGAGCCGCCCGGCTTGCTGCTGCTCGATGGCAGGGTCCACCCGCAGCGGCTCGTAGCTCTCCTGGGCCTTGGTGGTGAACTTGTTCACCCCGACGACAACTCGCTCGCCGGAGTCGATCTGCTGCGCCACCTGGTAGGCAGACCGCTCGATCTCCGCCTTCTGAAAGCCCCGCTCGATCGCCGCGACGGCGCCGCCGAGCTCTTCGACCTGCCTGATCAGGTCGCTGGCCTGGTCCCTGATGTCGGCAGTCATCGACTCGATCGCATACGACCCGGCCAGCGGGTCCGCTGTCGCCGTCAGGTCGGTCTCGTAGGCCAGGACCTGCTGCGTCCGCAGCGCCAGGCGCGCGGCCTTCTCGGTCGGCAGCGCGATCGCCTCGTCGTAGGAGTTCGTGTGCAGCGACTGAGTGCCGCCGAGAACCGCGGCCAGCGCCTGGACGGTCACCCGGGCCATGTTCACCTCGGGCTGCTGCGCGGTGAGCTGCACGCCAGCGGTCTGGGTGTGGAACCTGAGCATCTGCGACTTCGGGTCCCTGGCGCCGAACTCGTCCCGCATGATGTGCGCCCAGAGCCACCGCGCGGCCCGGAACTTCGCGACCTCCTCGAGCAGGGTGGTCCTCGCGACGAAGAAGAACGAGAGCCTCGGCGCGAATTCGTCGACCGGAAGGCCAGCCGCGATGGCGGTCCGGACGTATTCCCTGGCATTCGCCAGCGTGAACGCGATCTCCTGAACGGGCGTTGCCCCGGCCTCGGCCATGTGATAGCCGGAGATCGAGATGGTATTCCAGCGCGGCAGCCGAGCACCGCAGTACGCGAACGTATCCGCCACAAGGCGCAATGACGGGCCAGGCGGATAGATATACGTTCCGCGGGCGATGTACTCCTTCAGGATGTCGTTCTGAATGGTGCCGTTGAGCTTTTCCGGGGCGATTCCCTGCTCGCTGGCGACGAGCTCGTACAGCAGCAGCAGGACGGCCGCCGGAGCGTTGATGGTCATCGAGGTCGACACCGAGTCGAGCGGGATGCCATGGAACAGGGTCGCCATGTCCTCGATGGAGTCGATCGCGACGCCGACCTTGCCGACCTCGCCGCGCGCCTGCGGCGCATCCGAGTCGTAGCCCATCTGGGTGGGCAGGTCGAAGGCGACCGACAGGCCCGTCGTGCCGGCGGCGATCAGCTGGGCATACCGGCGGTTGGAGTCGGCCGCGGTCGAGAATCCGGCGTACTGGCGCATCGTCCATGGCCGGGTCGTGTACATCGTCGGGTAGACCCCGCGGGTGAACGGGTACTCGCCGGGCTCGCCGAGATCGCGCTCGGGGTCGAAATCCTGCAATGCCTTGGGCCCGTAGACGGGCTCGATGGGTTCCCCGGATTCCGACATGCGCGCCATGGGACAAGATTACGACCTGGTGGTTACCGGGCCAGACAGTGGCGGAGAGTTTGCTCGAAGGACGCGCCGGATGCACCGGTTACGCCATCGCCGGGGTGATTGCGGTACGGGTATCGCCACGGCGCCGGGGAACTGCCTGAGCGCACAGCCAGTTCCGGCCGGCGCCGCTGAGCGCCGGGCCCCGATTCCTTCGCAGGGAGCGAACGCCAGGCCGGTCGCGCCCGCCTGCTTTCCAGATCGAGGGACCACGATGCCGTCAGGTAACACAGGTTTGGCACTGGCCGTGGCCAGCGTCGTCACCACGGCAGCGACCGTCGGCATGGCCGTCGGCCCGGCGGGCGCGCCCCCTACCCGGGTGCGGGACATCGGACTGACTTCCGTCCGGGTGAGATCATCCGCGCAGCACGCCGGCGCGGCGCTCAGCCGCCCGCAGCCGCCGTCGAAGGACGACGTCGGCGGTGACGACCTGGCCAGCCGGGGCCTGGTCGTCAGCCGTCAGCCGCACGTGCGGCCGTTGCCCCGCGTGCCGGCATCGGCCTACGTGATCGCGGACGCCGGCACCGGCGACGTGCTCGCGGCCAGGGACGCGCACGGCCTGTACCCCCCGGCCAGCACGCTGAAGGTGCTGACCGCCATCACCATGCTGCCGAGGCTGGACCCCAGCGCCATGGTCCTGGCCACGAAGCGGGCCGCCTCGGTCGAGCCGAACATCGTCGGGCTCATCGCCGGGCACCGGTACAAGGTCAGCGACCTGTTCCGCGCGCTGCTCATGATCTCGGCCAACGACGCCGCCGTGGCCCTGGTGCAGGCCAGCGGATCGTTCACCAGGGGCATGGCGCTGCTCAACGCCGAGGCACACCACCTGCAGGCCTACGACGTGGTCGCCAGGCAGCCGAACGGCCTGCCCGCCCGCGGTCAGGTGGTCTCCGCGTACGACCTGGCGCTGATCGCCAGGCAGGCGCTGTCGATGCCGGCGTTCATGACGTACGACTCCACCCTGACCGCGACATTCCCGGTCAGGCGGCACGAGAAGGTCCCGATGCTGAACCAGGACTACCTGCTGACCCGGTACCGCGGGGGGATCGGCGGCAAGATCGGCTGGACGACGAGGGCCGAGGCGACCTACATCGGCCTGGCCAGGCGGCACGGCGTGACGCTCATCGTGACTATCCTGCACGCCACGCCGCTGACCGAGATCGCCTCCGCCGAGCGGCTGCTTGACTGGGGTTTTGCCATGTCCGGCAAGGTCAGGCCGGTCGGGGTGCTGGTGCCGCCGCTGTCAGCCCCGCCCGCGAGCAGCACAGCGAGCAGCACAGCGAAGGTAGGGGCGGTGCGGGCCGCGAGCAGGTCGCGATCGAGCGCATCCCCGCTTGCCTCCGGCGGCACGTACACGCTCGCCGCCGGCGTCTGCATCCTGCTGCTCGCCAGCCTGGCCTGGCTCAGGCGGCGCCATCGGGCCAGCTCAGGTGACGTAAAGAGCAGCTAGCCGGCGGGCAGGAAGCCGACTCGATCTCTGACCAGCGCCATCGTCGCGCTGGCCACCTCGCGGGCCCGGGCCGCGCCGTCGGCAAGCAGGCGGTCGAGTTCGGCCTCGTCGGCGAGCATCTTCTCGGTCCGCTCCCTGATCGGCGTGAGGGCGTCGACGACGACCTCGGCGACGTCCTTCTTGAACGTGCCGTAACCCGCTCCGGCGTACCGTTTCTCGAGGTCGGACACCTCGATGCCGGTCAGCGCCGCGTAGATCCGCAGCAGGTTGGTCACGCCGGGCTTGGCCTCGTCATCGGCCCTGACCTCGGTGCCCGTGTCGGTGACGGCCCGGCCGATCTTCTTGCGTATGGACGCCGGGTCCTCGAGCACGTCCACGATGCCCTGCGGAGACGACGCTGACTTGCTCATCTTGATCGAGGGATCCTGCAGGTCAGCGATCTTCGCGACATCCCTGACGATGTACGGACCAGGCAGGACGAACGTGCTGCCGAACCTGCGGTTGAATCGCTGCGCAAGGTCCCTCGTCAGCTCGAGGTGCTGCCGCTGGTCCTCGCCGACCGGCACGTGGTCGGTCTGGTACAGCAGGATGTCCGCCGCCTGCAGGATCGGGTAGGTGAACAGGCCGACGCTGGCCTGGTCGGCGCCCGATTTCTGGGACTTGTCCTTGAACTGGACCATCCGGCTCGCCTCGCCGAAGCCGGTCAGGCAGCTCAGCACCCACGCAAGCTCGGCGTGCTCGGGTATGTGGCTCTGGACGAAGACGGTGCACCGCCTGGGGTCCAGGCCAGCCGCGAACAGCTGCGCGGCGGCGATCCGGCTGCGACGGCGCAGCAGCGCCGGGTCGTGCGGCACCGTGATGGCGTGCAGGTCGACGACGCAGTAGAACGCGTCGTGGGTCTCCTGCAGCGACACCCACTGGCGAATCGCGCCAAGGTAGTTGCCAAGGTGAAAGGAGTCAGCTGTCGGCTGGATGCCGGACAGAGCACGTTGCGCGGGCATGGGCGAAGTCTAGTTGCCCCGGACCACCGGCAGATCAGCCTCGGCAGCCTGACCGGCGATCTGAGCGGCTGGCTCGGCGGCGGCCTCGGCGATGACGGGCACGATCTCCGGAGCACCGAGCCGGATCGCGTCGGCATCGGAGTCGGAGTCGGCCTCCTGCGACTTGCGCTCGGCGGCGACCGACGTCCGGTAGTTCTCCAGTTCCCTGGCGACCTGCTTGTGCCGCCATTTCATCGGCCCGGCCATCAGCGCGGCCACCTCCTCGGCGGCCGACAGCCCGCGATCCCAGGTCTCGATCGAGACGTGGGTGCGCCTGGCCAGCACGTCCTCCAGGTGCCTGGCACCCTCGTGGGTGACCGCGTAGACCACCTCGACCCGCAGGTAGTCCTCCGCGCCTGCCAGCGGCCTGCCCAGGCCCGGCTCGGCGGCGATCAGGTCGAGTACCTCGCTGACCAGCGAGCCGTACCGGCCGAGCAGGTGCTCGATCCTGGCGACATGCAGCCCGGAGTTCCTGGCCAGCGTATGCCGGGAGTTCCAGAGCGCCTGGAAGCCGTCGGCTCCCGCGAGCGGTATCTGGTCGGTGCACGAGGGCGCCACCTTGCCGTCAAGCCCGTGCGCGACGGCGTCCACCGCGTCGCGCGCCATCAGCCGGTAGGTGGTGTACTTGCCCCCGGCGATCAGCACCAGGCCAGGGACCGGATGAGCCACGACGTGCTCGCGGGACAGCTTGGACGTGGTGTCGGACTCCCCGGCCAGCAGCGGCCGCAGGCCCGCGTAGACGCCCTCCACGTCGTCGCGGGTGAGCGGCACCGCCAGCACCCGGTTGACCTGGTCGAGCACGTAGTCGATATCGGCCCTGCTGGCCGCCGGGTGAGCCTTGGAGAGCGCCCAGTCGGTATCGGTGGTGCCGATGATCCAGTGCCGGCCCCAGGGAATGACGAACAGGACGCTGAACGGGGTGCGCAGGATGATCCCGGTGCTCGACTGAATCCGGTCCCGGGGCACGACCAGGTGCACGCCCTTCGACGCGCGGACGTTGATCGAGCCGCGGCCGCCCACCATCGCCTGGATCTCGTCGGTCCATACCCCGGTGGCATTGACCACCTGCTGCGCCTTGATCTGCAGCGGCGTGCCAGTCTCCAGGTCGACGGCACGGACACCGGTCACCCGTTCGCCTTCCCGCAGGAGGCCGGTGACCTGGGTGCGGGAGGCGATGTGCGCGCCGTAACCGGACGCGGTCCGCACCAGGTCGAGCACGTACCTGGCGTCGTCAACCTGGGCATCCCAGTAGAGCAGCGCGCCGGTGAGCGCGGACCTGCGCAGCGCCGGGGCGAGCCTGAGCGCCCGGCCGCGGGTCAGCTGGCGGTGCACCGGCAGGCCCCTGACCTGACGGCGAGTCACGCCGAGCGCGTCGTACATGCTGACGCCGGTGCCGACGTAGGCGCGTTCCCAGCCGTAGTGGGTGAACGGGAACAGGAACGAGACCGGCCTGATCAGGTGCGGCGCGATCCGCTGCATGAGCAGTGACCGCTCCGTGAGTGCCTCCCTGACCAGCCCGAAGTTGAGCTGTTCCAGGTAACGCAGCCCGCCGTGGATCAGCTTGCTCGACCGCGACGACGTACCTGAGGCGAAGTCCCTGGCCTCTACCAGGCCGACGGACAGGCCGCGAGTGGCCGCGTCGAGCGCGACTCCGGCGCCGACCACGCCACCGCCGACAACGAGCACCTGAAGCTCGGTCTCGGCCATGGCGGTGAGCGCCGATGCCCGCTCGGCCGGGCCGAGCCTGACCACTCCGAGCGCATGCGTTGTCACAGTGAAAAAGCTACCCGGCAAATGGGCCAGGAAAGCCAGCCTGACGCGCTGCGCTACCGGACATGCCGCGCGCCCTATACCGGCCCGGACGAGGCCGCGGGCCGCACCGCCTGCGGCGCTGCTGGCGAGACCACTGCAAGAACCGCTTGCGGGGCTCCCGGCGCGACCGCCACCTCGACCCGCTGGAACTCTTTGAGATCGGAGTACCCGGAGGTAGCCATCGTCCGCCGCAGCGCTCCCATCAGGTTCATCGAGCCGTCGGCGACCGTGGACGGACCGTGCAGAATCTGCTCCAGGGTGCCCACGGTGCCGACCTTGAGCCGGTCGCCGCGCGGCAGTTCGGGGTGGTGCGCCTCGGCCCCCCAGTGGTAGCCGCGGCCCGGGGCCTCGGTGGCCTTGGCGATCGGGGAGCCCACCATCACGGCGTCGGCGCCAAGCGCGAGCGCCTTGGCGATATCACCGCTCCTGGTCATCCCGCCGTCAGCGATCACGTGCACGTACCGGCCGCCCGATTCGTCGAGATACTCCCTCCGGGCACCGGCCACGTCGGCGATCGCCGTGGCCATCGGCACCTTCACGCCGAGCACGGCCACCGTCGTCTGGCCAGATCCGCCGCCGAAGCCGACCAGGACCCCGGCCGCGCCGGTCCGCATCAGGTGCAGGGCGGCCGTGTAGGTGGCACAGCCCCCGACGATCACCGGCACGTCAAGCTCGTAGATGAAGTGCTTGAGGTTCAGCGGCTCGGCCTGGCTGGAGACATGCTCGGCCGAGACCGTGGTGCCGCGGATGACGACGAAGTCGGCACCTGCGTCGATCACGGCCTTGTGGTAGCGCAGCGTCCGCTGCGGCGACAGCCTGGCCGCGATGGTCACCCCGGCCGCCCGGATCTCCGAGATCCGCTGGCCGATCAGGTCGTCCTTGATCGGCTCGGCGTAGATCTGCTGCAGCCTCGCTGTGGCCGCGGCATCGTCCAGCGTGGCGATCTCGGCCAGCAGCGGATCGGGGTCGTCGAACCTGGTCCACAGGCCTTCCACGTCGAGCACGGCCAGGCCGCCGAGCCTGCCGATCGCGATGGCCGTGGCCGGCGAGACGACGCTGTCCATCGGCGCGGTCACGATGGGCAGTTCGAACCGGTAAGCGTCGATCTGCCAGGCAATCGAGACGTCCTCGGGGTGCCTGGTCCGCCG
>DASWAA010000041.1:0-23601 GCA_036391385.1 Streptosporangiaceae bacterium
GCGCGGGCCCGGGCCGGGATTCTCCAGATCAAGCGCTCGCTTGGCAAGCGGCTGCACAAGCTCAAGGCACTGCAGGCGCAGGAAGCGAACCTGCTCGCCCAGCTCACGCCCTCCCAGCAGCAAGGGACGGGTCCTGGCGGCAGCGGCGGCGGCGGCGGCAATAACTACCCTGGCCCGACCGGGACTCAGGCCGATACTGCCGTGGCCTTCGCCTACCACTCGATCGGCTGCCCGTATGTCTATGGCGCGACGGGCCCATGCAGTTCTGGTTTCGACTGCTCCGGCCTGATGATGGCCTCCTGGGCGTCAGCCGGGATCCAGATTCCCCGTGTCAGCTGGGACCAGATGAGCAGCCTCCCCGCGGTTTCCCTGCACACGAAGTCGGGCGCCTTCACCACGGCGTACCTGCACCCGGGTGACATCCTCGGCTTCAGCGGCAACAATCACGTCGGAATGTGGGTAGGCGGTGGTTATCTCATCGATGCCCCCGTGCCCGGCCAGAACGTGGAGAAGGTTCCGCTGTCCGGCTGGTACCTGCAGAATCTCGACGGAGCGGTGCGGCCGTAGGCCGTCGCGGCCGGGACGAGCAACTGCCGGGACGAGCATCTGCCGAGACTAGGATCTGAGTAATGCCGAAGGTCCTGATCGTCACCAATGACTTTCCGCCGCGCAGCGGCGGCATCCAGTCGTTCGTGCATTCGCTCGCGACCCGGCTGCCCGCTGGTTCCGTCGTCGTCTACGCGCCTGCCTGGCAGGGATCGGCCGAGTTCGACGCGCGGCAGCCGTTCCCCGTGGTCCGGCATCCGACCTCGCTGATGCTGCCGGTCCCGTCCGTCGCCCGCCGGGCCAGGGCGATCCTGACCGAGCACGGCTGTGACACCGTTCTGTTCGGTGCGGCCGCACCACTTGGCCTGCTCGCGCCTGGCCTGCGCAAGGCGGGCGCACGCAGGATCGTCGCGCTGACTCACGGGCACGAGGCCGGCTGGGCGGCACTGCCCGGCGCCCGCGCTCTGCTGCGTCGAATCGGCGACCACGTCGATGTCATGACCTATCTCGGGGACTACACCAGGATCAGGCTGGCGCGGGTGCTGACACCGTCGTCGGCGGCCAGGATGGTCAGGCTGGCGCCCGGGGTGGACAACAGGGCGTTCCGGCCAGGTGCCGGCGGGGCCGCGATCAGGGAGCGCCTGGGGATAGCCAGGCACGCTCCCGTCGTCCTGTGCGTGTCCAGGATGGTGCCGCGCAAGGGCCAGGACACGCTGATCCGAGCCTGGCCGCAGGTGCTAGCCGGGATGCCCGGTGACATAGCCCCTGTGCTGCTGCTCGTCGGCGACGGGCCCTACGCCGGCAGGCTGGCCAGGCTCGCCAGGCACGAGGACGTCGCCGACTCGGTGATCTTCACTGGCCCGGTGCCGTGGGAAGACCTGCCGGCGTACTACGACGCCGGCACGATCTTCGCCATGCCGTGCCGGACCAGGCGCCTCGGACTGGACGTCGAGGGCCTGGGCATCGTTTACCTCGAGGCGTCAGCCACCGGGCTGCCAGTGGTCGGCGGCGACTCTGGCGGTGCGCCAGACGCGATCATTCCTGGCGAGACCGGTTACGTGGTCGACGGGCACGATGTCGCCGGGCTGGCGGACCGTCTGGTCAAGCTGATCCGCGACCAGCAGGGCGCGGCAACGATGGGCGAGAAGGGCCTGGCCTGGGTGGACCGGGAGTGGCGCTGGGACCTCGTAGCACAGCGGCTGAGCGAGATCCTCGCGGGCTGATCGCGGACCCAGCGCCTGGCCCGCTCAGGAGTACAGGGCCTCGATTTCCTCCGCGTAGTCCTTGGTCACCACATTCCGCTTGACCTTGAGCGACGGCGTCAGATGACCGCTCACCTCGGTGAAGTCGGCGCCGAGGATCCGGAACTTGCGGATCGACTCGGCCCGCGACACGGCCTTGTTGGCGTCGTCTACCGCGGCCTGCAGTTCGGACAGCAGCTCGGGATCGCCGGCGAGGTCGGCTGGAGTCGCGCTCTCGGGCTTGCCGTGCTGCTTCTTCCAGAACTCCAGCGCCTCGCCGTCGAGCGTGATGAGGCAGGCGATGAACGGCCGCTTGTCGCCGACCACCATGCACTGGCTGATCAGCGGGTGCGCCCGGAGCCGGTCCTCGAGCACCGCCGGTGCCACGTTCTTTCCGCCGGCGGTGACGATCAGCTCCTTCTTCCGCCCGGTCACGCTCAAGAAGCCCTCGTCGTCCAGCGCGCCGATGTCGCCGCTGTGCAGCCAGCCGTCGGCGTCGAGTACCTCGGCGGTGGCCGCCTCGTTGCGCCAGTAGCCGCGGAAAACCACCGGCCCGGCGATCAGGATCTCGCCGTCGTCGGCGATCCGGACGCTCTCGCCGGGCAGCGGCTGGCCAACGGTGCCGATCTTGTTCCGGCCTGGCCGGTTCACGAACGCGGCGGCGGAGGTCTCGGTCAGGCCGTAACCCTCGAGCACCGTGATCCCCGCACCACGGAAGAAATGGCCGAGCCGCTCGCCGAGCGGCGCGCCGCCCGAGACCGCGAACTGGACCTTGCCGCCGACCGCCGCGCGGAGCCTGGCGTAGACGAGGCGGTCGAAAAGCGCGTGCCTAGCCCGCAGGACCGGGCTGATATGCCGGGCGGCCTCGCTGACGGTACCAGGCGATGCGGCTAGCGCCCGGCTGTAGCTGATGGCCGTTTCCGCGGCAGAGCGGAAGATCGCGCTCTTGACGCCACTGGCGGCGGCCTGCTGCTGAGCGGAGTTGTACACCTTCTCGAAGACCCGCGGGACTGCCAGCAGGAACATCGGCCTGGCCTCGGGCAGGCCCTGGGCGATCTGCGAGGAGTCCGGCCAGTGCGACAAGACCGCGCCGCCCTCGATACAGGCGACCTGGATGATGCGGGCGAAGGAGTGTGCGAGCGGCAGGAAGAGCAGCGTCGAGCAGCCGGCGATATCGAAGAGCTCGGCTAGCGCGCCCTCGACCGCGTTCCGCGCGCCGGAGAGCAGGTTCCGGTGGGTGAGCTCGCAGCCCTTCGGCCGGCCGGTGGTCCCCGAGGTGTAGATGATCGTGGCGAGGTCGGTGGCTGACCGCCCGGCCATGCGCTCGGCAAGCTCGTTGTCTGGCACGCTGGCGCCCGCTGCCTGGATACTGTCCAGGCCGCTGATCAGCCAGATGTTCTCCAGGTCGGGCAGCGCCGCCTTGACGCTGCCGATCAGCGCGGCATGGTTCTCTGTCTCGGCGAAGACGGCGCGAGCCCCCGAGTCGGACAGCATCCACTCGACCTGCTCGGCCGAGGAGGTCTCGTAGACCGGGACTGTGATCGCGCCGGCGGCCCAGAGCGCATAGTCGATGAGCGTCCACTCGTAGCTCGTACGCGACATCAGGCCGACGCGGTCACCAGCCCTGATACCGGACGCGATCAGCCCCCTGGCGAGTGCGCGAACCTCGTTGCCGAACCGCTCGGCGGTGACGTCGTCCCACTGCCCCCGGTCGGTTCGCCTGCGCAGCATGACGAAACCAGGCGTGTGGCCGGCCCGCTCGAAGATCACGTCCGTCAGAGTCGCCGTGGCCGGGATATCCACGAGGGCCGGGATACTGTACTCGCGCAACGGGCCTCCTAGCTGTGCTCCTGCTCGGCAAGCAGTTCTGAGTGGACCGTACTCCGAGTATCGCTCTCCGCGAGCCCTGGGTGGTCTGGATCACGGGGGAGCAATCTGCTTAGGGTTGGTCAAATGCGGGTCCATGTGGTCAGTGATGTGCACGGAAGGTCGGATGCCCTGCGCCGGGCGGCGGACGGAGCGGACGCCCTGATCTGCCTGGGCGACTTGCTGCTCTTCCTCGACTACGCCGACCACTCGCAAGGGATCTTCGCCGAGCTGTTCGGTTCGCAGGCGGCACGCGAGTTCATCATGCTGCGGACGGCGCAGCGCTTTGACGAGGCGCGCGAGCTGTCCTCCCGGCTGTGGGCGTCGCTGCCCGGCGAGGCAGCGACCGCGATCAACGCGGCCGTGTCCGCACAGTACGCGGACCTGTTCAGCGCGATGCCGGAGCCGGCCTATCTCACCTACGGCAACGTGGACATCCCGCGGCTGTGGGCCGAGCACCTGCGCCCCGGGCACCGGGTACTCGACGGGGAGCGGGTCGAGATCGGCGGGCTGACCTTCGGTTTCGTCGGCGGCGGCCTGCGGTCGATCTACCGGACGCCCAACGAGATCGACGACGACGCTTTCGCCGCGAAGGTCGAGGCTGTCGGCGCGGTCGACGTGCTCTGCTCGCACATCCCGCCCGACGTGCCTGAGTTGCTGTTCGACACCGTCGCCCAGCGGATGGAACGGGGGAGTCAGGCGCTGCTCGACGCCGTCCGCCGGACGAGCCCGCGGTACCTGCTGTTCGGCCACGTTCATCAGCCGCTGGTCGACCGGCTGGCGATCGGCAGGACGCAGTGCGCGAACGTCGGGCATTTCCGCGCCAGCGGTACCCCGTACGTTCTTCAGTGGTAGGCCAGCTTCGGTAGCAGGCCAGGCCGGCCTGCGCGGTACGCTCCGAGAATGGCCGACAAGACGAGCTCGACCATGACGATCGACGTACCAGGGCCGGTCATCATGGCGGTAATCGCGGACTTCGCCGCCTACCCGAAGTGGGCTACTGGCGTGCGGGCCGCCGAGATCCTGCAGGCCGGCGCCAACGGGCGCGCTGAGGTCGTGCGGTTCACGATCGACGCTGGCGTCATCAAGGACACCTACGCCCTGCGCTATGCGTGGCAGGGCGACGAGGCGGTCAGGTGGGAGCTCGCCGAGCGGGGCTCCGCTATTTCTGAGATGTCGGGCGCTTACCTGCTGGCCGATGCCGGCACCGGGACCTCGGTGACGTATGAGCTCGCGGTGGGGCTGGCGATACCGATGATCGGGATGCTGAAACGGCGTGCCGAGAAGACGATCATCGATACCGCGCTGAAGGGCCTGCGCAGCCGGGCTCAGCATGTGGCCAGGGAAGGTAGCGGCTGAAGGTGGATACTGATGACGCAGGCAGGTAGCTCATGGGAGCGCCGGGCCGCCGGCCTGGCTAGCGAGGTACAGCGCTGGCTGATCCGGACCAGCGCGAAGAACGTTCGCGACGAGCTCAGCGACCAGGTCAGGAGGGCGTTCCGGGGCCAGGACAGCGAGCCTGCCGACATCTGGGCCGCCGCTACGACGGAGCCGCCGGAGGCCGCCGACCAGCCGCCGGAATGTGCCTGGTGCCCGATCTGCCGCGCGGCCAGGCGCATCGCCGAGAGCAGGGTTGCCGGTGAGAGCCGGGCTAGCGCACCGGAACGCGGTACCGCGCCGCCCGAGCGAGCTGCCGACGCGGTCGCGGGTGCCGCCGACGTGGTGGCCGGCGCCATCCGCGATGCGCTCGCCGGACTGGACTCGATACTGTCGTACCGCCCGGACGATGGCAGTACAGCCAGGTCGCGTTCCGGAGCAGGAAGCGGAAACGCGACAGAGCCGACCGAGGCCGGCCAGCAGGGTCCGCAGGTGGCGCCGAGCGTGGCGGAGCAGCCGAGCACGTCCAGACCTGGTGGCGAGCGAGCGGAAGAGCCTGAGGATGAGCCTGGCCATCGGGGTTGACGTCGGCGGGACCAAGATCGCCGCTGGAGTGGTGGACGAGCACGGCTCGATCATCGAGATGGTCAGGCGGCCGACCCCTGCCGCCAACGCCGCGCGCACCATCGACGAGATCAGCGACGCGGTCAGGCAACTGCTCGGCAGGTACGAGGTCGACGCGATCGGCGTCGGTGCGGCCGGCTTCGTCGAGGAGAGCCGGTCCGCGGTGCTGTTCGCGCCCAATCTCGCCTGGCGCAACGAGCCGGTCGCCAGGAAGATGGAGGAGCGGACCGGACGCCCGGTCGTGGTGGAGAACGACGCCAACGCCGCGGCCTGGGCCGAGTCCAGGCTCGGTGCGGGGCGCGGTCACGACCACATGATGCTGATCACCATCGGCACCGGCATCGGCGCCGGAATCGTGCTGAACGGCGAGCTCTACCGTGGCCGGTGGGGGATGGCCGGCGAGCCCGGGCATTATCGTGTGGTGCCCGAGGGCCGGCTGTGCGGCTGTGGCAACCGGGGCTGCTGGGAGCAGTACGCCAGCGGCAGCGCACTCGTGGCTGAGGCGCGCGACTTCGCCCGGCGCTCGCCTGGTGCCGCCGTCCGCCTGCTTCAGCTAGCCGGCGGTAAGCCGGAGGGGATTACCGGTCCTGGCGTCACGACCGCCGCCCGGGAGGGCGACGCAGCCGCGGTGCGGTGTTTCGAGATCGTCGGGCACTGGCTAGGGGAGGGGCTGGCCGATCTCGCCGCGATTTTGGATCCCGGCTGTTTCGTGCTCGGTGGCGGGGTGTCCGAGGCGGGTGACCTGCTGCTCGCTCATGTGAAGGCCGCCTTCGAGAACGGACTGACCGGGCGGCAGTACCGGCAGCACGCGCCCATCGTGCTCGCCGAGCTTGGTCCCGAGGCCGGCCTGATCGGAGCCGCCGACCTGGCCAGGCGCCACGGGTGATACCGCGCTCGCGCTAGACCACGGCCCCTTGATCCGGGCCGTCTCGCCTGGACGGGCCGTCGCCGAGGCGCGAGATGAGCACGACGAAGCCGGCGACGAAGGCGGCGACGGCTGTGAGCTCTGCCCAGCCAGGGATCTGCCAGGACAAGATCGTAGCCAGGAGCAGGTAGCCAGGACCGCCGAAGAGCGCCGTCCAGGCGCCCTTGGCGACGGGGTCCAGTTTCGGCAGCGGCGGAACGGGCGGCGGGACGTAACGATCGTCGGCGTCATCCTCGTCGGCCAGGTCGTCGAAGTCGGGGAAAGCCAGGTCAGGAGCGGTTGGCGGATCGAGGCAGTCGTCACTGGCTGCCGTGCGTTCCGGCGGGACCGCTCCAGGCCCGCCGGCCCTGGGGGAGTCGTCGATGGGGTCAGCGGAGTGCAGGAAGGTCGCCGGCCTGATGACCCGGCCGCGGCTGGCCGGCGTTTCGCCACGGGGTCGTGACTCGGGCTGGCCGGATGTACCGCCGGGCTGGCTGGATGTACTGCCCGGCGGGCTGGATGTACCGCCGGGCTGGCCGGCCCGGCCAGACTCGGCGGTGCTGTGCAGGTTCTCGCGATCCGGCCACGGGGCAGCTGCCGAGTCGACCGGCGAGGGCAGCTCAAGCCTGGCTACCAGATCACGCCACGCGGCCGCCTGATCGCCGTCTTTGTCCCTGCTCGATTCACGCCCCACGGTGCCCCCCGTGCTACTGCTCTAGCCTGCCTGGTACTGGCTGCCGTGTATATCCATCGACATCCATCCTGTCATTCCTTTCCCGCATGACTGTGAGAACGAACGAAATCCAGGCTTCCGGCGTAGATCGCCGGCGCATCGTTGTCGAGGGTAGCTACGTGATAGCTGTCAGCGCACTCTCTGACCTCAAGCTGGCTGGCCGGTAGCGCCTTGCGCAGGATCTCCATGCTGGCCGGGCCGACGACATGGTCGACAGCGCTCTTGTAAGCAAGCACCGGAGCGCTGACCTGGCCGAGATTCTGCTGCGTGATCTTCCACAGGGCGGGCAAGGTGGCCGCCGCCTTGGTCGGGGTGCGCTCGTAGGCGAGTTCGGTAATGCCTTCCTTCTTGATGTCGCTGCCGATGGCCTTGAGCGATGGCACCACCAGCTTGAGTGCCGGTGCCAGCAAGAACAGCTTGGTGTCGGCCGTTATCGATGGATTGACGATCACCAGGCCGCTGACTGACCGGCCATGCAGCTCGGCGAGGCGCAGCGCAAGGCAGCCGCCCATCGACAGGCCCATGAGGAAGATCTCGTCGGTCGTGGCCTGCAGTTCGCCGAAGGCCCGGTCGACCTCGGCGTACCAGTCTTCCCAGCGGGTCCGCGCCATCTCCTGCCAGGTGGTGCCATGGCCGGGCAGCCGCGGCAGGCTCACCGTCAGGCCCTGTTCCGCCAGGTACTCGGCCCACGGGCGCAGCGATTGCGGGCAGCCGGTGAACCCATGGCAGAGCAGGACCCCGGTGGGACCGCCCTGGTGAGCGTAAGGCTCAGCGCCCGGCAGTACTGGCATGATGAGTTCCTCTCCTGCGAACTGCACTCTGTATCCCCGAATCGTCGCATGTCAGATCATGTTTCGCAGCCTCTCGGCAACGCGCCGCGCGCCGCGCGGCCCGGCCGGCCTGGCGCCCGGACCCTCGCCGGGCCGGCGAGTGCGGACGGGACCGTGCGGTGGAAGGCCCGTCCTGAGACAATCATTGGGAATGCTGATGCAATGGGGTGACGATGTTCTACTGGGTGGTCAAGGCGATCCTCGCCCCGATCCTTAGGGTGCTCTTCAGGCCGTGGGCCGAGGGCGCCGAGTACGTGCCGAGGACTGGGCCGGCGATCATCGCGAGCAACCACCTCTCCTTCTCCGACCACTTCTTCGCCCCGCTGCCGCTGCCGCGCAAGGTGGTCTTCCTGGCGAAGTCGGAGTACTTCACCGGCCGTGGCATCAAGGGCCTGTTCAGCAAGGCGTTCTTCAGCGGGGTTGGCCAGATTCCGGTGGACAGGTCCGGAGGCGAGGCCAGCGAGCGCGCGCTAGCCACCGGACTGCGCGTCCTGGCCGGCGGCAACCTGCTCGGCATCTACCCGGAGGGCACCCGGACCCCGGACGGGCGGCTGTTCCGCGGCAAGACCGGAGTCGCCAGGCTGGCGCTGGAGGCAAGGGTCCCGGTCATCCCGTGCGCGATGATCGGCGGGTTCGAGTTTCAGCCGCCGGGACGGATCACACCGCAGTTCAAGATTCGGCCGGGGGTGCGGTTCGGCAAGCCACTTGAATTCTCCCGGTACTACGGCATGGAGACGGACCGGATCGTGCTCCGGGCTATCACCGACGAGATCATCTACGAGATCATGAAGCTGTCCGGCCAGGAGTACGTCGACGAGTACGCCGCTCAGCACAAGGCTCAGCAGCAAGCCGAGCGCCGCGCTCAGCGTCAGGCGGCCTCCGGCTCGACGGCCGGCGCCGTGCAGGAGTCACCGGAACTGGCCGCTCGAGCTGGCGTAGTCGACAGCGTCGATGCCCGCGAGCCCGCGGCTACCGCCGACCAGGCGGATGTAGCGCCACCTGGCGTACCCGGTCCAGCCGATATCGCCGGGGCCGCGGACTCCAGCCAGCAATGACGGCAGATCAGCGGGTGAGTACTCCGGCTGAGTGGCCGAGGCCCTAGCTCGTCCCGCTGCCCGACCCGGCCGCGGCCCAGCCGAGCGAGCGCCGGACCGCTTCGCGCCAGCGGTCGTGCGCGCTGTCGTCACGGGGCCCCGGCTCGAATCGCCTGTCCAGCTTCCAGGTGGCCGCGAGCTCGTCGGTAGACGACCACACCCCGGTCGCCAGCCCGGCCAGGAATGCGGCGCCTAGCCCAGTGGTCTCGGCCACAACCGGCCGCTCGACTGCTACCTGGAGTTCGTCCGCCTGAATCTGCATCAGCAGGTTGTTGGCAGCCGCCCCGCCGTCAACCCGCAGCGGAGCAGCGCCGGCGCTGGCCTCGGCATTCATCACGTCCACCACGTCGCGCACTTCGTACGCGATGGCTTCGAGCGTGGCCCGGACAATATGTGCCCTGGTCGTACCGCGAGTCAATCCGAAGATCGTCCCGCGAGCCTCTGGGTCCCAGTCAGGGGCGCCGAGGCCAGTGAGCGCGGGCACGAACACCACCCCGCCTGAATCGTCGACCGAGCGCGCGAGCTCCTCGCTGTCTGCGGCGTGCGCCAGCAGGCCGAGGCCGTCCCTTAGCCACTGGATCGCGGCGCCGGTCACGAACACCGAGCCTTCGAGCGCGTACGTCATCGTCCCGCTGCCGTCCATCCAGGCCACCGTCGACAGCAGCCCGGCCGACGACCGCACGATCGACGAGCCGGTGTTGGTCAGGACGAACGATCCGGTTCCGTAGGTGCACTTCGAAGCGCCCGGCGTGAAGCACGCCTGTCCGAAGAGCGCCGCCTGCTGGTCACCTGCCACCCCGGCGATCGGGACGGTCAGGCCAAGGAAGGCGGCAGGGTCCGTGTGGCCGATCTCCCCGGTGGACGCGGTCACCTCGGGCAGTGCGTGCGGCGGCACGCCGAACAGGTCGCACAGCTCCGCTGACCATTGTCCCGCCGCGATGTCGAAGAGCAGCGTCCTGGCGGCGTTCGACGCGTCGGTGACATGCCGCCGCCCGCCGGTCAGCCGCGCGATGAGGTACGAGTCGACGGTTCCGAGCGCCAGCGAACCGTCGGCGACGCCGGCCCAGACTTCGGGCGAGTGACGGGCCAGCCAGGTCAGCTTGGTGGCCGTGAAGTACGGGTCGATCCGCAGGCCGGTGAGCTCGGCCACCCGGCCCTCATGTCCAGCCTCGCGAAACTCAGTGCACAGGCTGGTCGTGCGCCTGTCCTGCCAGACGATCGCCCGGTGCGGAGCCGTCAGAGTGGACTTGTCCCAGACCACCGCCGTCTCGCGCTGGTTGGTGATCCCGACGCACCTGACCGGGTCGGTCATCGCGCCTGGTCCGCCCGTTCCGCTCGCCGCGCCGTCCAGAGCCTGGCCGCACGCGGTGAGCGTGGCCTGCCAGATTTCCTCGGGCATCTGCTCTACCCACCCAGGCTGCGGGAAATACTGAGTGAATTCGCAGTAGCCGCGGCTCACGACGCTGCCGTCCGCTGTGACGATGAGGGCTGTGACTCCGGTGGTTCCGGCGTCGATGGCAAGGACGCTCATGGGGACTAGTGTGGCGGGCGAGGCCCGTGCAAGGCGAGGACTCTGCCGGGCGAGCACAGCAGAAGGGGGCCGTGATGCGAGTCGGAGTTCTGACCGGAGGCGGAGACTGCCCGGGGCTGAACGCCGTCATCCGCGGGATCGTGCGGACGGGCACGCTCGACCACGACTGCGAGTTCGTCGGCTTCCGTGACGGCTGGCGCGGCCCGCTCGAGGCGGACACGCAGCCGCTCGACGTCCATGCCGTCCGCGGCATCCTGCCACGCGGGGGCACCATACTCGGCTCGTCCCGCACCAATCCGCTCGTCGACGCGGCAACCCTAGGCGGCAAGACCGGACTGGAGCGGATCAGCGACAACCTGACCAGCCTGGGCGTGGACGCGCTGATCGCGATCGGCGGCGAGGACACCCTCGGTGTGGCCGACAAGCTGTCACAGGCCGGGGTCAAGGTGGTCGGCGTGCCCAAGACCATCGACAACGACCTTGGCGCGACTGATTACACCTTCGGCTTCGACACCGCGGTCAACGTCGCGATGGAGGCGATCGACCGGCTGCACACGACGGCGGAGAGTCACCACCGGGCGCTAATCGTCGAGGTCATGGGCCGGCACGCGGGCTGGATAGCGCTGCACGCGGGCCTGGCCGGCGGGGCGAACGTGATCCTCATCCCCGAGCAGCCGTTTGATATCGAAGACGTCTGCGCTTATGTGGAGAAGCGCTTCGAGACCCGGTACGCGCCGATCGTGGTCGTAGCCGAGGGCGCCCACCCCAAGACGCTCAGCTCATCAGTGGCCGACCCGGAACTGGACGCGTTCGGGCACGTCAGGCTCGGAGGTGTCGGCCAGCTTCTGGCCGAGGAAATCGAGCGCCGCACCGGCAAGGAGGCCCGCGCGGCGGTGCTAGGGCACATCCAGCGCGGAGGGACGCCGACCGCGTTCGACCGGGTGCTCGCGACGCGTTTCGGCATCCACGCGATCCGGGCGGTCATGGACGGCGCGTTCGGGATGATGGTCGCCCTGCGCGGCACCGAGATCGTCCGGGTTCCGATCGCCGAGGCGACCCGCGAGCTCAAGACGGTTCCGCTGGAGCGGTATGCCGAGGCCGAGATCTTCTTCGGCTGAGGCTCATCCCGTCGCCCCGTCCGACCTGTCCGCCTGGGCGGGCGCAGCGCGCGTCAGGCTCGGCGTGCCCGGAAGGCGGCGGTCTTGATCCGGTTCTGGCAGGTGGTCGAGCAGAAGCGCCTGGTTCCGTTCCTCGAGGTGTCGACGTAGACCCGATCGCATCGGTCGGCCGTGCAGACGCCGAGACGGCCGTGCAGGTCGCTGCCGAGCACGACGGCGAGGCCGGTGGCGCAGCCGGCCGCCCAGCCGATCACCAGCGAGTCGTCCGTTCCGTGAAAGTGCAGGTGCCACGGCTCGTTGTCGTGCTTGTCGAGCCGCGGCCGGGCGCCGGTGCGCCCGAGCAAGTGATTGACCTGGTCAGCCGCCTCGTCGAGACGGCCGTCGGCGACGGACTCGAAGACCGGCCGCAGGGCACTGGCCACCTCGGCGAACTCGAGCGCCTCGGCACCGGTGACGTCCCTGGTGTCCGGCCTGGTCGCCCGCAGTACTCCGGTGACGGCGGCTGGCAGCTGATCGGCGGTCGGCGCCTGGAATGGTCGACCGCGTGCCTCACCGGGCGTCAGCGCGTTGACCAGCCCGACGGCGACGGTGACGACCGCATCCATGTGACTGCTGAAATTCACTTGATCAGTTACATCCATCTCGATATGTTGTGACTGTCGAAATAATTCTAGCCAGTTACTGAACGGAGGGCGCCCGTCATGGCGGTCACAGAACTGGATCACTGCGCGGCACTCGCCTGGATCAAGCGCTGGGACGCCCAGCAGCAGGTCTACATGCCCGACCGGGAAGAACGCTTCACCGCGCTCATCGACGCCGTCGAGGAAGGGGCAGGCCGGCCCGATCCGCTTGTGCTCGACCTTGGCTGCGGTCCCGGCTCGCTGGCGGTCAGGCTGCTCGACCGCCTCCCGGCTGCCATCGTGGTCGCTGTCGACGCCGACCCGCTGCTCCTGGCACTCGGCCGTGCTGCCTGGGCCGACCGCCTGGCCGGGCGCGCCGCGGACTCAGCCGCGGACGCCGCTGCGGGGCCCGGGGCGGCGGGTGCCGGCGGCCTTCGCTTCGCCGACCTAGACCTCCGGGTGCCAGGCTGGTCGGGTGCGCTCGGCCTGGGGCGGCCAGCGGATGCGGCAGTCAGCACGACGGCGCTGCACTGGCTGCCGCCCGACGCGCTGGCCAGGATGTACGCCGAGGTGGCTACTGTGCTCCGGCCTGGCGGGCTGCTGCTGAACGGAGATCACCTGGCCGATGACGAACGGACGGCTCCGACGCTGGTCAGGCTCGGCAAGGCACTGATCGAGCGCGAGGAGCAACGCCGCGCTGCCCCCGGACCGCGCGAGACCTGGACCGACTGGTGGGACGCGGTCAGGGCGGACCCGGAACTGGCAGGCCTCGCGCAGGAGCGTGCCCGGCGCGCGGTGGAATCTGAGCATCACGGCTCGCCATCGGGCCGGATGGACGTGCACGTGGCGGCGCTGCGCGCGGCGGGGTTCACCGAGATCGGCGCCCTCTGGCAGCGTGGCGACAACCGGTTGCTCTGCGCCGTCCTCGGAGCCTGACGCTCCCGAGGTGTGCTATCTCGGAGGATGCTGGGGCCCCTAGCCCCAGCATCCTCCGAGCTAACCTGGCTGACCCGGGGCGCGTTTGGCAGATGCATAGGGGTGCTATATAAATGTAGGCATGGACCTCAGCCAGCGAGCGACTGACCTGCTTGATCTTGTCGCGCTCGTCATCCGCGGCGTATCGGGCAACCGCGAGCTGAGCCTGACTTCCATGGCCGTGCTCGGCTCGCTGCAGCGCAGCGGCGCACAGCGGGTCACTGACCTCGCCGCGGCCGAGGGCGTATCCCAGCCGTCGATGACCCAGCTTGTGCAGCGACTGGAGCAGCGTGGCCTGGTGGGGCGAACTTCCGATCCATCTGACGGCCGGGTCGCGCTCGTCAGCCTGACCAGCCAGGGTGTAGCCGCCCTGGCCGACCGCCGGCGCCGCAACGCCGCCCGGGTCGCCGATCTGCTGGCCGACCTGCCAGAGCAGGATGTCCGCGTCCTGACCGACGCGATCGCCGCGGTGCTGCCCGGCATCCGCCAGCGACTGGCCGCGGAAGCCCATACCGCGGAGGACCCCTCCGGCCGCGACGCCGCGAGAGCCCACGGCGGCGAGCGCGCCTAGCCGGGACTGCCCAAGACCCTCAGCCGCCGCGCCGGGCCCAGCGATAACGCTGGGCCCCGCTTCTACCGCACCGCCTCCGAGGAGAAACGATGAGCGCGACCCTTGCCGGACCGTCCAGCGCCAGTCCGGCATCAGGCAGGCACGGTCACCCGCCTGCCGCTAACCCGTTCCGCCAGCCTCGGGCAGTCTGGGCGGTCGCCTTCGCGTGCGTGGTCTCCTTTATGGGCATCGGCTTGGTCGACCCGATCCTGCCGTCCCTGGCCGGGAAGCTGCACGCCACTCCCGCCCAGGTCGAGTTGCTCTTTACCAGCTACCTCATCGTCACGGCGGTAGCGATGCTCGTCACGGGATGGGTCAGCAGCCGGATCGGCCCGAAGCGGACGCTCCTAGCGGGCCTGATCCTCATCGTCGTCTTCAGCGCGCTGGCCGGGGCATCGCACAGCATCGGCCAGATCGTGGAATTCCGGGCTGGCTGGGGCCTGGGTAATGCCCTGTTCATTGCTACCAGCCTCGCGGTCATCGTCGGCTCGGCCAGCGGCGGTTTCGCCGGGCCATCGTGCTCTACGAGACCGCGCTCGGCGTGGGAATCGCGACCGGGCCGCTTCTCGGCTCGCTGCTCGGCGGGATCAGCTGGCGGGGGCCGTTCTTCGGCGTGACGACCCTGATGTCGATCGCCCTGATCGCCACCCTGGTGCTGGTCAAGAAGACTCCGGTGCCCGAGCGCAAGCTGTCGCTCACCGCTCCGATCCGCGCGCTCCGTCACCGCGGCCTGCTCACCATGGGGCTGACCGCGCTGCTGTACAACTGGGGCTTCTTCACCGTGCTCGGCTTCGCGCCGTTCCCCATGCACCTGGACACCCATCAGCTCGGCATCGCGTTCACCGGATGGGGGATCCTCGTCGCTATCTTCGCCGTCTTCGGCGCCCCCCGGCTCCAGGCCAGGTTCGGGATCGCCCCGACCTTGTACGTCAACCTGGCCCTGTTCGCCGCGGACATTCTCGTCATCGGCCTCTTCGTGAACAACCAGGCCGTCCTGATCGGCGCCGTGATCGCCACCGGCATCTTCATCGGCGTCAACAACACGATCACCACGCAGGCGGTGATGACCGTCGCACCGGTCGAGCGCAGCGTCGCGTCCTCTGCCTACGGCTTCGTCCGCTTCATCGGCGGCGGCCTTGCCCCGTACTTCGCCGGCAAGATGGCCGAGCGCTGGGGCGTTCATGTCCCCTTCCTGGTCGGCGCCGCCAGCGTCGTAGCCGCCATCGTGGTCCTGTCTACCGGCCACCGGCTGCTGCGGGTCGCCGAGCTGAACCAGGCCGCCGAGCTCGCTGGTCCCGGGCATGAGCAGGAGATCGAGGAGAACGAGGCCCTGGCCGAGGAACTCGGCTCGGCGACCTGATCGGGGCAGCCTCGCGCTGCCGCGACGTGCTCGCCCGCCGGACCGGGCGGGCTGCCAGGCCGGGACCGCCCCGCGGCTGCGCGCTAGGCCAGGCCGGGGGAGGGGACTGCGCGGTGCGGGTCGACCAGCCCCGGCTCGGACGCCATGTACAGGTCGAACTCCTCGACCCGCCAGCCCGCCGCCAGCAGCGCCCGGACCGCCGGGTGCGGTGCTGGCAGGCACACTCGTGCCGCTCCGCCAGGCGGGTCGAGCCACGACAGCACGGCGACCACCGCGTCCCTGGCGACTCCCGCGTTCACGGCCACGTCGCTGCCGGCTGCCAGGGGGTCGGCCGCCAGGTGGCGGATCCCGCACTCCGCCCCGGCTACGCTCACGGTGGCCGCAGCCGCCGGCCGCCCGCCCTGGCTGGCGATCACGCCCGATCCATGCGGCCAGCCTGCCCAGAAGGCGTGATCGGCCGTCCGGTCGATCCCTGTCCACTCCCGCTCGAGCGCCCCGACCTGCTCTGGCTCTGCCGCCATGACCGACCATCCGCCGGGCATCGCAAGCTGGCGTACATCGCCGCGGATGTAGAGCAGCGGCCACCACGCGTCCATGCCGAAGCTGGTGTAGAGCGGCAGCGCGTGCCCGTGCAGGCTGCTGAACGTCATCAGGCGCGGCTCGCCGGCCAGCAGGATGTCGAGCAGGGCCCGGCCAGTCCCGGTTCCGTGCGCGGCCGGGTTGACGAACAGGTCGGTGAGCATGCAGATGGCGTCTGGCCCGTCCCCGATCCGCAGCGTTGCGCCGTAGCCCGTAACCGCCCCGGCTCGCTCAGCGACGAGCAGGGAGCCATGCCGGATCAGGTGCCGGACGTAGGCGGGGAAGACGACGTCCCAGTCCTCCTCCTGGCCGGTCGCCATCGCGATCGCAGTGATGACGCCGAGGTCTGATTCCGTCGCCGGGCGCACGCCGACGTCCCTGGTCTGCGCTGATGTCACGAGGTCACCCTGCCATACCTGCTGAGTCGCGACGCACGGAATCATTTCCGGCTGGTCTGTCCGGGCCGGTGACCTGTCAGACTCTAGGCATGACCGCTTTGCCAGCCGTCTCGTTCGCCGAGCACGACGAGAGCTACTTGCGTGAGCCATGCGTGCTGCTCAAGCTCGGAGAGATCGTGCTGAAAGGCAAGAACCGCCAGCAGTTCGAGCGGCTGCTCCAGAACAACATCCGGATGGCGGTAGCGGATCTGGGGATCAGCCTGCGGTTGTGGCAGCGCGACGGGGTCATCGTGCTGACACCGATGGTCAGGGCATGGTCGGGCGGATCAGCCCCGACGGCAGGGCCATCCGCGGTCGGCTCTGCCACGACAACTGTGCCCGCGGCGGCGGACGAGCACGAGAAGGCCGGGTCGGCCCAGGCAGCCGCAGACCTCGTGGCTCAGCGCATGCTCAGCGTGATGGGCGTCGTCCGGGTCTGCCGGGCGCTGCGCGTCGCCAAGGAGCCGCAGGCCGCGATCGACACGGCCGCCGAGTTCGCCGGGGGCCGGCCAGGCTCGTTCGCGGTCCGGGCCAAGCGGCGCGACAAGCGCTTCCCCGTGACCTCAGCCGAGCTGGCTATCTCGATCGGCAGCCGGATCCAGCGGCAGTACGGCAACCCGGTCGACCTGCGTCATCCGGACTTCACGGTCTACGTCGAGGTGGACCAGTCCGAGGTGTTCGTCTACACCGACGGGCTCGACGGACAGGGCGGGCTGCCGGTCGGCATGAGCGGCCGCGGACTGGTGCTCATGTCGGGCGGCATCGACTCGCCGGTTGCCGCCTACCGGATGATGCGACGAGGCCTGTACTGCAGCTTCCTGCACTTTTCCGGCATGCCGCTGACCGGTCCTGAGTCGATCTACAAGGCCTACGGCCTGGTCCGCCAGCTGAATCAGTTCCAGCGCGGATCGCGGCTCTTCGTGGTGGCGTTCGGCCGCGCACAGCAGCAGCTCGCGTCGTCCGGCTCCGGCCGGCTGCAGATCGTCGCGCAGCGGCGGCTGATGCTCAAGACCGCCCAGGCGATGGCCAAGCGCGTGCGGGCGACAGCCCTGGTGACGGGCGACTCCCTGGGCCAGGTCGCCAGCCAGACGCTGACCAACATCACCGCGCTTGACGAGGCCGTCCAGCTCCCGATCCTGCGCCCGCTGCTCGGCATGGACAAGACCGAGATCATGGCCGAGGCTCGCCGGATCAGCACGCTGGCGCTATCTCAGCTGCCGGACGAGGACTGCTGCTCGCTCCTGCTGCCGCGCCAGGTCGAGACCCGGGCCCGGGTCGCCGACCTGCACAAGATCGAGTCCCGTCTGGACATCGACGAGCTCGCCGGCCAGCTCGCGGCCTCTGCCCGCGAGTACCGCCCCGGCTAGAGCACGCCCGAGGCGTCGTGGCAGGGCGCTAGTAGCGCTATGGGGTGACAGTGGCCGGCTCGGGGGCTGGGGCGAGGGTGCGGCCCAGCATGGCGGGCATGGTCCGGACGAGGGCTGCCAGCTCGCGGATGTCCTCGTCCGCCAGCGCCTGGTCGCCGTCGCACAGGGCCTTCGCCGGCTCGGGATGCACGTCCACGATCACGCCGTCGGCCCCGACGGCGATAGCCGCCCTAGTCAGCGGGAGCACGAGATCTCTGCGGCCGCCCGAGTGCGAGGGATCGACGATCACCGGCAAGTGCGACAGGCGCTGAGCTACCGGCACCGCGCTGATATCCAGCGTGTTGCGGGTGGCGGTCTCGAACGTCCGGATGCCGCGCTCGCAGAGCACGATGTCGAGGTTGCCGCGCTGGGCGATGTACTCCGCTGCCATCAGCCATTCCTCGATGGTGGAATTCATGCCCCGCTTGAGCATGACCGGCTTGCCGGCCGAGCCGACGGCCTGGAGCAGCGCGAAGTTCTGCATGTTGCGGGTGCCGACCTGGAGCATGTCGGCGTGCGCGCAGACCAGGTCCACGCTGGCCGGGTCCACGACCTCGGTGACCACCGGCAGGCCCACCTCGGCCCTGACCTCTGACAGGATCTTCAGGCCGGCTTCGCCGAGGCCCTGGAACGCGTACGGGGAGGTTCTCGGCTTGAACGCCCCTCCGCGCAGCAGCGAGGCGCCGGCCTGCTTCGCCATCCGGGCAGCGGCCAGCGTCTGCTCGGGCGTCTCGACGCTGCACGGTCCGGCGATCAGCGTCACCGTCGACGGGCCGATCGGCACGCCGCCCACCCTGATCACCGACCGTTCGCGGTGGTGCTCCCGGCTGACCAGCTTGTACGGAACCGATACCCGGATAACGTCGCTCACGCCGCTATGGCTGCGCAGGTTCAGCGCGCCGAAGTGGTCGACGTCGCCGACCAGGCCGATGATCGTCCGGGAGACACCGCGGCTGACGAAGGCCTCACCGCCCGCTGACCTGACGAGCGAAACGACCGAGTCGATATCTCCCTGGTTGGCCTCGGGAGCCATCACGATCACCATGTATTCCTCCTGCCTCCATAATGACGAAAGCCCCCGGCCTTTCCGGCCGGGGGCTTGGAGTTCATGCCGCGTCTGCGTTTGCGCAGCGCCTAGCGGGCTACCTCCCCGGTACCGGGCGAGAAGCCATAAAAAAACTCATGCGCATGACCCACGTCGGGTAGCTTAGCGCATTCTGAAGGTAACCCGGTGCCCGGTCGATGCTCGGGCCGCCGGAGCCGGGTGACAAGATGGCTCCTGGCCGGGACCGGCGCTGGCTGGCAGCCTGGCAGGCGATCGCAGGTGACGAAGGGACAGGTCAGACCGGACATGAGGCAACCAGAGGCCGGAGCGCGGGGGATCCGCGCAGACGGCGGTGGTGCCGCAATCCCTGGCCTGGCGCCAGACCGCGGCTCGGCTGGCGCGGGCGGCGGCGGAGCCGCCGGCGAGCCCTCTGGCAAGGCGGGCAACTCCGGTATGGCCAAGCCGCAGATCACCGTCGAACCGTCCGGTGCCCCGGATCAGGGCGGCGTCCCTGTCCCCCGGCACAGCCATGACGAGCTGACGGCGGCGGAGTACCCCGGGCCCGAGCTGACGGCGGCGGAGTACCCCGGGCCCGAGCTGACGGCGCCGGAGCGTGGCGGGCCGGAGCGTGGCGGGCCGGCGCAGGCTGAGCTCAGGCTGCCGCCTGGCCAGTACGTCCAGGCGTCGATGCCGGTGCTGCACTACGGGCCGGTGCCGACGTTCAACCCGAAGACCTGGGACCTGCGAGTCTGCGGTGCTACGGAGTCCGGCCAGGAGCACCGGTGGACGTGGGACGAGTTCGCCACTATGCCCAGGTCCGAGATCATCGCCGACTTCCACTGCGTGACGAAATTCACTGTGCTCGGGATCACCTGGTCCGGAGTCGCGGCAGCGGAGATCCTGCGGGCCGTTCCGCCTGCCGCCGCCGCGACCCACGTAATGATCTGGGCGGATTACGGGTACGGCGCGAACCTGCCGCTTGAAGCCTTCGGTGCGCCCGACACGATGCTCGCCACCCACCGCGACGGCAGGGAGTTCGGCGCCGAGCAGGGCTTCCCGGTCAGGCTTGTCGTGCCGTCCAGGTATGGCTGGAAGAACGTCAAGTGGGTCCGGGCGATCGAGTACCTGGTGGGAGACAGGCGCGGGTTCTGGGAAGAACGGGGCTACCACAACAACGCCGATCCCTGGCGCGAGCAGCGCTACTCCTACCAGGAACTCCCCGGCGAGGGACCCCCGCTCTAGCCGTCAGCGCGCAGCACGCCCGAGCGCCCTCGCGGGCGCGCGTGCCCGGCCAGGACAGGCCAGGCCAGCGTCAGAAGCCGCCGGCGAACCAGCCGACGTTCAGCGTGATGGTCGAGCCCTTGGGCGCGGTCCCGGTCGGGCTGTAGCTGCCGACCTTGTTGCCAGGACCCTGCTGATTGACACTCACCTGGAAGCCAGCCTGCGTGAGTACCTGCGTGGCCTGGTTGACGTCCATGCCCTTGACATCAGGAACGGGGACACCTGGCGGGCCGGGCGAGTAGTAGACGGTCACTACCTCGCCGGCCGTGATCGGCGTATTCGGCGGCGGGGACTGGCGCACGATCGTGTTCGCCGGCTGGCTGCCCTTCTGGTCGGCCACCGCGTTGATCGTGTACCCGCCCGAGGTAGCCTGTGCCGTCGCGTCCGGCACCAGCATGCCGACGAAGTTGGGCAGGCCTGGTCCCGCACTCTCGACCAGCGTGACCGGCTGGTGCCGCGGGCACTTGGTGTAGGCGCGTGGCACGGTGCCGATCACGTAGCCGGCGGTGACCGAGCTTGAGACCGCCTGCTTGACCGTCCCCGGCGTCAGGTGCGCCGCGCGCAGTGCCGCCTGTGCCGAGGCGAGCGGCTGACCGCTGACATTCGGAACCTCGAGCATCACCGGCCCGAGCGATACGATCAGCTTCACCGTGCCGCCGCTGGCGACCTGGCTGCCGCGATGCGGCAGGGTCTCGATGACCTCGCCCTTGCGCAGCGGGTTGTTCGCAGGCTTTCCGAAGGTGACCTGCAGGCCCATGCTCTTGAGCTGCGCGCCCGCCACGCTCGCGGTCTGCCCTCGAAGCGAGGGGATCGTCTGGTACCTGCCAGAACTCATCCACCAGCCGATGAAAGCGATCAGCACGACCACCGCGGCACCGGCTGCGATATAGCCGAGCCGCTTGCTGTACAGGTAACTGCCCAGCCGTGGCTCGAACCGCTCCCGCGCCGTCCTGCGACCGCGGTAGCGGCCGCCATCGCCCCGGTAGCCCCCGTGGCCGGGACGATTGTCGAAGTCGGCGAGCAGGCCGGTGTCGGAGACGACCAGCGTGTGGTGGACATCGCCGTCCCCGGGCCGGACGAGTCTGGCCGCCATGGACTGCGGCCTCAGTGACGGGAGCGCGGACGCTCCGACGGGGCCCGAGGTCGACTGCCGGTCCGGAGCCGGATACGGCGTCGGGTACTGGTCGGAGCGGCCAGGAACAGGAGTCGAGTAGGAGCCTGAGTCTGCGGGGTAAGGCGAGGTACCCGGGAAAGAGGGGTGCTCCGGATAAGGGGCCTGCCCCGGATAGGACGCCTGCCCCGGATAAGCGGCCCGCTCTGGATAAGCGGCCTGCCCCGGATAGGACGCCTCGCCCGGATAGGACATTGGCCCGGAGTGAGCGCCAGGCCGGGACATCGGCCCTGATCCGGGGTAGCCCTCCGGCTCGCCGTAAGGACCCGAGTCCTGGTACGACCCCGGTCCGGCGTACGGTGGACCGCTGGCATACGCCGCAGGCGCATAGGGACCTGAGTCCTGCGACGCGGTCGGATAGGGCGCCGACCCGCGCTGCGGCCGGGCGTCAAGAACTTCCTGCACTGCCCGCAGGAACTGGCCGGCGTCGGCTGGGCGCAGGTCAGGATCGCGGCTCGTGGCCATCGCCACGAGGGCGTCGACCGGGCCTGACAGCCCGGGCAGGAGGCTCGACGGAGCGGGCACGACCTCGTTCACGTGCTTGTATGCCACGGCGAGCGGGCTCTCCGCGGTGTGCGGCTGCACGCCGGTCAGCAGTTCGAAGAGCATGATGCCGGCCGCGTAGACGTCCGTCCGCGCATCGGAGGTCCCGCCAGAGACCTGCTCGGGAGCCAGGTACGCGGCGGTCCCGATGATCATGCCGCCCTTGGTCTGGACCGCGCCGGAGACCGCCCTGGCCAGCCCGAAGTCAGCGACCTTCACGCCGCCATTCGGCGTCAGCAGTACGTTCTCTGGCTTGACGTCGCGGTGCGCGATGCCGGCCTCGTGCGCGGCTGCCAGCCCGGCCAGCACGCCGCTCATGATGCCGAGCGCCTCGCGCGGGCTCAGCCTGCCGCGCTCGTTCAGCAGCTGGCGCAGCGTCCGTCCCGGCACGTACTCCATGGCGATGTAGTGCAGCCGCTTGTCCGAGCCCTGGTCGAAGATGCCGACCACATTGGGACTCGACAGCCTGGCGGCCGATCGGGCCTCTCCGATGAACCGGCGCACGAACTCGGCGTCGTCCGA
Source organism: Streptosporangiaceae bacterium (assembly GCA_036391385.1). GTDB lineage: Bacteria > Actinomycetota > Actinomycetes > Streptosporangiales > Streptosporangiaceae > Chersky-822. The sequence goes on from DASWAA010000041.1 coordinate 22,414, forward strand.
CAGCTCGGGATGCGCGATCTTGAGCGCTATCACGCGGTCGAGCCGGGTGTCGGTGCCGAGGTACACCGTCGCCATGCCACCGCGCGCAATCCGCGAGCCAACGTGGTACCTGCCGCCGAGCAGCTGGCCCACTGGTTGCGAAAGGGCGGTATCCATCGGCAACAGTGTAGGGGCAGCTTTGCTCGCCTGAACCGGTTACGGATTCGCTGCCTAGCTGCTAACTGGAGGCGACGAAGCGACCGCGTATCGCCGCATCGGAATGCGTCCCGCGCGATAGGCAAGGCGCCCGGAAATCACGGCCGAGCGCATTGCGGCGGCCATCAGCTCCGGATCGCGTGCCCTGGTCACTGCGGTGGCGAGCAGTACCGCTGCGCAGCCGAGCTCCATCGCCTGTGCCGCGTCGCTCGCGGTGCCGATCCCGGCGTCCAGGATCACCGGCACCGAGGCCGACGCCACCATTAGCTCGATGTTGTGCGGGTTGCGGATGCCGAGCCCGGACCCGATCGGGGCGCCGAGCGGCATCACCGCCGCGCAGCCTGCCTGCTCCAGGCGCCTGGCCAGCACCGGGTCGTCGCTGGTGTACGGCAGCACCGTGAATCCCTCGGCGACGAGCTGCTCGGCGGCGTCGAGCAGCTCGACCGGGTCGGGCAGCAGAGTCACCTCGTCGGCTATCACCTCGAGCTTGACCCACGTCGTGCCGAGCGCCTCGGCCGCGAGCCGCGCCGTCCGGACGGCCTCGGCGGCGGTGAAGCAGCCCGCCGTGTTCGGCAGCACCCTGATGCCGCGCTCGGCGAGCACGTCGAGCACCGACCCGGACGACTTCGGGTCCACCCGGCGCATCGCTACCGTGGTCAGCTCTGTACCGGACGCGGTCAGCGCCCGCCCGAGCACGTCCAGGCTCGGCGCGCCGCCGGTCCCCATGATCAGCCGCGAGCCGAACTTCTGCCCGCCGAGCACCAGCGGGTCGTCCGCGAGCGACGGTTCCACGTCAGCCTCCCTGCACGGCGGTGAGTACCTCGACCTCGTCACCAGCGGCCAGCCGGGTGGCCGGCCAGGACGCCCGGCGCACCAGGTCGCCGTTGACAGCCGCAGCGACTCCGGTGGGCGAGCTTGATATCAGCGAAACGGCCCGCTCCAGCGACATGTCGTCCGCAACCTGATGGACCATGCCGTTGACCACTATCTCCA
>DASWAA010000042.1:0-6460 GCA_036391385.1 Streptosporangiaceae bacterium
CGTACCCGCCGAGTCCGCCGCGCTCGCGGAGTCTGCCGTACCCGCCGAGTCCGCCGAGTCCGCCGTACCTGCGGAGTCCGCCGTACCCGCCGAGTCCACCGTACCTGCGGAGTCCGCCGAGCCCGCCAAGTCCGCCGAGCCTGGTGCCGCCGGTGCCCGCTCTCGGCCGGTGATCACCGTGATCGGCGCCGCTACCTCGGGGGCATCCGCGCCCGCGGTCGAACGCGCGATCGCCGGACCCTCGGCCCGCCGCGGCGAGGCCCGGGCGGGGCGGGTCACGGTCGTCCCCGGAGGGCATCGCCCTGGCAAGCCGGACCAGCTGCAACGGGACCGGGTGCGCGCGCAGCTCGCCATCGGCGGGTCAGGCCGGGTCATAGTGCTCGGCTGCACCGTCGGCGCGGGCCAGACGGTCACCGCGCTGCTCGCCGGCGAGACGCTGGCTAGCTTGCGCACCGACGAGGTCGCCGTGCTCGACCTGAATCCGGGGCCCGCCAGCCTGGCGCGCCGGGCTCTGGCGCGGCCGGCCCTGAGCCAGGCCGCCTCGCTGGGCCCCTCGCGCCTGCGCGTCCTGCAGCCGCAGCGCATCGCCGACGCAGAGCTCGCCGACGCAGAGCTCGCCGACGCAGAGCTCGCCGACACAGAGCTCGCCGCCGCCGAGCCCTCCGCCGCCGGGCCTTCCGGCGCCAGGCTCGGTGACGAGGCAGTGCTGCTCCGGCAGCCCGATCCGGCCCACGACGCGATGACGTTCGAGGCCGCGTCGGACCAGTACGCGCTCGTGCTCGCGGACCCGTCGACCATGGCCGTTCCGCGGCTGCTGCACTTTGCCGACCAGCTGGTGCTGGTCGCCCCGGCTAGCGCTGCCGCGGCCAGTGCCGTCTCGATGACGTTCGAATGGCTGGAGGCTCACGGGCAGGCTGGCCTGGCAGCCGAGGCGATCATGGTGCTGAACGGGGTCAGCCGTCGCAGCATGCCCCATGTCGAGCAGGCCGAGCGGGTCTCAGCCGGCCGTTGCCGCGCGATCGTCCGGGTCCCCTGGGATGACCAGCTGAACAGCCAGGCAGCGCAACGGAGCCGTTCGGCCGCCCCTGGATCGCAGGCGCATCAGCACTGGGCCGGGCTGCTGAGCCCGAGCACGGCCGCCGCGTACACGGCCCTGGCCGGCGTCCTCGTCGCGGCACTGGCTCAGCGTGACGAAGGCAAGCACGACTGTGACGAGCTCCCGCAGCCTGCCTACCTGGGGCAGGGACGCCGATGAGCACAAGGGCCGCACGCCGGAGCAGGCTCTCGGTCAGGTACTTCGACGACCGGATCCTGCTCACCGAGACGCACGCCTGGGCCTATTTCCGGGTGCCGGCGATCTCGTACGAGTTCCTCACCGGGCAGCAGCGCGAGGCCCTGGCGACGAACCTGACCGTCGCGCTGGCCGGCATCCGGATGGCCGACGCAGAGGTGCATCTGCGGATCGCGCACCGCAGCTACCCGGCGGCTGAGTGGGCTACCGGGCTCGACGCGACATCAGACGGCGGGCCAGGCTGGGTGCCGTACCTAGACGAGATGTACCGGCAGGTCTGGGCGAAGGCATTCTGGACCAAGGAGGTCTACCTCGGCGTCCGGCTTGGCCAGCGCGGCGTGCGCGCTCAGCTGGCGGGCGGGCTGCTGGCCCAGTTCGGGAACGCGTTCCGGGCGGGGGAGCAGTTCCTTGGCCTCGAGGACGACACGGTCTTCGTCGCCGAGATCGCCAAGTGGACCGAGCAGGCCGATCGGATCGGCCGGACGCTCGCCGCGAGCTCGATGGCGGCCAGGCATGCTACGGCCGACGAGGTCGCCTGGCTCTTCCGCCATGCGGTCACCGGCTCGCTCGGCGGCGCGCCGCCGTCAGCGGCCAGACGGCGACGCTGGGGGCTGGGCGAGATCGAGGCGCTGGTCGAGGGCGAGATCCACAACGGGCGGACCGTTCTGCGAATGGTTCATCCGACCGGCGAGTCGTACTCGTCGTTCCTGTCCTTCACGAGGTTCCCCGACGTCATGTACTTCCCCGACGGGGAGCCGTGGCTGCACTACGCCGACGCGCTGCCGTTCCCGGTCGAGGCGAGCCTGCGGATGAAGCTAATCCCGCCGGCCAAGGCGAGCAAGGACGTCAGCCGCAGGCTGGCGCATGCCAGGGACATGGACGCGCACATCCGCGAGGCCGGCGCCGACATGCCGATCGCCCTGGCCGAGCAGATCGAGGCGGCCAGGCTGCTCGAGCACGGCATCACCAAGGAGCGGCTGCCGTTCGTCTACGGCTGGCACCGGCTCGCGGTGACCGCGCCAAGCCGGGACCTGTGCGTCCGCCGCGCCGAGGCCGTGATCGAGCACTACCGCGACATCGGCATCGACGTCGTGAACTCCACCGGGGACCAGTTCTCGCTGCTGAACGAGTCGCTGCCGGGGGACAAGGTCAGGCTCACCTCCTATCTGCAGCGCCAGCCGCTCTACACGATCGCGGGCGGGATGCCGACGGCGACCGTCGACCTGGGTGACCGGATTGCCGACGACGCCGGCTGGATCGGCCCGTACATCGGCGAGACGATCGGCCGGGCGAGATCGGTCGTGCACTTCGACCCGCTCGTGGCGGCGGCCAGGAACCGGCCGACCGCCGTCGCGATCACCGGGGAGCCCGGCGGCGGCAAGACGACGCTCGCACTCCTGCTGATACTCCAGCTCGCGCTGCGCGGGGTCACCGTCGCCGTGATCGACCCGAAGGGCGACGCCGAGTCGCTGGTCCGGCTGCTAGCGCACCGGGGCCGGCGGGCCCGGGTCCTGCCGCTCGGCAGCGCAGCGCCTGGCCTGCTCGACCCGTTCTCCTTCGGCGACGATCCGTCCGAGCGGCGGACGATGGCGGCCGAGACCCTGCGGCTGCTGCTGCCCGGCATGAGCGAGGAACGCGAGAGCGCCATGATCCAGGCTGTCGGCGCCGTCGCAGCGTCGGAGAAGCCGAGCCTGGGCCAGGTGGTCGAGCGCCTCGAAGCGGCCGACGACGCCGCGTCCAAGAACCTCGGCGCGGTGCTCAGGTCGATGTCCGAGATGCGGCTGGCGAAGCTGTGCTTCGCTCCGTCCGGCGGTGACCGGATCGACGCGGCGGGGTGGACGACCGTCTTCACCCTGGCCGGGCTGACGCTGCCGGAAGCCGGCCTCAAGCGGGACGACTACTCCTACGAGCAGCGCCTCTCCGTGGCCCTGCTTTACCTGGTATCCCAGTTCGCCCGTCGGCTGCTGAACGAGATGGACCGCCGTATGCCCAAGGCGATCGTGCTCGACGAAGCGTGGGCGGTCACCTCGACGCCGCAGGGAGCCAAGCTGATCCCTGAGGTCTCCCGGATGGGCCGGTCCAGGAACACGGCGCTCGTCCTGGTCTCGCAGAACGCCGGTGACCTGATGAACGAGCAGGTCACCAACTGCATCTCCGCGGTCTTCGCGTTCCGTTCGACCGAGCGGTCCGAGGTCGCCAGCATCATGTCGCTGCTTGGCGTCGAGCCGTCCGAGGAGCATCAGGCCGTCCTGCGCGGTCTTGGCAACGGCGAGTGCATCTTCCGCGACCTGGACAGCCGGGCCGGCCGGATCATGGTCGACCTGATCTCCGACGACCTGCGCCGCTGGCTGGACACCAATCCGACCAGGGCGAGGTCAGCACAGGTTCCTGTGCATCCGCAGGCACACCGGCAGGCGCAGGTCCCGTTCCGGGGACCGGGGGGCGCACCGGCCGGAGTCCAGCACACCGCGCGGGGTCGCCCGCCAAGCCCGGTCCAAGCACCAGCCCCTTAGCCGGCGCCTCCGTCACCCCCCAGGAGACCCCCGATGCTCAGATTCCGCCTGCCACGCAAGACCGCCCTCGCGCTGGTCTTGCTGGCCGTGCTCTTCGCCATGCCGCGTGTCGTTGCCCATCCGGGCCAGCACGCCGCAGCCTGGCGGCATGGTCAGCCCGTGGCCGCGACGACGCTGGCGGCGACGACGTCGACGATCTCGACGACGTCGGCCGGGGGCGGTCCTTGCTCGGTACCTGGCATCGGTGACATCGGCGGGCTGCTCGGCTTCTGCTCGCTCGGCTCGTCAGGAACCCTGCTCGGAAGCCTGAACGGCCTGTGCTCGCCGGGCGTGCCGGAGCCCGAGTCCGCCACGGCGGGTGTAAATGCGCTGATCAGTCCGCCGGCCCCGGCCGGAAAGCCAGTGGCGACCCCGTACAACCAGTACGGGATGTCGGGCCAGTACTGGGCGGCGACCGACCTCGGGTGCTCGGACATGACGTCGCTGATCGGCAACGACGTCGCCGGGATGCTCTTCGATTTCGCCAAGGCGATGGACAGGGTCACCATCACGATCTACCAGTCGGCCGCGGGCGAGGGGATCCTGAGCTGGCTGCAAGGAGTGACTGACCGCCTGATCACCGGCCTGGGCAATGCCATCTACTTCCCGTACGTCGCCGTCGTGGTCATCATCGCAGCGATCTGGCTCGCCTGGCAGGGGCTGATCCGCAAGCGAGGTACCAGGACCATCGAGGGCACCATCTGGATGGTCGTTGCCTGCGCTGCGGCGATCTGGCTGATCGGCAGGCCGGCCGACTTCACCGGTCTGGGCAAGGGCGTGTCCGACGGGATCAGCACCACGCTCAACACGGCCTTCGCCCACCTGCCGAGCCCTGGCGAGGCCAGCTGCCTGCCGGTGAAGGGCCACGACCCGCAGATCAGCCAGGCCAGCTTCAGCTACACGTCGGGCCGGACCGTCGTCGACCAGAACGCCAACGAGCTGTGGACCGTCCTGGTCTGCAAGCCATGGGTCGACGGCGAGTTCGGTACGACGGCGTTCAGCGGGCCGGGCGGCAAGGCCACCCCGGTCGCCGGTTATGCCAGGTCGCTGCTCTGGGCGCAGGCGATCGCGGCGAACGAGCGGGCGACACCGACACTCATCACCGCCAAACAGGACGCCTACGCGGGCATCGCGCAGTCGATCAAGACGCAGGATGCGTCGGTCTACCCGCTGTTTCAGGGCAAGGAGTGGACCACCCGGCTGGAGATCGCCTTCGCCGCGCTGCTCGCGGCACTCGTTGCGGGCGTGCTCGTGCTGCTGATCTCGGTGACCCTGATACTGCTCAAGCTCGGCTTCCTGCTACTCCTCATCGTCGGACCGTTCTTCCTGCTGGTCGGGACGCATCCGGGCTTCGGCCGGGTCGTCGCCGTGCGCTGGTTCGAGATGCTGGTCGGCGTTCTGCTCAAGCAGGCCGCTGTCGCGATAGCGCTGAGTGTCCTGCTCTACTGCTACGCCCTGATCATGGGGACGGCGGACTCGGTGCTCCCGTGGGCGCTCAAGATCCTGATGATCACGCTGGTCACGGTCGCGGTCTTCATCTACCGCAAGCCGTTCCAGCATCTGTTCGCCGCCGTGGGCTACGGCGCGATCGGCTCCACCGACCGGGCCGAGGCCGACCTGGCCAAGGCCGCGGCGACCGCCAGGACGAACACCAGGACGGCGGCGACGATCGCCGTGCCTGGCTTCGCCGCCTATCGCGCGGCCAGATGGGCCAGGCAGAATCCAGGTCAGGCGGCCGGGCTCGCGGTGGGTGCCGTCAGCGGCGGTACCTCAGCCCTGGCGGCGAGCGCCGCTGCGGGCATGGACGGCTCAGGAACTGGGCCAGCGGGCGGCGACTACCACGGCGGCAGCCTGTCCGGCGGTGGCGGCAGCGGGTCGCTCGATCCAGCCGGCCCCGGCGTCCAGTCGGGCGCGGCCGCACGGGCCCGAGCCTGGGGAGCGTCATCGGGTGCCGCCCCGGCCAGCCAGGCTCCACCGCTCAGGCTGCCCCCGAGGCGAGGCGGCCAGAGTAACTGGCCGCCGGGCGGGTCCGCTGCGTCGGCTGGCCCGGCCGCGGGGTCAGGCAGTTCGGCATCGCCGCCGGCACCACCGCCGCTGGTCAGGTCCTCCGGGCCGGCGACGTCGCCGGGCGGAGCGGGCCGAGGGTCGTCGGGTCAGGCAGCTTCGGCTGGGCGGCCCGGCCCGGGTGCCGGCGGATCGCCCCGGCCGCCGAGGCCAGTTCGTCCTCGGCCAGGCGGATCGGCTCCGCCGGCGGGAGCTGGGCAGTCGGGTTCAGGCCGGTCGGCGCGTAACGGCTCGGCGGGGCGGCCGTCCGCGGATTCGGGCACCGACCGGGCGCCGGGGGCTGGTCGCGTGCCTCGCTCGTCCCGCTCGTCCCGGCTGTCCGGCCAGCGCCGTCCCGGCGGCAACGAAGGCTCGAACGGCTCGAACGGTGACGTTTCGATGACGCCATTCGGGCTCCAGTCTGGCGGTGCGCAGGACAATCCGTCGGCCGGCCCATTCTGGTCGCGCCCGGTCTGGCGACGGAAGTAGCTGATCGCGATGGAACTCTCGACCGCCCAGAGGTTCGTCGCTTTCGCCGCTGCGGTCCTCGTCCTGGCCGGACTTGGCGTCTATC
>DASWAA010000043.1:0-12981 GCA_036391385.1 Streptosporangiaceae bacterium
GCGGGCGGCTACTGGTTCCTGGCGAACCGCGGGCTGGTGCGGTGGGCGGCGCTGCTCTGCACGATCGCCGTGCCCGTCGCCCTGATCGTCGTCTACGCCACCAGGCACCTGCTCTGGGTCGCCATCGTGTCCGTCGCGGCCCTGGTGCTCGCGCTGCTCGCGGCCCGGGAGGCCATGGGCACCGCCGGACGCGGCGCCGTGCCTGAGCGCCCGGCGGACCGGCCGAAGCGGCCGTTCCTGATCATGAACCCGAGGTCGGGCGGCGGGAAGGTCGAGAGGTTCAGGCTGAGGGAGCAGGCCGAGTCACTCGGTGCGCGGGTGGCGATGCTGGAGGGGCCGCGGATCGTCGACGTCGCGGCGCTGGCCAGGCAGGCGGTGGCGGACGGGGCTGACCTGCTCGGCGTCGCCGGGGGAGACGGGACCCAGGCACTGGTGGCCGGGATCGCCGCCGAGCACGACCTGCCCTTCCTGTGCATCAGTGCCGGGACGCGCAACCACTTCGCGCTGGATCTCGGCCTGGATCGCGAGGACCCGTCCAGGTGTCTCGACGCCCTGACCGACGGGGTCGAGCACCGGATCGACATCGGGCGGATTGGCGATCGCATCTTCGTTAATAACGCATCCTTCGGGGTCTATGCCGAGATCGTGCGCAGCCCGGCGTACCGGGATGACAAGCGCGGCACGACCCTGGAGCTGCTGCCCGACCTGCTCAAGGGCGACGGCGACGGGCACCGCCTGTCGGCGCACACGGGCAGCGCGGACATCGTCGGACCCAAGGCCCTGCTGATCAGCAACAACTCGTATGAGACCGATGACATAGCCGGGCTCGGGCGCCGCGAGCGGCTCGACGGCGGCAGGCTCGGCCTGATCGCGGTCAGTGTCGACAATGCCGCGCAGGCGATCAGCCTGGTCCGCCGCGGGCGCGGTAGCGGCCTCACCGTGATGTCCGCCGACCAGGTCACCGTGGACGCTGAGCAGCCGGAGATCCCGGTCGGGGTCGACGGGGAGACCATCATGATGCCCACGCCGGTCCGCTGCTCGATCCAGCCGGGAGCGCTCAGGGTCGTCCTTCCCCGCAAGCGTCCGGGTGTTCCCGCGGCACGGCACGCCCTGAGCTGGTCGCGGCTCGGCCGCCTGGCCGCGGGCAGGCCTGAGCTCGAGTCCGCGGTCAGCGGACGAGCCAGCTAGCGCTGACAGCGAGCGCGGCGACGGCGACCAGGCCGAAGATCATCACCCAGGCGCCGCCAGGTACCCGGGTGAGGCGGGCGAGCTGGTCGGCGTCTGACCGCGGGCTCCGGCCGTGCCGCCTGCCGCGCTGCAGTTCGATCACCGGCCGGACACCGCCGAGCAGCAGGAACCAGGTCATCGCGTAGCCGAAGCCGGCCTGCGCCACCGCCGAGGCGAAGAGGCAGACCGCCGCGATCGCGGTGGCGGTGATCAGCACGGCGAGCATGCCGTAGGCGTTGCGCACCGCGACCGCGAGCCAGGCCAGCAGCATCAGGCTGAGCAGCAGCATCCCGGTCAGGTGCCCGATGGCCAGCAGGGCCGCCGCGCCGAGGCCGAGCAGCGCGGGCGCCGGATACCCGGCAGCGGCGGTGAGGGCGACGCCGAAGCCGTCCGGCTTGCCTGCCGAGACCGTCTCGCCTGCCGTATCCCGGTAGAGCCGGACCCTGACCCGCCGCTGACCGGTAGCCAGCGCCACCAGGGCGTGACCGCCTTCGTGCACGATCGTGACCACGGTCCGGGCCACTGGCCAGATCCGGGCGGAAAGCACGACCAGGAGCGCCAGAGCGCCGCTGGTCAGCACCAGCCAGCGCGGCGGCAGCGGCTGCGCGGCGAAGGCGTGATGCCACACCCCGTCGGCGCGCCGCCCCAGGTCGGCGAGGAGCCCGGACAGGCTGTGCATCACGCCAGCGACCTGGGGTGGCGCGATACCTGCTCCCAGCACGGCCGCTCCGGTTCCTGACATCTGCTCACTCTCGACGTTCGCGTCCGGCCGGTGGTTCCGGCGCCTCGCGCCGCACGGTCAGGGTAGACGAGCGCCAGGAGTGGAACGCCGCAAGCCGCGGGGCGGCCCACCGCCAGAATGCGGCCCACCGCCAGAATTTGGTCAGGCGGTGGTGTCGTTGCGGGCCATCTGCGCCGCGCGCAACTCGGCGTGCATCTCCCACGGCGCGCGGGGCAGGACGTGCCCGGTTTCGAGCAGGGACTTGAGGTTGGCGAACACGGCCGGCCATCCCGCTGAGACGGCTTCTAGTGCTTCGTCGTCGGCCAGGTTCTCGTGCGTGACGGTGAGCCTGACGATCTCGTGGAAGGGCTCGATGTCGAAGGTCACCCTGGAGGGACCCGACGGTGCTGCCGCGTCCGGCGAGTCGAACGTCATGGCGAGCCGGTGCGGCGGCCGGGACTCCAGTACGGTGCCGACGACGTCGGCGATACCCGAGCCGTCGACACGGCGATGCTCCCAGGGCGAGCCGGCCTGCCAGTCGGAGACGTTGCTGTGCCCCCAGTACTGGCCTGTCAGGTCTGCGTCGGTCAGTGCCTCCCATACCCGTTCCGGCGTGCTCTCGATGTAGGTGACGTATACGTAGGCTGGCCGCTCGGTCATGGTCTCCTCCTCTGCCCGGTGCTTGATCGCGCTCAGCGCGCGCAGGCGGGGCTGCTCGAACTTCTCGATCCAGCGCTCGGTGATGGCCCACAGCGGCACCGGGTTGAGGTAATGCAGCTTCTCCCGGCCTCGGCGGACGGTCGTGATGAGGTTCGCGGACTCCAGCACCTCTAGATGCTGGGTGGCTGACTGCCGTGCCATGGCGAGCGGCCCGCACAGTTCGCCCAGAGTCTGGCCGTTGCGCTCGCGCAGCCGGTCAAGCAGCGCCCGCCGCGTCGGATCGGCCAGTGACCTGAACACCGCATCGTCCTCACCCACCTGGAAATTGTGCAGGTGTTTACCTGCATAAGTCAAGGCCGCCCTGGGACGGTGTCAGCCTGCGCTCCGGCCCGCGAGCCGTGCCGCCACCACACATAGGCGAGAGCGCCCAGCGGCAGTGATGGCAGGTAGGTCAGGGCCCGGTACAGCAGGACCGCCGCGGCAACCCTGGCGGTCGCCCCGCTGCCCAGGCCGACGATCAGGGGTGCGGTCAGGCCGAGTTCGACGATACCGAGGCCTCCCGGAGTGAGGGGAAGCACCGTCATCAGCCGGACTATGGCGAACGCCGCGAGCGAGGCCTGCCAGGACACCTGCGCCTGAGTCAGGCCGCTGGCACGCAGGCACGCGAGCAGCACCAGCCAGAAAGCGATGTTGGCCAGCATCGTCGCGACCGTGATACGGATCCCGCGCTCGGCCAGCATCGCAGACGTATTGGTACGGAAGCTGAGCAGTCCGTTCGCCATCCGCCGTGACGGCTGGCGGCGGACAAGCCGGCAGCCGAGTGTCTCCATTCTCTGCAGCGCCCGGCCGGCCAGCGTGGCGCAGCGCTTGCTGCGCAAGAGGAACCGCAAGCCGGCGGCGATCACGAGCAGCGCGCCGGCCCCGGCGTAAGCCGCCGCCGGCGGCACCCCGCCGGACTTGCCGCTGACCGCGAGAACAAGCAGCGCGATGACTGGCAGGCTGAGTCTGGCGAAGATATTCCACAGGCCCGATACCAGCGTGTACTGGACGAAATCCTGCGTTCCGATGCCCCAGCTCATCATCATCCGCCAGCTGAGGCCAAGGGCCACGGCTCCGCCCGCCGGAACGGTATTCGCTACCGCGGACGAGCCGAGACTGACCGCCGCCGCCTGATGCAGCCGCAGCCGGGGGAGGAACGCCCGGATCATGACCCACGTGGCAGCCAGGCTGCCTGCGGCGGTGACAGTGACCAGCGCTATCCCCGGCCAGGTCATCGCGGCGGCAGCGCGCCACTCCTGGCCGTAAGACGAGATCCGGGGGAGCGCCAGGCCGAACACGCCTGCGACGATCAGGACAGACAGTGCGCCGACGAGGAGTTTGCGGCGTCCTGCCCTTCTGGCTGACGCCTGCGATTGAGGTACCTGTCCTGCGCCTGCTGGCTGCTTCCTGTCATCGGACGTCGCCTCAGCAGGCACTGCGGGAGGCTCGGCGAGTGCCGTCCGCCCGGAGGGTCGGCTGCCCTGCGCTGTCACAGGCCAGCCTGCACGAGGATCGGCTCCTCCCGCAGGCCGTCGGGGCGCCGCCGCCGGTCGGCCAGCCGGCCAGGCGTGGGCCAGCGCACGTTCCTTGCCCAGCCGATGCGCTCGAGGAGCCTGATCACCTCGGCACTGAGGTCGATCTGGAATCTGTCCACGCCGTGCCGCGCGCACGTGGGGTCGGAGTGGTGCAGGTTGTGCCAGCTTTCGCCGAACGACAGCAGCGCGAGCGGCCAGAGATTGGTAGCACGGTCGAAGCGGCGGGTGGTGAAGGGCCGGTTGCCGAGCAAGTGACACAGCGAGTTCACGCTCCAGGTCACGTGCTGCAGCAGCATGATCCGGACCAGGCCCGCCCACAGCAGTGCGGTCAGCGCGGAGTAGACGGTGCCGCCGATGGCCCAGCCGAGCCCGAACGGCACGGCGAGAGAGAGCACGGACAGCGCGGGGAATGCTCTTGACACGGCGCGTATCGCGGGGTCTGCCCGCAGGTCAGGCGCGTAGCGGTCGCTGGGAGTCGGGTCGGCGCGGAACAGCCAGCCGATGTGGGCGTCGAGCAGACCGCGCAGCAAGCCGCCGAGGCTGGTGCCGTGCCGGTAGGGGGAGTGCGGGTCACCGGGCCTGTCGGCGAAAGCGTGATGCCGGCGGTGAGTAGCGACCCAGCCAAGGACGTCGCCCTGGAAGCTCATCGACCCGGCGATCGCGAGCACCACCCGAAGCACCGGCGCCGCGGTGAAACTGCGGTGCGTGAAGCAGCGGTGGTAGCCGACCGTGACGCCGAGCCCGGTGAATACGTACAGGCCAGTCATCAGCAGCAGGTCGGTAAGGCCGACACCGTGACCCCATGCCAGCCACAGGGCCACGACTAGCCCGGCGACCGGCAGGCCGGCGATTGCCCCGGCGACGGCCACCTGCACGGGGCCGCCGACGGTACCGGCGGTCAGGCCAGCATCCGGGAAGGGCGCCGTGCCGTCGTACTCCTCAGTCATCTGTTCCTGCAATGTCTCCTCCTTGGTCCGTGCCGCCCGGGTCAGACGGCTCGTTCGTGGACGTAGCACCAGCGCCAGGTCGATCCCGGCTCTGTCGATGCCACGACCGCGTGGTCGGTCTCCTGGTAGTGCGCCTTGGCATGCTGTCCGGGCGACTCATCCGAGCAGGCGACCCATCCGCAGGTCAGGCAGAGCCGGAGTGCGCGCCACGTCAGCCTGTCCGCATCGCACTGCTCGCACCTGCGCGACCGCGGCGCGGCCAGGAGACTGGGCTCGAAGTGCTCGCATCGCGTCGCGGGTCCTTCCGTTGTGTTCCAGCAGGCCCGGTGGGCCATCGGCTGGCTCCTTTTCGTGGTTCGCTCGTGCCTGCATCGCGCACGCGTCGTCCGCGCACGCGGCTAAGAGGGCACGGCTAGTTGAGGTCCCATCCGATGGCGGGAACCTCGCTCTCTCAGCTAACCCCCCGGCCGCGGGTGCGGAAAGGAGCAGACTGAGCAAGGCTCATAACGCACGCCGATAACCACGTGGACTGGGGCAACGCGGCAGAGAAGCAACACGGCCCGTCAGTCGGTCGTCTGCTCGGCTGGTTTCAGCCAGTCCAGTTCATCGGCAAGGGCCCGGGCACAGGCAACGACCGCGGCAACATGCTCGGAGTCGTCGTCAGCTCTCCACAGGACTGACCACGGGTAGAGCGACACCGGATCGCTCAGCGGCCGCCACACGATGCCGGGATACTCCGACGCGTAGGACGCTGGAACGCATGCGACGCAACGGCCCTGCTCGATCAGGTCGGCTGCCCCGCGGATGCTGTGGACGCTGCCCCGGTACAAGGAAGGCACGAATCCGGCCGACCGGCACAGTTCTGAAACGAACTGGTTGAACTCCGGCGCTCGCCCGTCTGAGGACAGGAGCAGCGGCTCCTTAGCGAGCATCGCTACCGGCACGGTCTGCAGCGCCGCGAAATCGTGGCTCTCGGCCACCAGGACCCCTAGCGGGTCCAGGCGCACCAGTTCGGACGCCACGTACCCGGGAGCGTGCGAGGCACGCCCGAAACCGACGTCAATCCGGCCATCGGCCAGGAACGTGAACTGCTCCGGTACGCATGCTTCGACCTGATGGATCTCCAGGTCGGGGAAGCGCTCCTGGACCGCGCGCAGAATCTGCGGCATGGAGTTGTAACCAGCATCGACGATTCCGACCTGCAGCGCTGGGGCCGGATCGCCTGCCTGCCGTGCCACTGCTACGGCACGCTGGGCCGAGGCCAGGATCTGCCTGGCCTCGGTCAGGAACGCGGCACCGGCCGGGGTCAGCGCTACGTGATGCGTGCTCCGGTCAAGCAGTTTCACACCGAGTTCCCGCTCGAGGCGCTGGATCTGCTGGCTGAGCGCGGACTGAACGATGTGCTCGCGAGCCGCGGCTCGGCCGAAGTGGAGCTCCTCCGCGAGCGTTACGAAGAATCGGAGCTGACGGAACTCCAAGGGCACCGCCTCCGTGCCTGGGGTTAGTTTCAGTATGCACGCATGACCGAGTACCTCAGCACGGCCGGCCAGGGCCTGCCTGGCCGGTCACGACCTGGGTGAAGGCCCGCCTGGCCGGTCACGGCCTGGGTGATGGCCAGCACGTATTTAGCGGTTCGGGCAGCGGCGGCCGCCGTGATAGCGCAAGGTAGTGCTCACAGCGCCCAGCGTGCGCGTAGATAAACGACTCAGTGACTGCCGTCGCCGTAACCCCGCGCGGCGCCCGCACGCCGCAGGCCGCAGGATCTCCTGGCGGCCAGCAAAACGGGTGGATCGTTCAGCGCTTTGCCGCGCCTGACCGAAGGTCCAATCGTGTCACGATCGGCCAAGCACCGCCAGACATCGCGGAGCGCATCCGCCAGGCCACGCGGAGCCCGGCACAGAAAGCAGTCACCGGTAGCAGCAGCACTGCACAACACTCCGGCTCAGGTAGCCGCCGCGGCGGCGGGTGCGGTGCTTATCGGCGCCGCCGTCACGCCAGCGGTCGCCGGCCCGAGCGGTCAGCCGAGTCCGGCATCCGAGCCTGCCGCGGCACTGCACCCGCCGGCTGTGAGCAACGGGCACAGCGTCGGCGCCGCTGCGGGCACCGGCAGCACGTACCCGCTGAGCAACTACATCGCCGCTGTCAAGCGGCAAGCGGCGCGTGCCGCCATCGAGCGCGCGACACGGCGCCACCGGCGCAAGGTTCACGCCACCGTGACAGTCGTCTACGAGAATCCATTCCGCGACCTGAGCGGCCTGATACCCCAGCGCGTCGATATGGGTGTCGACTTCGTCGGGTCGGGGCCGGTCTACGCCATCGGCGACGGCGTCGTCACGGCGGCGACGGGGGCCAGCGGAGGCTGGCCGGGCGGCGGCTGGATCACTTACCAGCTCACGGACGGCCCGGCCGCCGGAGAGGTGGTCTACGTGGCCGAGCAGGTCAGCCCGACCGTGACGGTCGGGGAGCACGTGACGCCGTCGACCGTCATCGGCACCATGCTGGCCGGCGGTTCCGGCATCGAGACCGGCTGGGCGATGCCCGACAGCGCTTCGGCCGAGTCGCAGCTAACGGAGGCGGGCGGCATCAGCGGCGGCGGCCCGTTCCCCACGCTCGTGGGCCTCAACTTCGATGAGCTGCTGCAGGCTCTGGGCGTACCCGCCGCTCCCAACTTCACCCCGACCGGGTACGGGACTCTGCCGTCGCGGTACCCGACCGACTGGCCAGCCTTGCTCGGTCAGTAGCGCCGCATCGAGGGAATGGGAAATACGCACTCCCTTCCATTTCCAATCTATAGCGCACAGGGGGACTTGCCGCAAGACCCGGGTCGTGCCGTAGAGTCGCCGGCCGAGGCCAGAACCTGCGGAAACGGGAGTCACGAGGTGCGTGGAGCTGATGACGTGATCCGCCTGACCGGCGGCGTATTCGACCTTGCCGACCGCCTCGCCGCCAAGGCCGACCCGGCGCTGATCGCCGGCGACGAGCAGCACTTCGCGGCGATCGCCGAGGGCCTCGAGCAGTCGATCGCCAGCCTGTCCGGCCGCCTCGATGCCGAGCGCATGGCACCCGGCGGCATAGGGCAGGAGGCGATGGACCGGGACATCGAGATCCACCGGCTGACCGCTCGCCTGCGCACCCTGCGCCGCTTCGGGCTGGACCTGTGCCTCGGGCATATCGTCAGCGCGGACAACCCCGAGCCTGTGTACATCGGGCGGCTCGGCCTCACCGACAGCGCGGGTCGCCGGCTGCTGCTCGACTGGCGCTCCCCCGCGGCCGAGCCGTTCTTCGGAGCGACCCACGCCAACCCGATGGGCCTGGCCAGCCGCCGCAGGTATCGCTGGAGCCGCGGCCGGATCAGCGACTACTGGGACGAAGTGTTCACCGCGGCCGGGCTTGAAGGGCACGCCGCCTCGCTCGACGACCAGTCCGCCTTCATCGCCAGCCTGGGCGGCAACCGGTCGGCCCGGATGCGAGACGTGCTCGGCACCATCGCGTCCGACCAGGACGCCATCATCCGCGCGGAATCTCGCGGGGCTCTCGTCGTCGACGGCGGTCCGGGTACGGGCAAGACCGTCGTCGCCCTGCACCGCTCCGCCTACCTGCTCTACTCCGACCCTCGCCTCGGTCATCGCCGGGGTGGCGTGCTGTTCGTCGGTCCGCACCAGCCCTACCTGGCTTACGTCGCCGATGTCCTGCCCAGTCTCGGCGAAGAGGGCGTGCAGACCTGCACCCTACGGGACCTCGTCGCCGAGGGCGCGGCCGCAGCGATCGAGGCAGATCCGGACGTGGCTCGCCTGAAGTCGTCCGCGGGCCTGGTGAAGGCGATCGAGCCGGCCGTCAGGTTCTACGAGAACCCGCCCGTCAAGCCGATGATGGTGCAGACCCACTGGTCCGACATCCGGCTGACCGCCGACGACTGGGCCGAGGCGTTCGAGGCACCAGAACCCGGTACTCCGCACAACGAGGCGCGCGACCAGATCTGGGAGGAGCTGCTCACGATCCTGATCGACAAGCACGACGGGGACGTCGCTGCTGACCTGCTACGCACGTCGCTGCTGCGGAACGAGGAGCTGCGCACGACCTTCAACCGGGCGTGGCCGCTCATCGAGGCGGCTGACCTCGTCGGTGACTTGTGGTCGGTACCTGCCTACCTGCGGATGTGCGCTCCCTGGCTGAGCCTCGATGACGTAGCGAAGCTGCAGCGCGGGGACGCCCAGGCCTGGACGGTGTCCGACCTGCCGCTCCTGGACGCGGCACGGCAGCGACTCGGCGACCCGCAGGCCTCACGACGTAAGCGCCGGCATGAGGCCGCCGTCGCCGCCGAACGCGAGCAGATGGCCCGGGTCGTCGACGACCTGAGCCAGGTCGCGGGTGACGAATACGGCGTAGGCCTGGTGACGATGCTGCGCGGCGAGGACTTCCGGGACGCCCTGGTCGACGAGAGCGCGCTGCCCAGCCCTGACCCGGACCTGCTCGCGGGCCCGTTCGCGCACATCGTCGTGGACGAGGCTCAGGAACTGACCGACGCGGAGTGGCAGATGCTGCTGCTGCGCTGCCCGTCCCGGAGCTTCACCATCGTCGGGGACCGCGCCCAGGCCCGGCACGGGTTCACGGAGTCGTGGCAGGAGCGGCTCGAGCGGATCGGGCTCGACCGGATCAGCCTGGCCACCCTGAGCATCAACTACCGGACGCCGGAAGAGATCATGGCGGAAGCCGAGCCGGTGATCCTGGCCGTGCTACCGGACGCCAACGTGCCGACCTCCATCCGCAGCGGCGGCGTGCCCGTCGTCCACGGCGCTGCCTCGGATCTGGGCTCGATTCTCGACGCCTGGCTCGCCGGGCATGCCGACGGGATCGCCTGCGTCATCGGCGATCCCACGTTCCGGGCGACGTCCCGCGTCCGGTCGCTGACCCCTGAGCTGTCGAAGGGGCTCGAGTTCGACCTGGTCGTCCTCGTCGATCCGGAGACGTTCGGCAGGGGTATCGAGGGAGCGGTCGACCGCTATGTCGCGATGACCCGGGCGACCCAGCAACTCGTCATCCTCACGAGCTCCTGACCTCGGCCAAGACGACGAGCAGCCAGTGCCGGGCCTCCGCGCTACTGGCGTCCTGGGCGGTGCGGCGTGATCGTCAGCCACAGCTCGATCTGGATCCCGTCGGGGTCTTCCAGGGATACGAAGGACGAGTGACCCAGTTCTCGCACCGGGGAATGGGCGACCCCGAGCTGATCGAGATGGGCTGTCCATGATTTGAGCTCAGCGCGGTCTGCGACCTCGAGGGCCAAGTGATCAAGGCCGGTCCGCAACGGGTCAAATGAATCGCCCGAGCGGCCGGCATGATTGCACAGGCCGATCAGGAAGCCGCTGTGCTGGTGGAGTAGCAAGATCCGGGGGATGCCGGCACTTCCTGGTGCGGCCTGGAACTCCTTGACGAAGTCGAAGCCCAGGACCCGCTGGTACCAGTCGGCGCTGATCCGCATGTCTCGCACGGTGAGCGCCACGTGCAGTGCTCGTTCGAAGGTGGCCATCACGCCTCCGGGAAGTCTGGACTCGAAGTTCATGATGCCCGGATCGGCTGTCGTATCGCGGTCGGTCAGCCCCGTACCAGCGGGCACGCACGGTTAAGCTGACGGTCCTTTACAAATTTTAGACGTTGTGAAACTATTACTAGCGATGATAAAGAATGCTGAGGCGACGGACTGGCGCAAGGCACGCCGGCGTTCGGCGCGCGATGCGATCCTCGAGGCCGCCTGGGCACTGGTGGGCGAGGAGGGGCTGGCCGGGTTGTCGCTGCGGGAACTGGCCCGCCGGGCGGGGATCACCACGCCGACCGTGTATGCCTACTTCGACTCTAAGAACGCGATCTATGACGCGATGTTTGGAAAGGCGGCCGCGCAGTTCGCCGACCGGATGGCCGAGCCGTACACCAGTGACGACCCGCGCGACCTGCTGATAGCCAGCGCGCGCCGGTTCGCCGAGTTCTGCGCCAGCGACCCGGCCCGTTACCAGCTGCTTTTCCAGCGCACGCTCCCCGGGTTCGAGCCCTCAGCGGAGTCCTATGCGCCGGCGGTCCGCGCACTGGCCCGCACCCGGGACCTGCTGGCCGTCAGCGGTATCACCGAACCGCGGCATCTGGACCTGGCGACCGCGCTGGTGACCGGCTTGGTGGAGCAGCAGGTCTCCAACGACCCCGGCGGGGACCGGTGGATCCGCCTCATCGACGAGTCGGTTGACATGTTCCTCGCCCACGCCCGGCCGGGCCGCGCGCCCCGCGCGCCCCGGACCCGTACTGCCCCAGCCAAGGGAGCTCCAGCATGACCGCGACGACCACCGATGTCTCGACCATCGAGCCGCTGGCGCACGACGAGGCGATGCGCCTCCAGGCACATGAGCTGGACCGCACGCTCGCGCTGCTCCGTACGCTCGACGACACCGCGTGGACGGCCGCGACCGACTGCCCGGCCTGGGACGTCCGTGCGATGTACCAGCACGTCCTGGGCGCGTGCGAAGCCGGCGCGTCAGTCCGCGAGAACGTCAGCCAGCTCCTGCGGGCCCGCGCCTACCGCAAGCGGCACGGCGGACCGCTCGAAGCCGGGCTGTCAGCGGTGCAGATACGCGAGCGCGCAGACCTCGGCCCCGCGCAGATCATCGGCCGGCTCACGGCGACCGCGCCCAGGACTGTGCGCGGCCGCGCACGCACCCCCGCGCTCGTCCGCCACCACGCCAGGCTCGCCGTCGACGGGCCAGTGCACGAGACCTGGACGCTCGGCTACCTCATCGACACCATTTACCTGCGCGACCTGTGGATGCACCGCATCGACGCGGCCCGCGCCCTTGACCAGCCACCCGAGCTCAGCGCCGGCCACGACGGCCGCATCGTCGCCGACATCGTCGCCGAATGGGCCCGCCGCCACGGCAAGCCCTTCACCCTCGACCTCACCGGCCCCGCCGGCGGAACTTACGCCCGCCACCCAGACCACCCCGACGCCGAGCACATAACACTCGACGCCGTCGACTTCTGCCGCATCCTCGCCGGCCGCGGACACCCAGCCGGCCTGCTCACTACCGTCGTCCCGTTCTGATACTGGCCAGGCCGCTCGAACACCGCGGGCTACCGGGCGATGCCAGCGCGATGACTGCCGACATCAGTCCCGCAACCAGTCGGGTAAGAGGTGCCAGAGCACCGCGGCAGGGGCCTCATCCGGCTGCCCTGCCGCGGTACGTCGGCGGCCGATCCGGTCAGATGACGCGAACTCGCTCCGCCTGCGGGCCCTTGGGCCCCTGGGTAACGTCGAACTCGACGCGCTGGTTCTCGTCAAGGCTGCGGAACCCGCCCGAGTCGATCGCGGAGAAATGGACGAATACGTCCGTATCGCCGCCATCGACGTTTATGAACCCGAAGCCCTTGTCCGGGTTGAACCACTTCACAGTTCCCTGTGCCATGGTGACTCCTTGCTGTAACACATTCGGCATCCGCACCATGCGGACTCCGGGCCCAGGCGGCGGCTGCGCACCATCTCCGGTACCGACAGCAACACGCCCGCGAGTGACTCCGCGAGCGTGAAAAGGACCACGAACACAGAAAAACCACGACCAGAGGCAGTAACCGGCGGCGCCCTTACCGTATTCCCCGAGACCGCCGTATCGCCATGATGCGCGCCGGCGGAGCGCAGAATGTTCGAACTGGCGTCGATGGAGGTGTTGAGAACCGGCTTCCCGCCAGGAGTACCTTCATGTTCGGCGGATGCATCCGAGCGGGAGGGCCGATGCCGAGCGGCGATGAGATCCGAGATGTTCAGCGAGCGACGTGGGCCGGGCTTTCCGCAGATGATCAGCAACACCTCGACATCGCCTCT
>DASWAA010000044.1:0-2768 GCA_036391385.1 Streptosporangiaceae bacterium
GATCAACCGCTCGACCCTGATCAGCCAGATGCTGAAGGCGAGCACCCGGATCAGCATCGGGTACCTGCAGGGCGTCGAGCACGCGATCGGCACCATCGACAACGGCGACAACACCCGGCCGGCCGCGCCGTACTTCATCCCGTTCCTGCTGCGCGCCTACTACCGGCTGCGGGCGGCGCACGACCCGCTCGTCGATCCCGGAACGCATCCGGACCTGGCCGCCGCGATCGGAGCGCTGCGCCGATGGAACGGCGTCACGACGCTCGGCAGCCCGGCGATGTCCATCTTCATGAACTTCCTGGAGGCCTACGAGCGCAACGTCTTCGAGGGCGGCCTGAAGCCGGGCGAGCAGTACACCGGCGCGGTCAGCTTCAGCGACGCGAGCCAGGGCATGGGCACCTTCGGCGGGCTCGGCGGCATGGGCACCTACAACCTGCTGTACCACATCCTGGCGCACACCCGCGGCGTCGAGCCGTGCGGGACGCTGTGCTACCCCGGCGACTACTTCGCTGGGCACCGGGACCAGTTGCTGGTCGAGAGCCTGAACGACGCGATCACCATCTTGTCGGGCACCGGTACTCAGCTGGGCCAGGGCGTCCCCGGCTTCGGCACCGCCGACGTGTCGAAGTGGGGCTACCAGCCCGCCCTTGATCAGAACTGGGACAGCCTCGACCCGCTGGCACAGGCGGCCGGCGTGGTGACCCACTGCGGCGTCAGCGCGTCGCAGAACCGCAGCACCTACATGATGGCAATCGACGCCGGCCGGCACGTGACCGGCCAGGACGTGATCCCGCCCGGCCAGAGCGGCTTCATCTCGGCCGTCGGCGTGCCGAGCCCGCACCTATGCGACCAGGTCCACCTGTTCGACACGTTCACCTACAAGGACATGCCGCCCGCCTAGCCGGCCGGGCGGGAGTGCTCGTGATCAACGGATGTTTGTCAGCGCCTGTGGCCGACAAACATCCGTTGATCATCGGGTTAGTCGTCATCAGGCGGCTAGGACCGTCCTGGTCCGCTGAGGCTGAGCACCGGAACCCGGCGGGCATTCTCGTTCGTGCCCGGAATTGCGACGCAGTGGGTCGGCCCTGGACAGGACAGCAGGCCGATCCAGGGCAGCAAGCCGGACACGGTGGGCCGGCTCTGGCCGATTCCGGCCACCGGCTCCGGCAGGCGGACCTGGTGCCAGCTCGCACCTGCGTCGGAGGTCGCCACCATCAGGGGTGCCTGAGACGAGCTTGTGGTCTGCCCGCCGCCTGCCCAGCATCGGCGCGGGGTCGGGCAGCTGATGGCTTGCGGGAAGAATCCCCTGGCCAGCCCGGCCGGAAGGGACTGCGCCGACCAGGTCGCGCCGCCGTCCGAGCTGGCCAGGATGGCGGCGGGCCCGTCTGGCGAGCTTGACGTCGTCGCGAGCGCCCAGCAATGCCCGCCGCTGGCACAGGACAGCGCGCCTGCGTTCGGCAGGTCGTGCGTCGGCAGTGTCCAGATCGATCCCGGATGCGATCCGCGCCGCCAGTGCGCGCCACCGTCGCGGCTGTACCAGACAGCCCAGCTGCCAGGGGCGATGGTGACCGGGCCGGTGCCGTTCACCGACTGAGAGTTGTCCGAGGTGACCAGCTGGTCGATCACCACGCACCGCTGGCCCCGGCAGGTCAGGTAGTCGGGAACCTGTCCGCGGGGACTGGCGGGGCCCGCTGACCAGGTCTTCCCGCCGTTGCCGGTGACCAGAACCCGCCAGGTGAACTTGCGCCAGCTGCCAATCTGGAAGATCCCGGCGCAAGCGGTGTCTGACGCGCATGCGAGCTGATCGGCGAAAGAAGCGCTCGGGATCCCCGTGGCCGACCAGGTGCGGCCGCCGTCGGCCGTCCGTAGCAGAACTGTCCGCCCGGCGTCGTAGCCTGACGCCAGGCAGCTGACCGCCGACCGCGGGCACTGCAGCGGGGTGGTGATGCTGATGTTGCCAGGCAGGCCGAGTACATCCCAGCTCAGCCCGCCGTTCCGGGTCGCTTCGATCAGGTCGAAGTTGGACCCGGCGACTTGAATCCCGACTGGCCGGGCCGCGGTCACGTAGCAGATGGTGACGCTCGGGCAGGAGATCGAGTCGGCTGGCTTGCTGGTCTCGTCTGACCGCCAGCCAGGAACGGTCAGGTAGCTGGCGAGCTCCCACAGCCCGGGACGGGAATTGCCGGCTCTGACCACTCCGGGTCCGATGGTCGCCAGGAGGGCTGAGCGGAAGCTGGAATGGAAGGGACCGCGTGACACCGGCGCCGGGCCAGGGCTCTTGCTCAGGACGCTGACCGTCGCCGCCGCGCCGACTACGGCGGCGATCGCGGCCGCCGCCAGGACGGTCAGCCTGCGGTGCGTGCGGACGTGCGGGCGGTGCGATCTTCGGGATGCCGCGGCCCGCCTCGCTCGCGTGTCCGTCGGCCGCCGGTCGCGCTGCTGCAACTGCCGCCACCAGCGTGGCGAGTCGTCCAGCGCGGCGGCTACCGCGGTACTGATCCGCGCGCCGGTCGCGCGCTCGGGCCAGTCGACCGGGTGGAGCCCGGCCAGCGTGCGCACCAGGCCGATCTCGCCGTCCGCGTCGGCGGCAAGGTCCTCGCTTTCCGCCCGTGCTCGGGCGGCGAGGTCCATCCGGCGGTCAAGGTCGTCAATGTCAGCCTGGCTCATTGTCCTTCTCCTGCCTGCTCCGTCGCGGCCCGGGTCGCCAGCTCCTTGCGGAGCGCCGCGATGGCCCGGAACTGAAGCTGCCGAATGGCGTTCGCTGACTG
>DASWAA010000045.1:0-3671 GCA_036391385.1 Streptosporangiaceae bacterium
GGGACGGCGGGGACCCGCGCGGCACTCGCATCTTCGGCCCGGTGGGCCGGGAGCTGCGCGAGAAGCGGTTCATGAGGATCATCTCGCTCGCCCCGGAGGTGCTGTGATGGCGAAGGGCATGAAGATCAAGAAGGGTGACCGTGTCGTGGTGATCGCGGGCAAGGACCGCGGCCGCGAGGGCACGGTGATCCACGCCGATCCAGCGACCCAGCGCGTTCTCGTGCAGGGCGTCAGCATGATCAAGAAGAACACCAAGGTCAACTACCAGGGTCAGCGCGGTGCCAAGGAAGGCGGCATCGTGAATCAGGAGGCGCTCATCCACGTGAGCAACGTCGCCCTGATCGATCCGGAGACCAAGAAGCCTGCCCGGGCCGGCTACCGGTTCGACGGCAAGACCAAGGTCCGGGTTACCCGGCCCGGCGGTAAGGACGTCTCATGACCATCGTCGAGCCCGTCGCTCCTCGGCTGAAGGATCGCTATCGCGCGGAGATCGCTCCGGCGCTGCGCGAGGAGTTCGGTTTCGCCAACGTAATGCAGGTGCCCACGCTGACCAAGATCGTGGTCAACATGGGCGTCGGCGAGGCTGCCAGGGACGCCAAGCTGATCGAGGGCGCGGTCAGGGACCTGACGCTGATCACCGGCCAGAAGCCGGCCGTCGCCAGGGCCCGCAAGTCGATCGCGCAGTTCAAGCTCCGCGAAGGCATGCCCATCGGCGTGCACGTGACGTTGCGCGGGCAGCGCATGTGGGAGTTCTGCGACCGCCTGCTGTCGCTGGCACTTCCCCGGATCCGTGACTTCCGCGGCCTTTCCGACCGGCAGTTCGACGGCCGCGGTAACTACACCTTCGGGCTGACCGAGCAACTGATGTTCCACGAGATCAATCCCGATCAGGTGGACAGGCAGCGCGGCATGGACATCACCCTCGTCACGTCCGCGACCACAGATGAGCAGGGCCGTTCGCTGCTGCGCCGGCTCGGCTTCCCGTTCAAGGAGAACTAAGCAGTGGCGAAGAAGAGCATGATCGCCAAGGCCAAGCGCAAGCCGAAGTTCGAGGTGAGGGCCTACACCAGGTGCTCGCGGTGCGGGCGGCCGCGTGCCGTCTACCGCAAGTTCGGCCTGTGCCGGATCTGCTTCCGCACGATGGCGCACCGCGGCGAGCTGCCCGGCATCACGAAGTCCAGCTGGTAACACGCCAGCCGGGCCTTAACGACCAACCCGGGGCAGGTGCTCCGGGCCGAAAGACCGACCTGGGCGCTCCGGCGCCCACCGACCCGTCGCAGGTCCATTGCGGGGGTTCGGGGGCAGTCCCCCCGGGCCAGCGCAGCGGAAACCGCGACGAGGAGGGCCACCAGGCCATGACAATGACCGACCCGATCGCGGACATGCTTACTCGTCTGCGCAACGCCAACTCGGCATATCACGACTCCGTGATCATGCCGCACTCCAAGATCAAGGTGCACATCGCCGAGATTCTCCAGCAGGAGGGTTACATCTCCGGCTGGCGCGTCGAGGACGCCGAGGTCGGCAAGAACCTGGTGGTCGCGCTGAAGTACGGCCCGACCAGGGAGCGCTCGATCGCTGGAATCAAGCGCGTGTCCAAGCCGGGACTGCGGGTGTACGCGCGCAAGGACAACCTGCCGCGCGTACTCGGCGGTCTCGGCGTGGCGATCATCTCGACGTCGGCCGGCCTGATGACCGACCGGCAGGCGAAGAAGCATGGCGTGGGCGGGGAAGTCCTCGCCTACGTCTGGTAGGGGAGCTGACGATGTCACGAATCGGACGGATGCCCGTCGTCGTGCCCGCCGGCGTCGACGTGACCATCAACGGCCGCGACATCACGGTAAAGGGCCCGAAGGGGAGCCTGAGCCTTGAGGTCGCCGTGCCGATCGAGATCAACCACGGTGCGGGCGTTATCACTGTCACCCGGCCATCGGACGAGGGCGAGATCAGGGCCCTGCACGGGCTTTCCCGCTCGCTGATCGCCAACATGGTGACCGGTGTGACGCAGGGTTACGCCAAGACGATGGAGATCGTCGGCGTCGGCTACCGCGTGCAGGCAAAGGGCAAGGACCTGGAGTTCGCGCTCGGCTTCAGTCACCCGGTGCTGATCAGCCCGCCCGATGGGATCGCCTTCCGGGTGGAGACGCCTACCAGGTTCGTCGTCGAGGGAATCGACAAGCAGCAGGTCGGCGAGGTCGCCGCGAATATACGCAAGCTCCGCAAGCCCGATCCGTACAAGGGCAAGGGCGTGCGGTACGCGGGCGAGCAGATCCGCCGCAAGGCCGGGAAGGCTGGTAAGTAAGACATGGCTGGCACCAGGACCACGGCGCATGTGCGCAGCAAGAGCCGCACGTCGGCACGGGCCGCCTCGCGCACCCGGCGTCACCTGCGCGTTCGCAAGAAGATCTCCGGCAACCCGGCACGGCCTCGGCTCGTCGTCACCCGCTCGGCCAGGAATATCTACGCCCAGCTGATCGATGACGTGGCGGGGCACACCATCGCCGCGGCCTCTACCCTGGAGCCTTCGCTTCGCCAGGCGAGCGGTGACAAGAAGGCCAAGGCACACGAGGTGGGCAAGCTGCTCGCGGAGCGGGCGGCGGCCGCCGGGATCGGTGCCGCCGTGCTTGACCGAGCCGGCAACGCCTACCACGGCAGGATCGCCGCCGTCGCCGACGGCGCGCGCGAAGGTGGGCTGGCCCTGTGATGGCCGACACCGCGATCACGAGTAAGGCGACGATACCCGCGGCTATGGTCGGCATCATCTCCCCGGGCGGTCGCAGCAACGAGAGAAGGACATTCTGATGGCACCACCAGCACGGCGCGGGCCAGGCAGTGGCAGCGGTGGCGGCGAGCGCCGTGACCGCCGCGACGACCGTCGCGGCGGCGCGGCCGAAAAGGGCACCGCTTACCTTGAGCGAGTCGTCACCATCAACCGGGTCGCGAAGGTGGTCCAGGGCGGACGTAGGTTCAGCTTCACGGCCCTGGTGGTCGTCGGTGACGGGAACGGCATGGTCGGCGTCGGCTACGGCAAGGCCAAGGAGGTGCCTGCCGCGATCGCCAAGGGCGTCGAGGCGGCGAAGAAGTCCTTCTTCAAGGTGCCGAGGATCGGCGGGACTATCCCGCACATGGTGACCGGCGAGGATACCGCGGGCGTCGTGCTGCTCAAGCCGGCCAGCCCGGGAACCGGCGTTATCGCCGGCGGCCCGGTCCGTGCCGTGCTCGAGTGCGCGGGCGTGCACGACGTGCTGTCGCGCTCGCTGGGCTCGTCCAACCCGATCAACGTGGTGCATGCGACCGTCGCCGCGCTCAAGGGCCTGTCGCGGCCCGAGGAGATCGCGGCCCGGCGCGGCCTGCCGATCGAGCATGTCGCTCCGGCGGCGATGCTCCGGGCGAGGGCCGCTGCGGCTACCGCCGCCGAGCAGGGCAGCTGAGCGGAGAGCGCGAGATGGCAGACCTGAAAGTAACCCAGACCAAGTCGAAGATCGGCGGCACGCAGGCTCAGCGCGACTCACTGCGCTCACTGGGGCTGCACCGCATCGGCGAAAGCGTTATCAAGGCCGACCGGCCAGAGATCCGCGGCATGATCCAGGTGGTACGTCACCTGGTCGTCGTGGAGGAGGTGCATTAGACGTGGCTAAGACCCAGGCGGCCGACGCCGGGAGCGCGCGGGG
>DASWAA010000046.1:0-16520 GCA_036391385.1 Streptosporangiaceae bacterium
GTCCGAGCCGACCAGCGAGTTCTCCTTCATGGCCTACCTGTACGAACTCGGCCGCATCTACCACTTCCTCAACGCGCGGTTCGACGCGGTGCCACGCCAGGAGTTTCGCAACTACATGGCCTGGGCCAGCAGGAAGAACGAGAACATAGCCTTCGGGCACGATGTACGGTCCGTGGACTTCGACGGCGTGTTCCGCATCCGCACTCAGAAGACGACGGTCACCGCCGACAACGTCGTCGTGGGCGTGGGGATCCAGCCGCAGACACCACCGCACGCGCAGCCGTATCTGGGCGCCCGGCAGTTCCACGTCAGCGAGTTCATGACCAAGGCGACTAGGCTCGGCGGCCTGCGCGTCGGCATCGTCGGCGGCGGGCAGTCCGGAGCCGAGGCCTTCCTCGACCTCGTCTCCCGAACAGATAACGATTTACCACGACGAATCGTCTGGATTTCCCGTCGGCCCAACTACCTGCCATTAGACGACTCGCCATTTACTAACGACTACTACATGCCTGGCTATTCGGATTACTTCGCCAGGCTCGACCGGGTGGCCAGGCACGAGTTCAACGATCGCCACCTGCTGACCAGCGACGGGATCTCCGACGCCACCTTGCGGCAGATCTACCAGCGGATCTACACCCGCCGGTTCATCGACGGCTGCTCCGACCTCATAGCCCTCTACCCCAACCGCGGCGTGGTCGCGGTGGACTGCGCGGCGAAGGGCGCCTGGCGGCTCGCCCTCGCCCACAACTACCACGACGACGTGCACGAGAACGTCGAGCTCGACGTGGTCATCTGGGCCACCGGCTATCGCCCCGGCCCGACCGGCTTCCTCGATCCGATCAGTGAGCGGCTGGAGCGAGAGGGCGAGGAGTACAAGATCGATGACAGCTTCGCCGTGCTGTGGGATGGCCCGCCCGACCGCAACATCTTCATTCAGAACGCCGCACGCGGCCAGCGAGGGCTCGCCGACCCGAACCTGAGCCTGAACGCCTGGCGGAGCCAGCGGATACTCGACCGGATCCGCGGCGTCCGGACCGAGCATCAGCTGAATTCGTTCATCGAGTGGACGGCCAAGCCGTCTGGCCACGACCTGCGGGGTGGCTAGCGATGACGCGACGTACGACTGTGGTGATCGGCGCCGGCGTCGTCGGCTGCCTGGTCGCGAGCGAGCTCGCCGCCCGTGACGAGGAAGCGGCGGTTCTGGTGATCGATCGCGACGCGGCAGGGGCCGGGGCCAGCCGGCGCAGCGCCGGGCTGCACCTGCCGAGAGGGTCGACGCCCCGGGTCAGGCGGATGGCGGCCTACAGCCATGCCTACTACTCGGCTCTGCGGGACCGGCGCCCTGAGCTGCCGATCCACCCGGTCGCCGCGACCGTGCTCACGACGGCGACGGCTGACGGCCTGCTCGGCAGCGGCTACCTGGACCTGACGATGCCGCAGCGAGCCGTCGACGTGCCAGGTAACGGCCTGCGGCTGCGCGACGGGCAATTGGCCTGGCAGATCGCCGGCTGCCATTACAGCGACGTCGGCAGGCTCTGCGAGACCGTCGCGGCCAGCCTGCGGCCAGCGGTCCAGTTCAGTGAGGGTGTCGCGGTGACGGAACTCACGGCCGGCGCCGACCGCGTCACCGTCCGGACCGGCAGCGGCGAGACGATCGTCGCCGACCGGGTCGTGCTCGCACCGGGACCGTGGCTGAACGCGCCGGCCTGGCGCGAGCTCGTCGCGCCGCTCGGGCTGCGGGTGAAGAAGGTCGTCGCCCTGCACATCGAGCAGCGTCCAGGGCCGGCCGACGGGGTCGTGGTCTTCGACGACGAGGATGCGTTCCTGCTGCCGCTCGCCCGTCGCGGGCACTGGCTGTTCAGCTACACCTGCACCGAGTGGGACGTGGACCCCGACGTCCTGACCGAGGGCGTATCCGCCGCGAACCTCGGCGACGCCCGGGACTGCCTGCGCCGGTACTCGCCGGCCCTGGCGCAGGCATGCCGCTCCGGGCGGGTGTTCTGCGATGCCTACAGCCACAGCGGTGAGCCCGTCGTGCAAGCGCTTGACGAGGCCGGCCGGGTCGTCTTCGCCGGAGCGGCGAACGGCTCCGGCTACCGGCTCGCCCCCGCGATCGCTGCGGAAGCCATTGACCTCCTGCACCTCCCGCAGAGCGAAGGAGCCACCGGTGATCATCAGTACGTATGACGCGGAGTCCTTGCACCGATCGTTCGGCATCGACCTCGGCGACATCGACATGGGGGCGGTTGAGTCATTCGGCGTGGGCGCGAACTGGGGAAAGGTGCCGCCCGGACAGCACTCCGACCCGCACCAGCATGACGAGACCGAGACCTTCGTGATCGTCTCCGGACGCGGCGACATCATCGTGGACGCCAGGCGCACCCCGGTGTCGGCCGGGATGGTGCTGCAGTTCGAGCCGTTCGAGACCCATGTGCTTGACAACACCGGCACCGACGACCTGCTCTTCGCGACCTTCTACTGGCGGGACTCACCGCGCGCCTCGAAGATGGCCGCCAGGACCGATCGCCGCCGTTTCGGCGAGCGGCCGGTCTTCGCGTTCTCCACGCCGCCCACGCCTAACGGCGGGCTGCATATCGGCCACCTGTCCGGACCGTATCTGGGTACCGACGCGTTTGTCAGGTTCCAGCGGATGAACGGGACGACCGTCTACCACCTCGCCGCCACCGACGACAACCAGAGCTATGTCGCCGAGTGCGCCAGGCGCGAGGGCAGGACGCCGACCGAGGTGGCCAGGCACTACGCGGCCGAGATTGTCCAGACGCTCGCCGCGATGGACATCGAGCCCGACCACATCACCCACACCAGCCAGGACGAGCTGTATACCCCGGCGCTGCAGGCGTTCTTCTCCCGCCTGGTCGAGTCCGGCCGGGTCACCCGGCAGGAGGGCGCGGCCCTGTTCGACGGGGAGACCGGGCAGTACCTCTTCGAGCCCTACGTCGGCGGCGGCTGCCCCACCTGCGGCAACGAGACCGGCGGCAACATCTGCGAGATCTGCGGCGAGCCGAACTTCTGCATCGACCTGATCGACCCGAAGCCGTCGGCAGGATCGGCCGTCCCGCGCCAGGGCACGATCACCAGGTACATGCTGCCGCTGCATGACCTGCGCGCCGACATCCTCGAGCATCACCACGTCGGCCGGGCCCCGGCCAGGGTGCGCGAGCTCGCGCACCGGGTCTTCCGGCGCGACCGGCTCGACATGGCACTCACCCACCCGGGGAGCTGGGGCGTGCTGCCGCTCCAGCAGGACGTGCCTGGCCAGGTCATCTGGGTCTGGATCGAGCTCGCGTTCGGCTTCATCTACAACATCGAGGCGCTGGGCCGCGAGCTGGGCACCGGCTGGCGGGCCGACAAGCCGCAGGACGACTGGAAGATCGTGCACTTCCTCGGCTACGACAACACCTTCTACCATTCCTTGTTCAGCCCGGCCCTGTACAAGATCGCGAACCCCGAGTGGACCCCGGACGTCGATTACAACGTCAACGAGTTCTACCTGCTGGATGGCGACAAGTTCTCCACCAGCCGACGGCACGTGATCTGGGGCAAGGACCTGCTCACCCCTCGTACCGTCGACGGCATCAGGTTCTACCTGGCGCTCACCCGGCCGGAGACCCACCGCACCAACTTCACCCTCGAGGCATACGAGCAGGTCGTGCGGGACCGGCTGATCGGCACCTGGCAGCACTGGCTGAACGACCTCGGCGCACGGATCCAGGCCAGGTACGGCGGCGTCGCGCCGGACGCCGGGGTCTGGACTCCCGAGCACACCGCGTTCCTCGCCAGGCTGGAGAACCGGCTCGCCGCGATCACCGGCGAGCTCGGCCAGGACGGGTTCTCGCTGAACCACGCCGCCCGGACGCTCGACGGCATCGTCGACGACACGCTGCGCTTCCGCGGATTCGAGAGCGTGCTCGCGGACGTCGCCGACTGGAAAGACGAGGCCCGGACGGCGATCGCGCTCGAGCTAGCCGCGGCCAGGCTGCTCGCCCACTGCGCCGCTCCGGTGATGCCACGGTTCGCGGCCAGCCTCGCCACGGCTCTCGGCCTTCCCGCGCCCGCTCAGTGGCCCGGGCTGGTAAGCCTGGTGCCAGCCGGCACCGAAGTGAACCTGGCCGGGCAGACTTTCTTCGGCCCGCCCGGGGACGCCGACCGACCGGCGCCTGCCGACCAGCCGGCCAGCGCCAGCCAGCCAGCCCTAGCCGACCAGCCGGCCCCCGCCAGCCAGGCCGCCGACATCGGCGAGCAGGCACCGGTGTCATTACTTCCCTTCCTGGCCGGGCTGGTCCGCGACACGCTGCGGCTGCCCGACGCCGAGCCAGTCGCTGACGCGACGCTGATGTCGCTGGGCGCCGAGTCCATGCAGGCGATCGCGCTGCAGTACCAGATCGCCGAGCGGACCGGAGCGGACGTAACCGTGCAGGACCTGCTCGGCGACCGCACCGTCGCGCAGCTAGCCGAGCTGCTGGCCGACCAGCTCGCCGAACTGGACGCTGACGCGGCGCGGGCGACCGCCATGACGGCAGAGGCGGTGAGCCGATGAGCCACCTCGAGGTACTGCGGGAGGTGCGAGAACGCGGGCTCCGGCTCACCGTCGCGGGCTCGGACCTGCGGCTGGAAGGCCCGCAGCAGCGGGTCGACACCGAGCTCATCGGCCGGATCAGGGCGGTCAAGGCCGAGCTAGTCAGCTACCTCACCGCCGAGGCGGCACAGCGGGCCGTGACCGCCGGGTCCGCAACCACCGCGTCCGCCGGTTCCGCCGGCGCCCCCAGCCCAGGCACCCCCAGCCCAGGCGCCCCCAGCCCAGCCGACGCCCCCAGCCCAGCCGGAGCCGCCAGCCCGGCCGGTCCGCCGGGTCCGCCGGGCTTCCCGCTGACCCTGCTGCAGCGCGGCTACCTGATCGGCCGGGGCGACTCGGTGGAGATCGGCAACGTGGCGAGCCAGGTGTACCACGAGATCGACGGCTGCTGGGATCTGGACCGGCTCGAGTCAGCACTGCGCGGGGTCGTGGCCAGGCACGGGATGCTGCGTACCCGCTTCACCCCGGACGGCCGGGGCGTGCAGGAGCCCGCCGTCGACGTTCGGATCGACCGCATCGACCTGCGCGGCCTGACGCCGGACGAGCAGCGGGAACGGCTGGCGCTGATGCGCGAGCAGCGCTCGCACCGCATCCTGCCCGCCGACCGCGCTCCCATGCTGGCTGCCGAGGTGACGCTGCTCGCGCCGGACCGGATGCGGCTGCATGTCGGCCACGACGGGCTCGTGATGGACGGCATCAGCATGTTCCTTTTCTTTAACGAATGGTGGGAGGGTTACCGCGGTCAGGCGGCCGGCGCCGCCGTGACGACTGGCACCGAGCCAGGACCCGGTGAAGGTACCGATGCCGATCCGGTCTCCTTCGCTGACTACGTCTCCTCGGTGGAGGCGATGCGTGCCCGGCCGGCCTTCAAGCGCTCGCGTACGTACTGGCTGGACCGGCTCGAGGACCTGCCGCCGCACCCGGGCCTGCCGTTGCGCACCTCGCCTTCATCGATTACCCAGCCCCGGTTCACTCAGTACACGGCCAGGCTCGGCGAGCGGGCGTGGTCAGCGGTGAAGGCCCGGGCCGCCGGCGCGGGCCTGACCCCGACCGTGGTGCTGCTCGCCGCCTACGCCGAGACGCTCGCCCGCTGGGGCGCAGGCAGCCAGTTCACGCTCACTACGACCATCGCGAACCGGCCCCCGATCCACCCCAGGATCGTCGACGCGATCGGCAACTTCTCCGAGACCATGCTGGTCGAGCTCGACCTGAGCCGGCGCGACATCACCTTCACCCAGCGAGCCCAGGCGCTGCAGGCCAGGATGCGCCGCGACCTGGATCATCGGCACTTCTCCGGGATAGAGGTACTGCGCGAGCTCGCCAGGCGCGGCGGCAGCGGCGACGCGCGGATGCCCTTCACCTTCAACAGCGCCATCGGCTACCTGCGGTCCGACGTCGACGGCTCGGCGATCGAGCTCTTCGGGCCTGAGGTGTACACCTCCAGCCAGACGCCGCAGGTCTGGCTCAACGCCTTCGCCTTCGAGCAGCACGGTGGCGTGGTGGTGCAGTTCGACGCCGTAGACGGGCTGTTCCCCGACGGCATGATCGGCGCCATGGCCAGCGGCTACCAGGCCCTGCTCGACAGCCTGCTCGACGAGCCCGCGTGGTCGGCACGGACCTTCGACCTGCTGCCCGCCGAGCAGCGGGCCCGCCGGCAGGCCGCGAACGACACCGCCGGCCCGCTGCCCGGTTACCTGCTGCAGGACGCCTTCGTCGCGCAGGCAGCCCGTACGCCGCAGGCCCAGGCGATCGTGACGACGGCCGGATCGGTGAGCTACGGCGAGCTGCTCGAACGGGCCACGAGCGCCGCTGCCTGGCTGCGCGCCAGGCAGGTCGGCCGGGACGAGCTCGTCGGCCTGATCATGCGCCGGGGGCCCGAGCAGATCGTCGGGATCCTTGCGACGCTCATGGCCGGCGGTGCTTACCTGCCGGTCGATGCCAGGCTGCCGGCCGAGCGGGTCAGCTACATGCTGCGCGACGGCCGGGTGCGCTGCGTGCTGTCCAACGCCGGCTGGCAGTCAGGCGGCGACGGCATCGAGACGCTCGAACTTGACGTGACCAGGCCGGCCGGCGCACCCGTCACGGCAGGCGAGGCCGCCCGCTACGAGCGGCTGCCCGGCGCGCACCCCGACGACCTTGCCTACGTGCTCTACACCTCCGGTACGACCGGCGAGCCGAAGGGCGTCATGGTCAGTCACCGCAGCGTCGCGAACGTCGTCGCGGACTGCAACGCCCGGTTCGGCGTCGGACCCGCCGACCGGTTCATCGGGGTCAGCGCGTTCAACTTCGACCTGTCCGTCTACGACATCTTCGGCTCGCTGTCGGCAGGTGCCGCCGTAGTGCTTCCCGACGCCGACCGCGCGACCGATCCGGCGCACTGGCTCGACCTGTGCGGCGACCACGGCATCACGATCTGGAACTCGGTCCCGGCGATCGCCGGCCTGATGGCCGAGCAGGCCGGCCCTGGAGGCGACCCGCGGCTGCGGACCCTGCGCCTGGTCATGATGAGCGGCGACCGGATCCCGCCCACGCTGCCCGGCGTGCTGCGGGCGGTCAGGCCCGACCTGCGGCTGATGTCGCTCGGCGGCCCGACCGAGACGACGATCTGGAACATCTCGCACCCGATCGGCGAGGCCGACGGCAGCGAGTCGATTCCCTACGGCCGGCCCAACGCCAACAACCGCGCTTACATCCTGGACGCCTGGGGGCTCGACACGCCGGACTGGGTGACCGGCGAGATCTGCGCGGCAGGCACCGGTCTCGCCCGCGGGTACTGGGGAGACGAGGCTCGCACGGCCGAGCGGTTCTGGTACGACGAGAGCCGCGGCGAGCGGATGTACCGAACCGGAGATCTCGGCCGTTACCTGCCCGACGGCAGCATCGACATCGCCGGGCGCAGCGACTTCCAGATCAAGGTCAACGGATACCGGATCGAGGCAGGCGAGGTCGAGACCCGGCTCGTGGCGATCGGTGCCGTCAAGCAGGCCGTGGTAGTGCGGCAGGAGGCCGCGCGCGGCGACCGGCTGGTGGCGCATCTCGTCCCGGCCGGTGACGCCCGGCCGGCCGACGAGGAGATCCGCCAGGCACTGCGCGAGCACCTGCCCGAGTACATGACGCCGTCGGCGGTGTTCTGGCACGAGAGCCTGCCGCTGACCCGCAACGGCAAGGTGGACCGGGGCAAGCTCGTGGCGATGACTCCGGCCGCTGGTGCCGGCGGCGGGGGTGGCGGCACGGGCGGCTCGGGCACGGGCGGCTCAGACGCGGGCGGCTCGGGCAACGGCGCCAGGAGCGGGGAGCCTACCGAGGTGGAGCGAACGCTCGCCGCGCTGTGGGCGTCCGTGCTCCGGGTGGAACCCGGGTCGATCGGATACGACACCGACTTCTACGACCTCGGCGGCGACTCCCTGGCCGCGGCCCGCATCTTCACTCGGGTGCGCAAGGAGTTCGGGGTGAGCATGACGCTCGACCGGCTGCACGAGGTGCGGACGGTGCACGAGATGGCAGCGTTCGTGCAGGGCGCGGCATGAACGGCTCGGTCATCAACCACATCGTGGCCGCGCCTGCGGACGGCCGGTCCAGGCTGCGCGTCGTCCGGCTGGACGGCACGACGACGCTGACGCTCGCCGAGCTGCACGCGCGGGCCGGGCGGCTGGCCCGCGGGCTGCGGGACGCGGGCCTGCGCCGGGGCGACCGGATCGGCATCCTGGCGTCGAACTGCCTGGAGTGGGTCCTGCTCGACCTCGCGGCGCTGCGGCTGGGCGCGGTGACGGCTGGGTTCGAGCCAGGCAAGTTCGACCCGGACGGGTCGCTGATCGGCCGGTACCAGCTCGCCGCGCTCTTTACCGACCGCCAGGCCCAGGACCCGAGCCCGGCGCAGGGCCCGAACCCGGCGCAAGGCCCGAACCCGGCGCGGGGCCTGGGGATCAGGCCGATCGCCGACGTCGGCCGCCTTATCGACGAAGCCGACCAGGCTGTGCCGCTTCCCCTGGTGCGGTACGCCCCGGACGACGTCACCACGATCAAGTTCACCTCCGGCAGCACCGGCGAGCCGAAGGGTCTCGCGGCCACGGTCGGCAGCATCGACAGCTCGATCAGCGCGATCCAGGGGCTGTTCGAGCATGACGGCGACGACAACCTGTTCGTCTTCCTGCCGCTGTCGCTGCTACAGCAGCGGTACTGGATCTACTCCGCGCTCCGGTACGGCCACGACGTCACGGTCAGCACCTACGAGGTGGCGTTCGCGGTCCTGCGCCGGGTCGCCCCGACCGTGGTGATGGGCGTGCCGGCCTTCTACGAGGCGGCGATGCGGCACATCGAGCGGGCCGCGTCACGCGCCGCCGGCGGCCAGCCGTCCCCCGACGCCATCAGCGCCGCCGCACAGGCCCTGCTCGGCGACCGCATCAGGTACCTGTGGACCGGCTCGGCCCCTGCCAGGCAGTCGGTGCTGCGCTTCTTCGCCGACGCGGGCATGCCGATCTACGAGGGCTACGGCCTCAACGAGACCTGCATCGTCAGCAAGAACCACCCCCGCGCTCACCGCCCTGGCAGCGCCGGCCGGGTGCTA
Source organism: Streptosporangiaceae bacterium (assembly GCA_036391385.1). Taxonomy (GTDB): domain Bacteria; phylum Actinomycetota; class Actinomycetes; order Streptosporangiales; family Streptosporangiaceae; genus Chersky-822. Next base: position 9,159 of record DASWAA010000046.1, read on the forward strand.
CCGGGCAAGAAGGTCCTGCTTGACGACGACGGCGTCATCAGCGTCTGGAGCGAGCACCCGGTCAACAGCCGCTACGAGTACGCCGGTCCGGGCGAATCCGAGCGGGTCTTCGGAGCGGACGGCACGGTCCGCACCGGCGACCTCGGCTATATCGACGCCGACGGCTTCCTGTTCATCCGCGGCCGGGCCGACGACGTGATCGTGCTCGACAACGGCAAGAAGGTCATCGTCCGGCCGATCGAGGAGTACCTGAGGGCAAGCCCTGCCGTGCACGAGTGCGTGGTGCTCTGCCCGACCCAGACGCACCTGGTGGCGGTGGTATCCCCGGCGACCGACCCGCCCGATGCGACGGCGATCGAAACCCGGGTCGCGGCGGCGAACGCCGCGTTCGGCAAGGACGAGCAGATCAAGGAGATCGTCATCGCCCCCGAGCGGTTCAGTGTCGCGAACGGCATGCTGACGTCCCAGTTCAAGCCGCGGCGGCGGCTGATCAGCCAGGCCTACTGGAATCCGGCAGGCAGCCACCAGGGAAGGGCGTCGGCAGATGGCATCTGACCAGGCCGTCACGGCGCAGGCACCGGCTGCCCTGGGGCGGGACAGCGTCCTGGCGAACCGGGACTTCGTCAGGCTCTGGACCGGAGAGACGATCTCGCTGATCGGCACTCAGGTCACCCAGTTCACTATGCCGCTCGTCGCCATCATCACGCTCCGGGCCACCGTGTTCGAGGTGGGCGTGCTCAACGCGCTGCGGTTCGTTCCGGTGATCCTGCTGTCGCTGCTGGCCGGCGTCTGGCTGGACCGCAGGCGCCGCAGGCCCATCCTGATCGCCTGCGCGCTCGGCAACGCCGTGCTGATCGGCCTGATCCCGCTGGCGTCGGTGACCGGCCTGCTCACGATCGGCCTGCTCTACGCCGTGGTGCCGGTGGCCGGGGCGCTGAGCATGACCTTCGACGTCGGCGCTCTGTCCTACGTGCCGTTCCTGGTCGAGCGCCGGCACCTGCTGGCAGCCAACAGCAAGCTCCAGGCCAGCACCTCGGTGGCCGGAGTCGCCGGACCCGGGCTCGCCGGACTGCTGGTCGGGCTGATCACGGCGCCCGTCACGCTGTCGGTCGACGCCGTGTCGTACATCTTCTCCGCGCTCGGACTGATCTCGATCGCCTCCGTGGAGCCGCCGCCTGAGACCGGTCAGGAGAAGGTGCCCGTCCGCCGCTCGATCGCCGAGGGACTGCGGGCGGTCTACGGCAACAGGCTGCTGCGCGCGCTGCTCACCCAGGGCACGGCACTGAACCTCTTCTTCGGGTCCTACATCGTGGTGTTCGTCGTGTACGCCGTCCGGGTGCTCGGCCTGACTCCGGGCAAGCTCGGCATCGTGCTCGGCGCGAGCGCCGCCGGCGGAGTGGTCGGAGCGCTGTCCGCGACCCGGGTCCGCCAGGTGCTCAGGTTCGACCGGACGATGGCCGTCACCACGATCGGCGTGTCCACCGCCTTGCTGCTGCTGCTGGTACCGGGCGATGCCAGCCTGCGCTCGATGGGCATCCTGATCGCCGCGCAGTTCGTCTACGGGTGCTCCATCGCGATGTCGAACGTGAACGCCATCACGCTGCGCCAGGCGGTCACGCCGCAGCATGTGCTTGCCCGCATGAACGCGACCTACCGGATGCTGCTGTACGGGTCCGCACCAGTCGGCGCGATCGCCGGCGGCCTGCTCGGCAGCGCCTACGGCCTGCGGTCCGCGCTGGTCATCTCGCTGCTGACGATGATCTCGCCGGCCCTGTGGCTGATCTTCTCCCCTGTGTACCGGCTCAGGGAGATCCCTGCCGGGCCTGAATCCGCCAACGGGATGGACGGGACAGATGGCTGAGATTCCGCTGTCGTTCGCTCAGGAGCAGTTGTGGTTCATCGACGAGTTCCACAACGGGCTCCCGGCGCACAACGTCCCGCACCTGGTACGCCTGAACGGGCCGGTGGATGCCGCCGCGCTCGACCGGGCGCTCGAGGCCGTGATCGCCAGGCACGAGCCGCTGCGTACCCGGCTGACGGCCGGCCGGGACGGCAGGCCGGTCCAGGTGATCGACCAGCCAGCGCCGGCCGCCCTGGAGCTGACCGACTATTCAGGCACCGAACCGCAGACGGCGACGGCACAACTGCGCGAACTCGTGACCATTCAGGCCATGCGGCCCTTCCGGCTTGCGCAGGCCTGGCCGATCCGCGCGCACCTGATCCGCCTGGCAGCTGACGAGCATGCGCTTCTCATCGTCACCCACCAGACTGCCTTCGACGACGCGTCGCTCGGCGTGCTGCTGCGCGAGCTTGCCGCGCTGTACCAGCAGGAGGTCAGCGGCGAGGCGGCGGGCCTGCCGGACCTGCCGCAGCGATTCGCCGACTATGCCACGTGGCAGCGGCACCGGCTGACCGGACCGCTGCTCGCTGACCTGGAGCACTACTGGCGCGGAGCGCTGGCCGGCCTGGAAGCCACCAGGTTCCCGGCCGATCGCGCCAGGCCCAGGCTGGCCGACCACAACGGTGCCGTGACCAGCATCACCGCGAGCAGGGACCTGCTCGGCGAACTGCGCGCGCTGGCCGAACGGGAGGGCACGACGCTGGCAGCGACGGTGCTCGCCGCGCTGTTCGCGCTGCTGTACCGGTACACCGGTCAGACCGACCTGGTGGTCGGCACCATGAGCCCCGGCCGCGACCGTCCCGAGCACGAGCCGTTGATCGGCTTCCTGGCGAACGCACTGCCGATCCGCGCTGACCTGTCCGGTGACCCGTCGTTCACCGAGGTGCTCGGCCGGGTACGGGATGCGGTTGCCGGTGCGCAGGCTCATCAGGACCTGCCGTTCGCCCGGATCGTGGAAGCCCTGAACGTCGAACGGGACCCGGGCCGTTTCCCTGTCTTCCAGATCGGATTCAGCTGCATCGATCCGGTCCCGGCCGTCGAGTCGGCCGGCGTGCGCTTCCAGGCAGAGCCGGTCGAGCTGCCGGCCAGCCGGTACGACATCAGCTTCGCCGTGCGGCCGGGCGAGGCGGGCCTGGGCATCGAGGCCACCTTCACCCCGGCGCTGTTCGACGGGGCGACGGTGGGCCGGCTGCTGGGGAACCTGGAGGTGCTGCTGCACGGGGCGGTGGCGAGCCCGCAGTCCCGGATCTCGGAGCTGCCGGTGCTCACCGACGCCGAGCTGCACCGCGAGCTGGTGGAGTGGAACGACACCGCCGCCGACCTTCCGGTCGAGTGCATCCACACCGGCATCGAGCGGCAGGCCGCGCGGACACCGGACGCGGTCGCGGCCCAGTTCGGCGAGCAGTGCCTGACCTATGCCGAGCTGGACGGCCGCGCCAGCCAGATCGCCCGCCGGCTCCGCGCCGAGGGCGTCGGCCCGGAGACCCTGGTCGGCGTCTGCATGCAGACCGGGCTGGAGCGCCTGGCCGCCCTGCTCGGCATCTGGAAGGCCGGCGGCGGCTACGTGCCCCTGGACCCCGCCCTGCCCGCCGAGCGGCTGGCATTCGTGCTCGCCGACACCGCGATGCCAGTCGCGGTCGCCGACGAGCAGGGAGCGCAGGCCCTGGACCGCGCCGCCGCCCCGGTCACGGTGATCCGCCCGGACGCCGGGCAGGACGAGATCACCCCGCCCGACGACACCAGCCCCGGCGACACCGGAGCCGAGCCGTCGAACGTGGCCTACGTGATCTACACCTCCGGATCAACCGGCCAGCCCAAGGGCGTCGTCGTGGAGCACCGCCAGGCGATCAACTTCCTGCACGGCATGACCGGAGCCTGGAACATCGGACCCGGCAGCGCCGTCCTGTCCTTCGCCGCCTACACCTTCGACGTCTCGGTCATGGACATGTTCATGCCCCTGCTCGCCGGAGCCCGCGTCGTCATGGCACCCCCCGCCGTCCTGCACTCCCCGCCCCGCCTGGCCGACCTCATCCGCGACGCCCGCATCACCTTCGCCTGCCTCCCCCCGGCCATCCTCACCCTGCTCACCGGCGAGCAGTTCCCCGGCCTGCGCACGCTGCTGTCCGCCGGCGAGGAACTCACCACCGACCTGCTCCGCGCCTGGCTCCGCCCCGGCCTGGAGATCTACAACGGCTACGGCCCCACCGAAGCCTCCATCGGCTCCACCTTCGCCAGGCTCGACCCCGACACCCCCCTCCCCCCGCCCATCGGCCGGCCCAAGCCCAACTACCGCGTCTACGTCCTCGACACCCACCTCAACCCCGTCCCCGCCGGCGTCACCGGAGAACTGCACGTCGGCGGACCCGGCGTCGCCCGCGGCTACCTCAACCGCCCCGACCTCACCCGCGACCGGTTCATCGCCGACCCCTTCGCCCCCGGCCAGCGCCTCTACAAAACCGGAGACCTCGTCCGCCGCCGCCCCGACGGCACCATCGCCTTCCTCGGCCGCATCGACAACCAGGTCAAGATCCGCGGCCTGCGCGTCGAACTCGGCGAGATCGAAACCGCCCTCACCCGCCACCCCGCCATCACCCAGGCCATCGTCACCCTCACCACCGACAACGCCGGAGAAAAACAGCTCGCCGCCTACTACCTCACCCACCCCGGCACCCAGCCCACCACCCCCGACCTCCGCCAGCACCTCACCACCCAGCTACCCGCCTACATGATCCCCGCCTACCTCACCCCCATCGACACCATCCCCCTCACCACCAACGGCAAGATCGACAAAACCGCCCTCCCGCCACCCCAGGCCGACAGCGCGGGCGCCGTCGTGGTCCCGCCAGCCACCTTGCTGGAGACGATCCTGGTCGACCTCTACTCGACCGTGCTGAGCAGGGAGCAGGCCAGCGCGGCCGACAGTTTCTTCGATGCCGGCGGGAACTCGCTCCAGGCCATGCACCTTGTCACGCAGCTTCGCACCACCCTCGCCGTCGACCTGGACGTCGCCGCCGTGTTCCTCGCGCCTACCCCGCAGCAGCTCGCCGCGCTGCTGCGCGACAAGCACGGCTTCGACGACGCCGACCTCAGCGAGGAGAGCATCGAAGGGCTCGAGGGGCTGGCCGGCCAGCAGGCAAGCTCCGTGCCCTGACCGCCACCGGCAGGACCGGCGGGCAGTGCGCACCTGACCCGACAGACATCGACAAGGAGTGGCAGAGGCTATGTTGACGGACGCTCAGCGCGAAGCCCTGGCGATGCGGCTGCGACGCGGCCGCGGGGACCTGGCCGGCGAGATTCCGCGGCGCCAGCCTGGCCTGACCGACCTGCCCCTGTCGTACGGGCAGGAACAGCTGTGGTTCATCGACCGGTTCGCGCCCGGGCTGCCGACCTACAACATCCCGCATGCGTTAAGGATCACCGGGCCGCTGGATGCGGCAGCCCTGAGCCGGGCCGCGGCGGGCCTGGTGAGCCGGCATGAGGCACTGCGCACGCGCCTGGTCACCGGCGCCGACGGGCGGCCGGTCCAGGTGATCGACCCGCCCGGGGAGCTGACGCTGGAACTCGTTGACCTGTCCGGCGGCAGCGCGCACGACCGGGACGTCGCGCTGAGCGAGCTGATCGAGACGGAGTCCGTCCGCCCGTTCAGCCTGGAGCACGGGCCGCTGCTGCGCGCGCACCTGGTCCGGCTGGCCGACGACGAGCACGTGCTGGTCATCGTTTTCCATCATGTCGTCTTCGACGGCTGGTCCGCCGGGGTGTTCCTGCGTGAGCTCGCCGCGCTGTACGGCCAGGAGCGGGACGGTCAGCCGTCCGGACTGGCCGAACTGCCGGTGCAGTTCGCCGACTACGCGCTGTGGGAGCGGGACCGGCTGAGCGGCCCGCTGCTGGAGGAGCTCGAGTGCTACTGGCGTGGCGTGCTCGACGGCTTCGAGACGATCGAGTTCCCGACGGACCGGCGCCGCGGCGTACTCGACGACTTCGGCGGGGCACTGGCGGTACGGATGACGAGCCAGGACCTGCTCGGCGGGCTGCGGGCACTGGCCAGACGCGAGGGCACCACGCTGTTCGTGACCCTGATGGCCGGCCTGCAGGCGCTGCTGTACCGGTACACCGGGCAGACTGATCTGGTCGTCGGCACGGCAAGCGCGAACCGGGGCAGGGCCGAGCTGGCGCCGATGATCGGCTTCCTGGTGAACACCCTGCCAATCCGCGCTGACCTGTCCGGCGACCCGCCGTTCACCGAGGTGCTCGCGCGGGTCAGGGAAGCGACCACCGGCGCCTACGGCCATCAGGATCTGCCGTTCGCCAGGCTGGTCGAGACGATGCGGGTCGAGCGTGACCCGAGCAGGCCGCCGCTGTTCCAGATCGGGCTGACCTACGCCGAGCGCGATCCCGTGCCGGTACGGGCAGGCGGCGCGGAATTCACGATGACCGACCTCGTCGTCGGCATCAACGCCGCGAAGATCGACCTGTCCTTCCTGGCCGAGGCCAGGCGCGAGGGCCTGTGGTTCGAGTGCACCTACAAGACCGCGCTGTTTGACGGGGTGTCGGTGCAGCGGCTGCTGGGGAATCTGGAGGTGCTGCTGGCGGGGGTGGTCGCTGATCCGGGTGCCCGGGTGTCGCAGCTGCCGGTGCTGACCCGGGCCGAGCTGCACCGCGAGCTGACCGAGTGGAACGACACCGACGCCGACCTGCCGGTGGAGTGCATCCACCACGGCTTCGAGCGGCAGGCCGCCCGCACCCCGGACGCGGTCGCCGCCCAGTTCGGCGACGAGCACCTGACCTACGCCGGGCTCAGCGCCCGCGCCAACCAGATCGCCCGCCGGCTCCGCGCCGCCGGCGCCGGCCCCGAATCCCTGGTCGGCGTCTGCATGCAGACCGGGCTGGACCGGCTGGCCGCCCTGCTCGGCGTGCTCACCGCCGGCGCCGGCTACGTCCCCCTCGACGCCGCCCTCCCGGCCGAGCGGCTGTCCTTCCTGCTCGCCGACACCGCCATGACACTCCTGCTCGCCGACGCCGAGGGCGCCGCCGCCATCCCCGCCGCGCAGCCGGTCACCGTGATCCGCCTGGACACCGAGCACGACCAGATCGCCGCCCTGGACACCACCAGCCTGACCGGAACCGGCGTCACGCCCGCCAACGTGGCCTACGTCATCTACACCTCCGGGTCCACCGGCCAGCCCAAGGGCGTCATGGTCGAGCACCAGCAAGCCATCAACTTCCTGCACGGCATGACCAGCGCCTGGAACATCACCCCCGCCAGCGCCGTGCTGTCCTTCGCCGCCTACACCTTCGACGTCTCGGTCATGGACATGTTCATGCCCCTGCTCGCCGGAGCCCGCGTCGTCCTGGCACCCCCCGCCGTCCTGCACTCCCCGCCCCGCCTCGCCGACCTCATCCGCACCGCCCAGATCACCTTCGCCTGCCTCCCGCCCGCCGTCCTCACCCTGCTCACCGGCGAA
>DASWAA010000047.1:0-27548 GCA_036391385.1 Streptosporangiaceae bacterium
GCCTTCAAGATGGCGCCGACCTTCACGGCCGTCCCGCCAGTCTTTCCGATCGTCAGGACGGCCGGCCGTCTCGCCGGGCTGTGCGTGGCGGCGGAAGCCGCCGTGAGCGGCAGGACGCCGAGCACCAACGTGCCCAGCGCCGTTGCCATCAGCAAGTGCTTGCGCATCTGTGAAAACACCCCCCGTGTTCGGATGGGCTCCCCTTGCCCAGCCACTGGCCTATCAGCCGACCGTGGTCCTCGTGCAGGGCCATTCGTCCTTCCGCTAGCCCGAGCCTGCCTGCGAGCCGACGGCCCACAGCGTTCGAGCCGTGACAAACGGCTGCTCGACCACGACGTTGGCCAGCGTCATATCGGGGCGCAGGCTCGACGGCGGATCGGCCGACGTGAATGTGACCCTGATCCCGTTGAGGGTGCCGCTAATCCTCGTGGTGTAGAGGATGACGTGCCCGCTGAGCTCCAGGGTCGAGTCCTTCGTCATGAAGGCTTGCCCACCCTGGCTCGCGGTAAGCACGATCCCGGGAAGCTTCAGGTCGCTCATGCTGAACTTGAGCATCAGCTCGCGGCCATGGGCGGTGGGCACGGACGCTATGCCGTCGTAGGAAACCCCGTCCAGGATGGCGAAGCTGGACGTGAACTCTGACCGGTCGGCCGCGACGGGTGCGGCCGGCATCCCGGCACTGAGCAGCGCTCGCGGACTGCGGGCCGGCCGGCTCGGGGCGGGAGATGCCGACGGCGAGGCTGAGGCCGATGCCGAGGCGGACGGTGATGGCGAGGCCGCAGGGGACGGGTCCGTGGTGGGCGTGGCCGTGGCCGTCGGACGCACCGATGGCCTAGCTGACGCCGACGGCGTGGGCGGGAAGGAGGGGAACGACGTCGGTGAGGTCAGCAGCGGAACCGCGGACAGCGCCGGGACCTGCACCGTGCCGGTCATCAGCCCGCGGGTGGCAAGGGCGGCCAGCACCGACAGCGTCAGGGGCGCCAGCGGAACCAGGGGGACAGGGAGGCTAGCGGCGACCGGACCGCGCGGGCCAGCGCCGTGCTTGCCCGCCCCGCGCCAGGTCCTCCCGCGGCCGCTCGCCTCGCGCTCGCCCGCATCAGGCTGCCGGGCTCCCCGCAGGTCGCCATCCCGGCGATCTGCCTGGCCTCCGGCCGGGTGCTCGCCACGGACCGCCTGGTCTCCGGCCGGGTGCTCGCCGCGGACCAGCCCGATCCCGACCGAGGTCGTGGTCCGCGGTGGTGGCGCGCTCCGGCGCCTGACCTGCTCTCGCCGGTCGCGCTGAACCCAGGCGAAGGCGAGCGAGCCGCCGACCAGCCCGAGCAGCATCCCGATTATGAAGCCGCCGAGGTTAGAGGTAACCCAGGAGCCGAGCGAGAGCACGATGGCGATCAGCGAGTAGAACAGCCGCTGCACGGGATGGAACAGCAGCAGCAGTCCGCAGATCACCAGGATGATCGGCGTGAGGTACCCCGCTATGCCCTGAAGGCCGATGTGGACGATGACCGGCAGCGGCGCGCGCTCGGATGCCAGGATCTCCAGACCGCCGAGCGTGACCAGGAGGCCGCCCCAGAACGGCCTGGTGCGCCGCCAGCGCCGGAAGGCTCGCCACGCCCGGCGAACGCGGCCGGGCTCGTCATTAACCACAGTCACTAGCAGTGGCCGCCAAAGTGCAGGCTGAACCCCGGCAGCGTGAACGTGCCGGCGGTCGTTGCGTAGGCGTGCTGGAACAGGTGGTTGATCACGACCGAGGTGGCCTGCTGCGCGAAGCCTCCAGCCGGTCCGGTGACACCGGGCACCTGGTTCAGGGTGCTGGCGTCCCGGCCGATCTGGATGTTATGGAATGAGACATCGCCAGACAGCTTGTCGGCATCGACCACCAGGTTGGTGGCGCGAACCGGTTCCCGGCCGTTGCCGGCCGTGATTATCAGCGAGAGGCCGCCGACCGTGACGGCCTGGCACAGGTGGCTGAGCTCTGCCTTCCTGATGGCGTTCGCGGTCACCACGATCTGATTGGAGTTGCCTGGCAGCACCTTCAGCACAGACGTGTCGACCGTGGCGAACTGCTCGAAGCCCTGGCCTCTGAGCTGCGTCGCCGTAACCACGAAGGGCGTGCCCGAGATACTGAACGACACGGCTAGCACGCTCTGGGCGGTCAGCACGACCAGAACTGCCGCGACCGCCAGGGCCGGCAGCATGATGGCGGCGAACCTGCGCCAGCTGACCTTGCCCTGCCCGGTCATCGTTGCTTCACCAGCTGATGCCATCGCCGCTCCCCCGTGGTCAGTGATGGTTGCATCCTGTAAGGCAATCGTAGCCGTCCGTAGCCGAATCGGCCGGAGCATGCCGTCAGTTCAGAGCGTGCCGCGAGTGGTGGTCGCGCAAACCACCGCGCGTCGAGCAGACTCGTGAGGTGAGCATCGTCGCCTTGCGCTGGCTGCAGCCCCCGGCCGGGCCCGCCGTCGAACTGCTGGACCAGACCCGGCTTCCCGCAGTCGAGGAGGTCGTGACCTGCGAGGACGTTCCATCGCTCGTCGATGCGATCAGCCGCCTGGTGGTACGGGGCGCTCCGCTGCTCGGCATAGCCGGCGCTTACGGAGTCGCCCTGGCGGCGGCCAGGGGCGACGACGTCCGTGCGGCAGCGCAAGCGCTCGAGCAGGCGCGGCCGACGGCTGTCAACCTTGGGTGGGGCGCCAGGCGGGCGCTGGCTGCCTACCTGCGGGCCTGCGACGCCGCCGATCCGGAGGTCCAACGGGACGCACCCGGGGCTGCCCTGCGAGAGGCGCGGGTCATCGCCGACGATGATGCCAGGGCGTGCGAGGCGATGGCTGCGCACGGGCTCGACCTGGTGCCGGGCGGGGCCAGGATCCTCACTCACTGCAACACCGGCTCGCTGGTCACGGCCGGAGCGGGAACGGCGTTCGGCCTGGTTCTCGCGGCCCACCGCGCAGGCCGCCTCGCCATGCTCTGGATTGACGAGACCAGGCCGCTGCTGCAGGGCGCGCGGCTCACGGCCTACGAGGCCAGCGCGGCCGGAATGCCGCATCAGGTGCTCGCCGACGCCGCGGCGGCCTCGCTGATGGCGGCCGGCCAGGTGGACCTGGTGGCCGTCGGAGCCGACCGGATAGCGGCCGACGGGAGTGTCGCCAACAAGATCGGCACTTACGGACTGGCCGTCCTAGCCCGGTACCATCGGGTGCCTTTCGTCGTGGTGGCCCCGGTGTCCACGATCGACTTCGGTACCCCGGACGGCACCGGCATCAGGATCGAGCAGCGTCCGGCGCATGAGGTAACGCACCTCGCCGGACGGCCGATCGCCCCGGCCGGGAGCAGCGCGCACAACCCCGCGTTCGACGTCACGCCACCCGAACTGGTGACCGCGATCGTGACCGAGCGCATGGTCGTCCAGCCCGTCACTGCGGGTAATCTGCGTGTGCTGAGTCGGGAGCCGCATGATTGAAGGCTTCCGAGGCGCCGTATCCATGGAACGATGGGGTCTATGAAAGGTCGCGTGCTGGTCGTCGACGATGACGCCGCCCTCGCCGAGATGCTCGGAATCGTGCTGCGCGGAGAGGGGTTCGAGCCGACGTTCGTCGCCGACGGCGACAAGGCGCTCGAGGCGTTCAGGGATACCAAGCCGGATCTGATCCTGCTTGACCTGATGCTGCCCGGTATGGATGGAATCGATGTCTGCCGTCAGATCAGGGCTGAGTCGGGCGTTCCGATCGTGATGCTGACCGCCAAAAGCGACACCGTGGACGTGGTGCTCGGGCTGGAGAGCGGGGCGGACGATTACATCGTCAAGCCCTTCCAGGCGAAGGTGCTGATCGCGCGCGTGCGCGCGAGGCTGCGCCGGACCGACGACCCGGCCCCGGAGATGCTGACGGTCGGGGACGTGACGATCGACGTGGCCGGTCACTCGGTGAAGCGGGCTGGCGAGGTGATCGGCCTGACACCGCTGGAGTTCGACCTGCTGGTGGCTCTGGCGCGTAAGCCGCGGCAGGTATTCACTAGAGAAGTGCTGCTCGAGCAGGTGTGGGGGTACCGGCATGCCGCCGATACCCGGCTGGTGAACGTCCACGTGCAGCGCCTGCGCGCGAAGATCGAGCGTGACCCGGAACGGCCGGACATCGTCGTCACCGTGCGAGGCGTCGGATACAAGGCGGGGCCGGGCTGAGCACCGGCGGCCAGTCCCGGTCGTGGCTGGCCTGGCTGGCCGACGGCGACAGGCCAGGCCGGCGCCTCACCGTGCGAAAGTCCGGACCGGACGAGTCCGGTCAGCCTCGCGGGCTAGTCAGGATCTGGCGGCTGATCCTCGACGTCGAGAGGGCCGTGAGCGCCCTGCTGGCGAGGCTGAGGGCACGCTGGCGCAGTTCCCTGCAGCTCCGCGTCGTGAGCACGACGCTGGTGATCTCCGCCATCACCATCTCGCTGCTCGGCTTCTTTCTCATGCAGCAGATCGCGTCGAACCTGCTGCAGAACGCCGAGCAGCTGGCCTCCACCCAGGCGACGAACGGCCTGTATTCCGCACAGGCGAATCCCGAAGTCTTCAAGCCGCCGGGACCGGATACTGAGAGCCTGGTCGGCAGGCTCGTCACCAGCCTCAAGGCGAGCACGCTCAACTCCAGTGCCGACTACGGCGTCGGGGTGACCGTGCACCACGGACCACCGGTGTTCTGGGCCGGCGCGCAGAACAGCCTGGACGTCGACGGCCTGCCCGGCTGGCTGACCGCTGAGGTCAAGCATGCGAGCGCGATGAAGCCCAGGATGGTCTTCTGGCGCATGCCGTACCCGGACCCTGGCGACAATCCCAAGACTGGCCTGGTGTACGCCGCGCAGATCAGCAGCTACTACGGCCTGTACTACTTCTTCCCGCTCACTCAGCTGCAGAACGAGCTGGTCGTCGTCGAGCGCACGCTTGCGCTGGTGGGTCTGGCGCTGGTCTTCCTGCTGGCCGGGATCTCGTGGCTGGTGACCCGATGGGTGGTGATGCCGGTCGCCAGGGCCGCACAGGGCGCTCAGCTGCTGGCGACAGGGAAGCTGGACGAGCGGCTCGAGGTCCACGGTGACGACGAGGTAGCCGCGCTGGCGAGATCGTTCAACGAGATGGCGGCGAGCCTGCAGGAGAAAATGCGAGAGCTCGAGGATCTGTCGCAGGTGCAGCGCCAGTTCGTCTCGGACGTCTCGCACGAGCTTCGCACGCCGCTGACGACCATCAGGATGGCGGCCGACCTGCTCTTCGAGGCCAAGGGGCAGCTGGACACCTCTGCCGCCCGGTCGGCCGAGCTGCTCCAGGGGCAGCTCGAACGGTTCGAGTCACTTCTAGCCGACCTGCTCGAGATCAGCAGATACGACGCGAACGCGGCCACTCTCGATGCCGAGCTAGCGGACGTCTGTGATGTGGTGCGCCAGTCGGCTGACATCGCACAGCAGCTGGCCGAGCGGCGCGGGTCGAGGATCGAGTTCAGGCTGCCCGCCGAGCCATGCGTGGCGGAAATGGACCGGCGCAGGGTGGAGCGGATCCTGCGCAACCTGCTGGTGAACGCGGTCGAGCACGGCGAGGGCCGGGACGTGGTCGTCACCTCCGCCGCCGACCGGGACGCGGTCGCCATAGCGGTCAGGGACTTCGGCGTCGGGCTGGCCGCCGGGGAGGAGCACCTGGTCTTCGACAGGTTCTGGCGTGCTGACCCGGCGCGGGCCAGGACTACCGGCGGCACTGGCCTGGGACTGGCCATCGCCCTCGAGGACGCACGGCTGCATGGCGGCTGGCTGGAAGCCTGGGGCGAGCCTGGCCGTGGCTCGGTCTTCCGCCTCACGCTGCCAAGGGAGGCAGGCGCTCAGCTGGCCGGCTCTCCGCTCCCGCTGTCGCCCGACCAGATCGACTTCGACGGGCTGATCTCGCGCCCGGGCACTGACCAGCGCCTGGATCTGGTGGTTTCCATCCGGCGGGCGGAAGCGGACAGGCCGCTGCCGGGCGAGAGCGTGTCGCCATGAGGAAGCCGGGCCGGCTGTCGTCCGCCACGGTTACGGCGGCCCTCGCCGTCGCCGCCGTAACGGGCTGCGCGACCCTGCCTACAAGCGGTGACGTGCGGCTCGGCGCGCTGCACGGATCGGGCGGCAACGCCGGCCAGGTCGGGGTGCAGATCCTGCCGGTGCCGCCCGGGCTGCACTGGCCCCCGATGCAGATCGTCCGCGGGTTCCTGGCGGCGAGCGCGAGCTCCGACAACCACTATGTGGTGGCGAGGGAGTACCTCACGCCGGGATACTCCCGGCGGTGGCAGCCAGGATGGGCGGCGACCGTGCTCGGCGTGCCCGACATCACGCAGCCGCAGCCTGCCGGGCGTCCCCTGCCAGGCAGCCCGCCCGGTACCTGGATCGACGTCACGAGCAAGTACGTGGCGAAGATGACGACAGCCGCACCGTACGAGGCAGGCAATCTCGTGGTGTCGTCGGGTCCGAACGACTATCAGTTCCGGCTGACGGACGACAACGGCCACTACCGGATCAGCGACATCTACCTGAACGGCCATCCGACCAGCCCGACGATCCTGCTGCTGACCCAGCCCGACTTCGAGCGGGATTATCAGACGCGCAACCTGTATTTCTTCCCGGCAGGAGGGACCTCGGCGCACACCTTGATACCGGACCCCGTGCCCGTCCCGCTGCAGGCCACCGGCGCGCAGGAGGTCAGGGGCCTGGTCAGGTCGCTGTTCAGCTCGCCACCCGGCACCAGCTGGCTGAATGGCGCGGCGGTGACGGCCTTCCCCGGCCCGGTGCCGATGAGGGTACGGGTCGTGGGCGGCATCAAGGCGATCGTCAACCTCGGCGGCAAGGCCGCGAAGGCGGGCCAGGCGCGGCTGAGCCGCATGGCCGCGCAGATCTACGCGACCCTGACGTCGTCGCCGTACTCTCCCTCGCCCGCGTCGCAGATCCAGTCCGTCGTGCTCGAGGTGAACAATCGCGTCGTGCGCCAGCCGCTCCCGCCTCCGTACGCGAACTGGATTCCCCGGGTGGGTGCCGGGTCGCCTGCCGGACAGCTCTACTTCCAGGACACAGCAGCCGAGCTCCCCGCGCCGGCTGTCGAGACTCTCAAGGACGGTAAGCCGGTTTCGGTGTCCCTGCCTGGAGGTGTCGGCGGCGCGCCGTTCACTGCCATGGCGGTGACGCCCGGGCCGCCGAGCCAGGCGGTTCTTGCGGGCTGCGTCGGCGACAAGCTCTACCTCATGCCGCGATGGCAGGGAGGCACCCAGGTCTCTCGGATCCTGCCAGCCAACTGCACGTCGCTGAGCTGGGATTCCAGCCGGAATCTGTGGCTGACGGCAGGGGGGAATGCCTACAAGATCCCCGGAGCGGGCACCGCCGGACATGTCGGGCCGGTCACCGTCGTGTACTGCCCGGCCTGCTCGGGCACGCGGTCCACGTCACTGGCCATCGGCATGCTCAGGATTGCCCCGGACGAGGTGCGGGTCGCGATGATCGTGCACACCCGCTCGAGCTCGCAGGTCATGATCGGCGCCATCAGCTCGGGCCCGTCGTTTACCTACGTGGGGAATTGCGGTGTCAGCTGCGGCGGTAAAGGTGCCGGCCGAACCACCAAGCTGGTCCCGGTGGGAACGGACGTACCTAATCCAAGCGCGGTGGCCTGGCTGGATCCCGATCACCTGCTCGTCCTTGACCACGGGGGCTCGGCGGCGGCGCAGATCTACGAGGTGCCGCTGAACGGCGGCCCCTCGACCCCTCTGGCCACCCCGCGGTACGCGCAATGGCTAGCCGCCAGCTGGCCAGAGTCCGGCAGTCTGCCGCAGGTGGTCGTCGGGGTCACCGGGTCCAGGCCTGGCTCTCAGTCCGAGATCCTGACCTTCATCGCCGGCCTGTTCAACCGGGGCTGGTCGACGGTGGCGAAGGGTACCCTGCCGGTGCTGCCCGGCTGAGCTCGTCCCAGCGCCGGGCCACCTGGCACCTGACATCTGGCTCGCATGGGACTACCGTCATTGTCGTGGCACCCGCCCGGGTCCGTGGTTGCGCCGGGGAAGCTGCCCCGAGAGCGGGGCGGTTGCTCCGGCAAGCCGATGCCAGCCGCAGGCGAAACGGCCCACGTAAGGCGACTTATCGTCGACCGATCACGGTGCGGTTTAGATGTAAGTCCTGCCTCGCCCTCGGGACCAGATGTCCCCTGGGACGGGAGAAGGCCAGTAGTGGCGCAAAGGCTGCGAAATCCTCAGCAGGCGGATGTGGGGTCGAAGACCAGGTCGGCCGGGCGGGTGCTGCTTCCACACAGCGGATGGAAGGGGGCTCGGGGCATGGAGATCATCTTCAAGGGCAGGCAGACGGACGTGCCTGTGCGGTTCCGGGAGTACGCGACCGCGAAGCTGAGCAAGCTGGAGAGGCTTGATCAGAAGGCCATCAGGGTTGACGTGGAGGTATCGGTCGAGCGCAACCCCCGCCTGTCCAGCCAGAAGGAGCGCGTCGAGCTGACGATCAGGTCGCGCGGACCGGCGATCCGCGCGGAGGCCGCCGCCGAGGACCGGATGGCAGCCCTCGACCTGGCGCTCGGCAAGCTCGACTCGCGGCTGAGGCGCGCTGCTGACCGCAGGAAGAGCCGGCACGGCGGCCACGTGGCCGACCGGCCGGCGGACTGGCGACTGGCCGAGGCGATGATCACGGGCGAAGACATCGTCATGCCGGGCGAGGTCACCGGCGGCGGTGCAGGCGCCCCCGCGGGCGCGAACGAGCGCACGGGCGGTGTGCGGCCGGAAGGAGCCAGGTCCGAGGCTGCCAGGGCCGAAGGAGATAGTGTCGTTCCGATCGATATGGAAGGTGACGGTCCGCTGGTCGTCAGGCAGAAGTTCCATCGTTCTGACCCCATCACGATCGACCAGGCCCTGCTCGAGATGGAACTCGTGGGTCACGATTTCTATCTGTTCCACGACGTCGACAGCGACCTGCCGAGCGTCGTCTACCGGCGGCGCGGCTACCAGTACGGCGTCATCAGGCTGATCGAGAAGTCCGCTGGTCACGGTGCTCCAGGGCGCGACGGGGCAAACGCCGGCCGGGAGAGCGAGGCAGACTTGCCGCGCGGTGCCGGTGCGGCAAGCGGGACCGGTCTGGAGAGCGGCGGTCTGGCCAGTGACCGGAGCATTCCCGGCCGCCAGCAGCCAGAGCCGTCGGGAGGCGGAGAAAGGATCCCGGCCCCGCGGCGCGGTAAAGCCTCCTCCCGCGCGTAGTCCCGGGTCTGGAAGCTGGCGCGCCAGCGGCGGCGCTTGCATGCCGGAAGAAGGTCGGCAAGAGTTTGGTGCAGGGCGTTGAGGCTTACTGCGGCGCGGTGCGGCGGAAGCGGCACCGCGCCGCAGCGGGCCGCAGGCAGCGATGAGAGGTAGGGAATGGAAGCGAGCGCGGGTGACGGACTGGCGTCAGGGGCCGGGATGAGCCCGGAGCCTATCCGCACGCTGATCGTGGACGATCACGCGCTTTTTCGCCGGGGCCTGGAGATCGTTCTCGTCAGCGAACCGGACATCGAGGTCGTCGGCGAGGCCAGCGACGGCGCCGAGGCGGTGGAGAAGGCGGGCGAGGCGCTTCCCGACGTGGTGCTGATGGACGTCAGGATGCCGCGCAGCAATGGTATCGACGCATGCCGGGCCATCAAGGAAGTCGCCCCGAGTGCCAGGATCATCATCTTGACGATGAGCGACGAGGAAGATGACCTGTTCGAGGCGATCAAAGCCGGAGCGAGCGGCTACCTGCTAAAGGACATCCCGCTGGACGAGGTCGCCGAGGCAGTCCGCTCGGTGCATGGCGGCCAGTCGCTGATCAGCCCGTCGATGGCGGGCAAACTGCTCACCGAGTTCGCTGTGCTGGCAGGCAAGGAAGCCCAGGAGCCGCCCCGGCAGGTGCCGGTGCCGAAACTGACCGACCGGGAGATGCAGGTACTCAAGCTGGTCGCCCGCGGCATGAACAACCGGGATATCGCTAAAGAGCTGTTCATCTCGGACAATACGGTCAAGAACCATGTCAGGAACATCCTGGAGAAGCTGCAGATCCACTCCAGGATGGAGGCGGTCATGGTTGCGGTGCGGGAGAAGCTGATCGAACTCGGGTGAAACCCAACAGGGGGGCTTGACGCTCCTGGACAGCCGACTCGCCCGGCCGCCTGAACGGCTTGCCGGGCGACTCGGCTGCCCAGGGGCTACCTCGTCTGGTAGCAACTAGCGACGTCAGCTTCCAGACTTCCCGTCCGCACCGGGCTGCCTCGTCAGGCGCCTGCTGCTGCTAGGGCGGACTGGAGTCTGGGCTCTAGGTCGGGGGGGCTGACCTGGCCTAGGCGGACGTTGTCGCAGCCGACCCAGGTCGCGGCCTCGACTAGTGCCCTGGCCATGGGCTCGGCCGCCTTGGGGGTGTCCAGGGTGAGCTGGCGGGCT
Organism: Streptosporangiaceae bacterium; assembly: GCA_036391385.1. Classification (GTDB taxonomy): domain Bacteria; phylum Actinomycetota; class Actinomycetes; order Streptosporangiales; family Streptosporangiaceae; genus Chersky-822. Next base: position 10,413 of record DASWAA010000047.1, read on the forward strand.
ACCAGGGTCCGGCCGGCTCGGGCCGGGTCGACTCTGCCGATGAGCTTGCCGCCGGCTAGCAGGGGCATCGTGAAGTAGCCGTGGACGCGCTTTTCGCGCGGCACATAGGCCTCCAGGCTGTGCTCGAATCCGAACAACCGCCTGGTTCGCTTGCGGTCCCAGATGAGCGAGTCGAAGGGGGAGAGCAGGGTCACCCGGTGCCGCCCGGCCCGCGCAGGCGCGCCGCCGGACTCGGTCAGATCGCTGAGGACCAGCGGGTCTGCCCAGGCGGGAGTTGCCGGACCGGTGCCGGCGTCGATCGCGACCGGGATGAGGCCCGCAGCGAGCGCGGCGTCGTCTGCCGAGATCCCGGCAGCGTTCCGGCCGCTGGCGAAGTTCCTGAGCCGCTGGTAGTCGGACAGATCTGACTTGGTGACGACGCCAAGTGCCCTAGCCGCGACGCCGGTCAGGTGAATCAGGCATTCCGCGTTCGACGGGTCAGCCTGGAGCAGGTTAGCTGGCACGACTCGCTCGGGAAGGTCGTAAATCCGCCTCCAGCCCGTTCGCCTCGCGCAGATGACCTCGCCCGTGTCGAGCAGCCACTCGACCGCGATCTTGGTATCCGACCAGTCCCACCAGGCGCCGCCGTTCTTCGCGCCGCCCAGCTGGGTCGCGTTGAGCGGGCCCTCGGATCGCAGCCGGGCGAGCACATCGGCGCAGACCGAGGCGTGGCTCTTGTGCCAGCGCATCCCGCGAGCCAGGAACGCCCGCCGCCTGAACGAGTAATACGGCCATTCCTCGATGGGCAGCACGCAGGCGGCATGCGACCAGTACTCGAACGCTCCGGCGGTGCGCGGATGCCAGTAGGCGCTCTCGACCTTCGACCGGTCGATCTCCCCGAGCCGCGCATAGGCGACAAGCTCGTGCGACCTGGCCAGCACGCTGATGGTGTCAAGCTGCACGGCGCCGAGCCGGCGCAGCATGGCCGATACCCCGCCGCGGCGAGCCTGGGACCCGACGAGTCCCTGCGCCCGCAGCGTGATCAGCCGGACATCATCCGTGGTGAGCTTGAGCTCGGGGGCTGGAGGACCAGAACGCGCCACGGGCCGAGCCTAGCCAACCCCACTGACAGTGAACGCCTAGCGAGCAGAGTCAGCTGAGAGACCGGGCGGCTTAGTACCAGTCCTCGAAGGTATTGGTAGCCAGCATGATCAGCAGGCCGAGCACCGATATGCCTGCTCCGACCCAGAACAGCCACCAGATCGGGCCACCGCCGCCGAAGACCATCGCCAGCCCGCCGACGAGGAAGCCGACCATCATGATCGCCACGGCTATCCACGAGATCCTGCGGCCGTGGAACGAGGGATGCGGGCCGGGCGCCCCTGCCGCCGGCCCGCGGGCCACGGTACCGCCCTGCTGAGCAGGCCCGCCCTTGACAACGGATACGTTTTCCATGGCTGCTGCCTCGCTCTGCGATGTCGCGCTGTCGGAGGCCGCGCCACCCGCCGGACTGGATCCCATCTGGCTCGCCATGGCGTTGCTCCTCCCGCTTACTTGTGGGCCGACGTGCCTATCATTGTGGCGAGGGCCGCTGGTCCGCTGACGATCGGCCCCGAGTTCGCCGCAGAACATGTTATGCATCCCGGCAAACCGGGCGCACGCCGGAGCGTCGCATCGCGCGCTCGGCTCGGCAATGGCCGCCATCTCGCCTACGATGGCTGTCAGAGAGTGAACTGGCCGACCGTGCCGCTATGCCGGGTCGGTGCTAATGCTGCCGCGAGGATGCTGCGGCACGTTGCGGCCAGCCGGACGATCCGCGAGGAGCGCGACGAGACGTGCCAGCAATTATTGACAAGGTCCTGCGCGCTGGCGAGGGCAAGATCCTGCGGAAGCTGCACCGGGTCGTCGAGCAGGTCAACTCGATCGAGGTGGACTACGAGGCGCTGTCCGACGCCGAGCTGCGCGGGCTGACCGAGGAGTTCAGGCAGCGGTACGCCGACGGCGAGTCGCTGGACGACCTGCTCCCAGAGGCGTTCGCGGCGGTACGCGAGGCGGCCAAGCGCACCCTGGGCCAGCGGCATTTCGACGTCCAGCTGATGGGCGGCGCGGCCCTGCACATGGGGAACATCGCCGAGATGAGGACCGGTGAGGGCAAGACCCTGACCGGTGTCCTCGCCGCGTACCTGAACGCGCTGGCCGGCCAGGGTGTCCACGTGGTCACCGTGAACGACTACCTGGCCAGGCGCGACGCCGAGTGGATGGGCCGGATCCACCGGTTCCTGGGCCTGGAGGTCGGGGTCATCCTCTCCGAGATGGACCCCGAGGTGCGCCGCCAGCAGTACGCGGCGGACATCACCTACGGGACGAACAACGAGTTCGGCTTCGACTACCTGCGCGACAACATGGCCTGGGGCCTGGAGGAGTGCGTCCAGCGGGGTCATCACTTCGCGATCGTGGATGAGGTCGACTCGATCCTGATCGACGAGGCCCGCACGCCCCTGATCATCAGCGGCCCGGCTGACCAGAACAGCGTGTGGTACGCCGAGTTCGCGAAGATCGTGCCGCGGCTGCGCCGCGGCGAGGACGGCGAGGGCGACTACGAGGTCGACGAGAAGAAGCGGACTGTCGGCATCCTGGAATCCGGTGTCGCCAAGGTCGAGGACTGGCTCGGCATCGACAACCTCTACGACCACTCGAACACCCACCTTGTCGGGTTCCTGAACAACGCCATCAAGGCGAAGGAATTGTTCAAGAAAGACAAGGATTACGTGGTGTCCGGCGGTGAGGTCCTGATCGTGGACGACTTCACGGGGCGGATCCTGCACGGGCGCCGGTACAGCGATGGCATGCATCAGGCCATCGAGGCCAAAGAGGGCGTCAAGATCATGGACGAGAACCAGACGCTCGCCACGATCACCCTGCAGAACTATTTCCGGCTGTACGAGAAGCTTTCCGGCATGACCGGTACGGCCATGACCGAGGCGAACGAGTTCCATCAGACCTACAAGCTAGGCGTCGTCCCGATCCCGACCAACCAGCCGATGATCAGGCTCGACCAGGCGGACCTGGTCTACCAGACGGAGCAGGCCAAGTTCGACGCGCTCGTGGAGGACATCGTCGAGCGGCACAGGGCGGGCCAGCCCGTCCTGGTCGGCACGGTCAGCGTGGAGAAGTCCGAGCTCGTATCGCGGATGCTCAAGCGGCAGGGCGTCCCGCACGAGGTGCTCAACGCCAAGTACCACGAGCGTGAGGCGGCGATCGTCGCTCAGGCGGGCCGCAAGGGCGGCGTGACGGTAGCGACGAACATGGCCGGCCGCGGTACGGACATCATGCTGGGCGGCAACCCCGAGTTCCTGGCCGATCTCGAGCTGCATCAGCGCGGGCTGTCCCCGGTGGAGACACCCGAGGACTTCGAGGCGGCCTGGCCCGAGGCGGTCGAGAAGGCCAGGCGGGCCGTGGCGGAGGAGCACGAGGAAGTCGTCGGTCTCGGCGGCCTGTACGTGCTCGGCACCGAGCGGCACGAGTCCCGCCGGATCGACAACCAGCTGCGCGGTCGCTCTGGCCGTCAGGGTGACCCGGGCGAGTCGCGGTTCTACCTGTCCTTCGAGGACGACCTGATGCGCAGGTTCAACGGGGACAGGGTCGCCCAGATCCTGGAGTGGGCCAAGACGCCGCCGGATGCCCCGCTGGAGTCCAAGACCGTCACCCGCTCGATCAGGTCGGCGCAGACGCAGGTCGAGCAGCTGAACTTCGAGATGCGCAAGGACCTGCTCAAGTACGACGACGTCATGAACCGCCAGCGTCAGGTCGTCTACGAAGAGCGGCACCGGGTGCTGGCGGGCGAGGACCTGCACGAGCAGATCCGCGGCATGATCAGCGAGGTCATCGCGGACTACGTGGCCACGGCCACGGCGGAGGGCTTCGCCGAGGAGTGGGACCTCGAGGAGCTCTGGCGCGCGTTCAAGCGGCTCTATCCGGTCGGGATCACGATCGACGCCCTGGTCGAGGAGGAGGGCGGCGAGCGCTCGTTCCTGACCGCTGACCTCATTACCGAGCGGATGCAGGCCGACGCGCAGTCGGCATATGACCGGCGCGAGGAGGAGCTCACGCCCGAGGTGACCCGCGAGCTCGAGCGGCGGGTGATCCTCTCGGTGCTCGACACGAAGTGGCGAGAGCACCTGTATGAGATGGACTACCTGCGCGAGGGCATCAACCTGCGAGCCATGGCACAGCGCGACCCGCTGGTCGAGTACCAGCGCGAGGGTTTCGAGCTCTTCAACGCGATGATGGACGCGATCAAGGAAGAGTCCGTCGGCAACCTGTTCAACCTGACGGTGGAGGTGCAGCAGAGCCCGATCACCGGCGAGGCTGGCCCGGACGGCGAGTGGGCCGGGCAGCCGGTCAACGCGCTCGGCGGGCGCCTGCAGGACGCGGTTCCGCTCCCGTCGGTCGGCGGCCTCGCCGCGGAGGAGGAGCAGCCCGCGGTCCCCGCGGCCTTCCTCCCCAAGGGCCTAGCTCCGGCTCAGCGCCCCGGACGGCTCAGCTACAGCGCGCCAGCGGACGACGCCACCGGTCATTCGGTGCTGTCCGCGAGCAAGGGCACAGCGGGCGGCGCTGACTACTCCAAGGTCGGCAGGAACGAGCCGTGCCCGTGCGGGTCAGGCAAGAAGTTCAAGCTCTGCCACGGCGACCCGAGGAAGCGCTAGCCCGGCAAGCGCTGCTAGGCGGCCTCGACGGCGGTGCACAGCCAGGCTCCAGCCTCGGGGTGACGTCCTCGGTACGACCGGCTGACCGATACGGCCGGGCCCTGGAGCGCGGATCTGGCCGGATTCGGATGTCCTGCCAGTTCCGTACCCTCCGGGCGTGCGCGGTGCTCCGGGCGTGCGCGGTGCTCCGGGCGGCCCTGGCCTTCCAGCCGCTGCCGATCGCGTTCTGACTGACCAGTCGGCTGACGACGTTCGGCTGGACCGTCGGCGTGCTGGTCCTGTTCGGGCGGCTGCGCTCGCTCTAGCCGGACCGCGAGGGCGCGGACACTGGTACCCAGGCCGACGATCACGGTCATCTCGAGGACGCCGCGGGCGGGCGAGGTGACGATGACCCGGCGCACGCGCGGGCGGTGCGCGGCGGCCAGCAGGGGGCCAAGCTGGCTGATTCGCTGGCGGGCCTGCTCCGTGGTCCACGGCACGATCTGCTCCGGTGGCCGCGCACCAGCCAGGGTCTCGGCGAGAACCTGAGCGAACTGACCTGGCCAGGAGCCTGTCACCGGCACCTGGTCCGACTCCGCGAACTGAGCCTGGCTCGTGCCGGGCGCGACTGCCCGCAGGTACTGAGCCGGGCCGGTACGGGCGTCGGCTGTGGCGCTGGCACCGACGGCGGCCAGCCGGGAGCGCGTTCCCTGGCCAGCGCGCCCGGACGGACGACGGCGGGACTCCGATGTGGTGCGCCGGCCATGGCCGGCCGCGTCGTCGTAGGGCGGAGCCGGGTCGGGAACGGCAACGGACGTGATGGCGACGGCGTCGGGGAGCGGTCGCCTTCGCGCGGGACGCCGATTCGCCCGGAAGCCGCCCGCTCGCCCCGCGGCCGGGACGAGCGGTACGGGGCTGGTGATCACCGGCGATCTCGGCGCGCTGTGGGCTTGCATGGTTGAGTTGTACATGGCACCGGTGACAGTTTCGATTCCTGCCTGGTCAGACGGGATCGCTGGCCGGCCGGACCCGGCAGGATGGAATGCTGCGAGGCTTACGCTGGTTCAACATAGGTGGTCGATCCCACCCGCACTAACTGGAGAGCATCCGTGTCACTGCCCCCGCTCGTCGAGCCGGCCTCCGAGCTCAGCGTCAACGAGGTCAAGCGCTACTCCCGGCATCTGATCATCCCGGACGTGGGGATGACGGGACAGAAGCGGCTGAAGAACGCGAAGGTGCTATGCGTCGGCGCAGGCGGGCTCGGGTCGCCAGCGCTGCTGTACCTCGCCGCGGCGGGCGTAGGGACCCTCGGCGTTATCGACTTCGACGTGGTTGACGAGTCGAACCTGCAGCGGCAGATCATCCATGGTCAGTCGGATGTAGGCAGGCCGAAGGCGCTGTCGGCGCGCGACAGCATCAAGGAAGTCAACCCCTACATCGACGTCGTGGTGCACGAGGAAGCGCTGACCACCGACAACGTGATGGAGATCTTCTCCGGCTACGACCTGATCGTGGACGGCACCGACAACTTCGCCACCAGGTACATGGTGAACGATGCCTGCGTGCTGCTCGGGAAGCCGTACGTCTGGGGATCGATCTACCGCTTCGACGGCCAGGCAAGCGTGTTCTGGGCCGACTACGGGCCGTGCTACCGCTGCCTGTACCCCGAGCCCCCGCCGCCCGGCATGGTCCCGTCCTGCGCGGAGGGCGGCGTTCTGGGCGTGCTCTGCGCGTCGGTCGGCTCCATCCAGGTCACGGAGGCCATCAAGGTCCTCACCGGGATCGGCGAGCCACTCGTGGGCCGGCTGATGATCTACGACGCGCTCGAGATGAGCTACCGGACGCTGAACATCAAGAAGGACCCGGACTGCGCGATCTGCGGCGAGAACGCGACGATCACCGAGCTCATCGACTACGACGCGTTCTGCGGCGCTGTATCGGCTGACGCGCAGGAGGCGGCGGTCGACTCCACGATCACGGCGGCCGAGCTCAAGGCCATGCTGGACCGCGAGGACGACATCTACCTGATCGACGTCAGGGAGAAGAACGAGTACGAGATCGTCTCGATCCCCGGTGCCGTGCTGATCCCTAAGGACCAGTTCCTCACCGGAGCGGCACTCGCGGACATGCCGCAGGACCGGCGAATCGTCCTGCACTGCAAGTCGGGAGTCCGCAGCGCTGAGGTACTCGCGGTCGTCAAGAACGCGGGCTTCTCCGACGCGGTGCATGTCGGCGGCGGGATCCTCTCCTGGATCAGTACGGTCGACCCGTCGCTCCCGTCCTACTAGAACGAGCAAGGACGATCGCGGCTGCCTGGCATGACCGGCCGGCGGCCGCGATCATCTCCGGGCGGCGGCGCCGTCTTCCTGCCTGCGGAGGTCGCGTTCTGGTCGGCGCGTGGCATTCGTGGCCTTAACATCTTCAGGTGGCAATTCAGCCGGGCCCCGGGGGCTACCAGGCGAGTTCGCGCGGGGGAGACACCGCCGAACTGCGCCTGCGCGGTCGGCGGAGGCGCAGGCCACTGCTCGCGCTGCTGTTCGCGCTGATCGGCACGGGCGGGCTCGCGCTCGCCGGATACCTGGCCTACGGCCAGATCCAGCCGCGCAAGTTCACGGTCGCGCAGCAGAAGCGGATCGAGGCCTGGGAGGTCGCCAGGCGCTGGCGCACCACGCCGAAGGGGCAGATCTTCCCGGCCGTCGTCGCCTACCGGATCGCCGGCAGTCAGCTTGGCTCGGCGGGCAGCCTGACGCTGCATGCCCGGCGGCTGGAGATAGCCGGCCAGGCCCCTTGCGCAAAGGCCGTCGGCACCAACCCGAGCATGCTGGCGATTCTGCGCCACGACGGGTGCCAGGCCCTGCTGCGCGCGACGTACGCGGACGCGACAGGCAGCATCGTCCTTACTGTCGGATTCGCCGTGCTCAAAGACCAGGCCAGCGCGATGGATGTGGCCCGCTATCTCGGAAAGCGGGCTGTGACCGGGCAGGGGACGGTAACCAGGCAGCTCATACTGCACCCGTTCCGGGTGGTGGGGAGTCCGGCCGCGCTGTTCGGCACCAGGCAGCGCCAGCTTTCCTGGGTCGTGGCTGCCGGTCCGTACCTCGTGCTGGCGACGGCAGGCTACGCTGACGGTCGGCCGCATGTGGCGGTCAGCAGCGATTCCTATTCGTACCTGGAGATGACCAGCCTGGCTCGTGCCGTCGTCGCCACGGTGGCAGCACCGCTCGGAGCGCCGGCACCTGTCCCGCACTGCCCAGGAGCTCTGCCGGCGTGCTGACTTCCTTCCCCCGCCCGGCCATCGCGGCAGCTCATGCTCACCTGCGCGCCGCTGGCCTTGCTGCCGGGATCATGCGCCGGGCCGGTCGTTATGCCGCGATCGTGGCAGCCACGGCCTCGGCGGTCGCGCTTCCGCTTGCGGCCGTGAGCACGGCAAGGGCGGATGTGGCACGCCAGAAGCAGCAGTGGGTGCTCAACGCGCTCGACGTCCCGGCGGCGTGGCAGCTCACCCAGGGCCGCCACGTGCTGGTGGCCGTCATCGACAGTGGTGTGGACCCCGCCGTATCAGACCTGACGGGCTCGGTGACCACCGGCCCCGACCTGACCGGTGTCAACACTCCGATGAGTAACCCGAACTGGGGCGATCACGGCACCTGGATGGCATCCCTGATCGCCGGCCACGGCCACGGCCGGGGCGGTCAGGACGGGATACTCGGAGTCGCTCCGCAGTCCCGGATCTTGTCCATCAGGGTCATTACCGACCGGACCGATCCGGGCTATTCGAAGTACTGGCACGAACCGGGCAGCGCCGGCCAGCGCGAGCTAGCGACGGCCATCAGGTATGCGGTCACCCACCACGCGGGCGTGATCAGCATGTCGCTCGGATTTAACGGGCCGAGCCTGGCCGTTCGCGCGGCCCTGCAGGACGCACTGGCGCACAACATCGTCGTCGTCGCGTCGTCAGGCAACTCCGGCACCACGCAGACCGCGCAGGGCCAGGGCAGCGCGCCGTATTCGTTTCCTGCCGATTACCCGGGCGTCATCGGCGTCGCCGCAGTGAGCCAGTCGGGCCAGCCGGCCTATTTCTCCAGCCAGAATCTGTCCGTACAGGTAGCCGCTCCGGGCGTTAACGTCCCGGCTCAGGGCAGGGGCAGCAAGTACTGGGTGGTCAGCGGAACGAGCCCGGCCTGCGCGCTGACGGCCGGAGTCGCTGCCCTGATCAGGTCCAGGTACCCCGGGCTCACGGCGGCGCAGGTGCGCCGCGCCATCACCATGTCGAGCGCTCACCGGCCGCCGGGCGGCTATGACAACGAGATCGGCTTCGGGACGGTGGACGCAGCGGCAGCGCTGCGGATGGCCAGCCGACTGGCGGGGCAGGTGTCGGCCGGAAACTCGGCGAAGGTGAAGGCTTCGGCGTCAGGGTATTTCGGGAACGGCCCGAAGGCAGTTCCCGCCATCCCGGTGCCGCCCCGCGGCAAGCGCAAGCTCTACGAGATTGGCGCCGTCGCCGGCGCATGCCTGCTGCTGGTGATCATCTCGGTCTGGCGGTTCGCCGGGGGCATCACCAGCCGTCGGCGTGGCAGGGATGTCGACTCAGCCGGGATAGCCGGCTCGCTGGCTCTGGCCAGCGCGGCTGGTGCGGGCGCTGGCGCCGGCGGTCGGCCGGTCAGCGTGCTCTATCCGCCGAACGGGGCTGCGCCCCCCGTGTCGTCGCTCCCGCCCTTCCCCGACCAGCCTTATCCGGGCCAGCCGTATCCGGGCCAGCCGTATCCGGGCCAGCCTCGTCAGGCTTCGCCGTATCCGGGCCAGCCGTATCCGGGCCAGCCGTTCCCCGGCGAGCCAGGCTCGGCTCGGACTACCCCGGGTCCGGCAGTTCCGGATCCGGCTTATTCCGGACAGGCTTTCCCAGGCCAGGCATATCCGGGTCAGGCTGCGCCTAGTCAGTCGTACCCGGGTCAGGCTGCGCCGGGCCAGTCGTACCCTGGTCAGGCTGCGCCTGGTCTGTCCCAGCCCGTCGGCGGCGATCCGGGTCCCGGCCTGGCCGGCCACTCCGGCGTCGGCTTCCGGGACGCCGTCTCCGGCTCGTGGCACTCCTGGGACGATCTCCCTGGCCAGCGACCGGATTCGTCGCCGTCCTACTCCGGCGACCCGATCTTCGGGCGAGAGAGTCTGACACGACCCCGCTGGCTGCCAGCCGAGCCCCCAGCTCAGGCCGAGCCCCCAGCTCAGGCCGAGTCGGCAGTCCGGGCCGAGCCCCCAGCCCGGGCCGAGCCGGCAGTCCAGGCCGAGGCCTCAGCCCAGGCCGGGCCGCCGACCCCGGCGCGGCCGCCTGCCGGCGGTGCTGACCTTGATGACTGGCTCTTCGAGGCTGAGGCAGCCAGCCCGCCAGGTCCCACCTGGGGCGCGCCGCAGTCAGCAGCGCCCGCGATCATTCGCGGGGAATCACCGGCCAGCGAGCAGCAACCAGACGGCGAGCTGGCCGACTCGGCAACCGCCCAGGCCAGCGCTGCGGGACCCTCCGTGAACAGCAATGGCGCGCCGCCGCTGCCTAAGCGCCTGAAGTCTTCGGTAACCCCGGCCGATCCAGCCGATCCGCTTGGGCTGGCCGGTCACCAGGTAGCCGGCACGCAGACGAGCATGCCGCACCAGCAGCCGTCATCGGGAGTACCGTCACCGACGTCGCGGTCCGTCTGGGACCCCTGGTCGCCGGCCGTGGCCGATCCGGCAGGTCCTATGTCGCAGCCGGCGCCAGCCGTACCGCCTGACCTGTCCGCTCCGGCCGCTCCGTCTTCCTCGCCCGCGCCGCCTGAAAAGCGTGATACCAACGACACGACGTGACGGCCGGCCAGGTGTCGCCGAGCTGAGCGATTACGCCAGCCGGGTCCTCGACGTGGCCGAGTCGATTCCGCCGGGGCACGTGATGTCCTACGGCGACATCGCCGAGTACCTTGGTGAAGGCGGTCCCCGGCAGGTCGGGCGGGTCATGGCGCTGTGGGGCGGCGCCGTGCCCTGGTGGCGGGTGGTGCACTCCGATGGCCGGCTCCTGTCCGGCCACGAACGTGAGGCGCTCCGCCACTATCACGCCGAGCGAACGCCGTTGCGCCGTGCAGCGGACGGTAGCCCGGGCCGGCTCGACATGCGCAGGGCACGCTGGCCGGGTTCGGCACCGGGTGAGTGAGGCCGTCTGTCCAAGTCGCGAGCGGACTGTCGGTGTCCTCTGCTGGAATGCGATACGACATGGATAGGCAACCACCCGCATATCGTCTGGTGCGGCGGCCGGTCGCAGCTGCCGAGCCTCCTGTGCTTGATGCCGCCCAGGCGTCGGTGGTCAGTCACTCCGGTGGCCCGCTGCTCGTCCTGGCCGGCCCTGGCACCGGCAAGACGACGACCATCGTGGAGACGGTGGCGGACCGGATCATCAGTCGCGGCATCGATCCGGGCCGGGTGCTCGTGCTCACGTTCAGCCGCAAGGCCGCGCAGGAACTGCGGGAACGGATCACCTTGCGGCTTGACCGCACCACGACCGAGCCGCTCGCGCTGACCTTCCACAGCTATGCCTACGCGCTGGTACGGCGGGAGTCCGTGCTCGCTGGTGACGACCCGCCGCTGCTGCTGTCGGGCCCTGAGCAGCTTGCCGAGGTCAGGCGGATGCTGCGGGGCGAGGCCCTCGACGGTGCCAGGTACTGGCCGCAGCGGCTGCGGCCCCTGCTCGCGACCCGCGGCTTCGCCGCCGAGCTTCGGGACTTCCTGCTCCGCGCCGCCGAGCGAGGTCTGGACGGGCCGTCGCTCGGCCGGCTCGGCCGGCAGACGGGCCGGGACGACTGGGTGGCGGCCGGAGCGTTCCTGACCAGGTACGCGGCCCGCTTCGATCTTGCGCCGGTACCGGCCTACGACTACGCGGAGATCATCAGGATCGCCGGCTTGCTGCTCGGCAGGGCAGCGGTCAGGCAGCGGGAGCGACTGGCCTATGACGTCGTCCTGGTCGACGAGTACCAGGACACCGACCCGGCCCAGGAGAATCTGCTGCACGCGCTCGCCGGTGACGGCCGTGAGCTGATCGTGGTCGGCGACCCGGACCAGTCCATCTATGCCTTCCGCGGCGCCGACTCGGACGCGATCGGCCGGTTTCCGGCAAGGTTCCGTGCCCCTGACGGCAGCCGCGCGAAGGTGGTCGCGCTGCGGACCTGCCGCCGCAGCGGCCCCGTGCTGCTGGAGGCAACGCGACGGGTCGCGGCCAGGCTTCCGGCTGTTCCAGTAGCGCAACGCAACCATCGCTCGCTCATCCCTGTGACGCCGGCCGGCGACGGCGACGCGCGGGTAATCGTCGCCGCCAGCGAGCGACAGGAGGCCGCGCTGATCGCCGACAGGCTGCGGCGAGCGCACCTGATCGAGCACGTTCCCTGGTCTGGCATGGCGGTGCTCGTGCGGTCCGCCGTGCGGCAGGTACCAGCCTTGCAGCGGGCACTGTCCGCGGCCGGCGTTCCGGTCGCCGTGGCCGGGGACGAGCTTCCGCTGGCGGACGACCCGGGGACCGGGCCGCTGCTGCGGCTGATCGGGTGCGCGCTGGACGAGGCGTCGCTGACCGAGGACGCCGCCGCTGATCTGGTCAGCGGACCGCTCGGCGGGACCGATGCCCTCGGTCTTCGGCGCCTTCGGCGCCTGCTCAGGCAGCAAGGCAGGGGAGGGGCTGAGCCGACGGGTGACCCCGCACTGTCGAAAGGCAGCGGGCCGGCCGGGGTCGCCGGATCGCCGGGCGGCACGGAGTCCGAGCCCGCCGATCCGGGAACAGCGCCCGGGCCTCTGGCGGCGGCATTGCTGGATCCGCGGCAGCTGTCGTCGTCGAACTGGCGGCCCGACCACACCCTGCACATGGCCGGCGAGGCGCTGACCGCGGCGCGGCGAGTGTCCGGACTGCTCGACCTGGCCAGGAAGACCGCGACGGACGGTACCGCTCAGGACGTTCTCTGGGCCGTCTGGAACGCTAGTGGCCTGGCCGCGCAGTGGCAGGCCGCCAGTGCCGCTGGCGGCACTCAAGGCGCCACCGCCGACGCCGACCTGGACGCGATGCTGGCGCTCTTCGACGTGGCGGCGAGGTTCGATGCCCGGCTGCCCGCCGGGTCGATGCCGCTCTTCCTCGACAGCCTGACTAGCCAGGAGATCGCCGGTGATTCCCTGGCCGAACGCGGCCAGCAAGGCGATGCCGTCACCATCTGCACCGCGCACCGGTCGAAGGGACTGGAGTGGGACGTCGTCATCGTGGCCGGCGTTCAGGAGGGGATGTGGCCGGACCTGCGGCTGCGGGGTTCGCTGCTCGGGATGGACGATCTGGTCGAGGCCGCGGACCGTGGCTGGGCGGCTGGGCGCTCGGGCAAGCCCAGGTCCGGCCTGCCATCGACAGCGCCACGGGACGTGGCGGCCGCCGCGCTCATCTCGAAGCTGCTGGCCGAGGAACGCCGGCTGTTCTACGTGGCTGCGACGCGCGCCAGGCGCACGCTGGTCGTCACCGCGGTGGGCGGCGAGGACACCGAGCAGCGACCGTCCAGGTTCCTGGCCGAACTGGCCGGAGACGAGATCCCGATCGAGCCGGTGGCCGGCACTGGCCGGCGCTGGCTGGCACTGCCTGCCCTGACCGCCGACCTGCGCCGGGCAGTCGCCGATCCCGGCCTGCCAGAACCGGTCAGGCAGGCTGCTGCCGGTCAGCTCGCCAGGCTGGCCGGGGCTGGCGTGACAGGGGCGAGCCCGAGCCAGTGGTACGCGCTGACCCCGTGGTCGGGGACCGGCCTGATCAGCGAGGGCGAGGTGCGGGTCTCGCCATCGCAGGTGGACAAGTTCGTCACCTGCGGGCTGCGCTGGCTGCTCGAGTCGGCGGTGGGTGCCAGCCCGCCGTCTACGACCGGGCACCTGGGCACGGTCATCCATGCGGCGGCCGCCCTCGTCGCCGAGGGTGCGGACGCCTCCGACATCGCCCGGCGGATCGACGAGATCTGGCATCAGCTGGACTTCGGCAGCCCGTGGTACAGCTCCAAGCAGCGCGATAACGCCGACCAGATGGTCGGCAAGTTCCTCGACTGGCACCGGCGCAACGAGCGGGAGCTGATCGCGGTCGAGCAGAAGCTGCGCGTCCGGATCGACAACGTGCTGATCTCCGGGCAGGTCGACCGGCTGGAGCGCGACACCGACGGCAGTGCGATCGTGGTCGACCTCAAGACCGGCTCGAGCAAGCCGTCCGCGACCGAGCTGGAGCGGAACCCGCAGCTCGGGGTGTATCAGCTGGCCGTGCTGCTTGGTGCCTTCACCGAGCTCGGGGCCAGCGAGCCGGGCGGTGCCGAGCTCGTCCAGGTGGGCCGCGCAGGCGGCACGAAGAAGGCGACCGTGCAGAGCCAGCGGGCCCTGTCCGACGATCCTGACCCTGGCTGGGCGCACGCTCTGGTCAAGGAGGTGGCCGCCGCCATGGCCGGGCCGCGGTTCAGCGCGACGGTCAACGACGGCTGCCGCCGGTGCCCGGTCGCGGGCTGCTGCCCGGTCGACGAGCGGGGCGGCGGGGTGACGCCATGACGCAGCAGGCCCTGTGGGACGACGACCCGCCAGTCAGCCGGCCGGATCTCGCGCCGAGGTTCAGCCCGGCGCAGCTCGCGCGGCTGCTGGGCATCGACGAGCCGACACCGGAGCAGGCGGCGGTGATCAGCGCACCGCTGGCGCCGATGGCGGTCATCGCCGGAGCCGGGTCCGGCAAAAGCGAGACCATGGCGGCCAGGCTCGTCTGGCTGGTCGCGAACGGCTACGTCCAGCCCGAGCGCGTCCTCGGCCTGACGTTTACGCGCAAGGCGGCGGCCGAGCTTGCCGGGCGGGTCAGGGCGCGACTGGACGGCCTTCGCCGGGTCGGTCTCGCCAGGCCTGCCCAGCCTGACGAGTCCGACCTGGCCGGAGATCCGGTGATCGCCACGTATCACTCCTACGCGGGGCGGCTGATCGCCGATCACGCGCTGCGGGAGGCGCTCGAGCCGACCATGCGGCTGATCACGCCGGCCGTCTCCTGGCAGCTCGCGGCGCGGGCCGTTGCCGGGTACGACGGCCCGATGGACGCCGTCGACTGGGCCCCGGTGACGGTGACCGCCGCGGTTCTCGGGCTCTCCGGCGAACTCGCCGAGCACCTGCGCGGCCCGGACGACATCGCGGAGGCTGGTGACTGGCTGCGGCGGCGCTACGCCGACGTGCCACCGGGCAAGACGAGGCTCGCCGACGCAGCGATGAAGGCCCAGCGGGTACGCGAGCAGCTGCTGCCGCTGGTCCGGGCCTACGCCGGCGCCAAGGCCGAGCGGGAAGTCATCGACTACGGCGACCAGATGGCGATAGCGGCCCGGATCGCGGTCGGTCACCCCGAGGTGGGATCCGCCGAGCGAGACCGGTACCAGGTCGTCCTTCTCGACGAATTCCAGGACACCAGCCATGCGCAGCTTGAGCTGCTGCGGGCGCTCTTCGGCGGCGGCCATCCGGTGACCGCCGTAGGTGATCCCTGCCAGTCGATCTACGGCTGGCGCGGAGCGAGCGCGGGCAACATGAAGCGATTCGCCAGCCACTTCCCGCCCGGCCAGGCCGGTAATGCCCAGCCGCGTGCCGAGGTCCGGCTGCTGTCGACGAGCTTCCGCAACACCGGCAAGGTGCTGGACGTGGCCGCCGCGATCCAGCAGGACCTGCGCGTGATCGCGCCGGAGGTGCCGAGGCTGATCGCGCCGCCCGGCCGGGCCGAGCGAGGCGCGGTCACCTGCGCGCTGCTCGAGACCAGCGCCGGCGAGGCGAGCTGGGTCGCCGCGCAGGTCGCCGGCCTGCTGAGCCTGCCGCCCGGGCTGGCACCCGATGGCCAGCCATGGCCGGATGGCCGCCCCGACCCGGTCCGGCCGTCCGACGTCGCCGTGCTCTGCCGTAAGCGCAGCCAGTTCGCCGTGCTCCGCTCGGCCCTTGAGGCGCGGGGAATCCCGGTCGAGGTCGTCGGGCTAGGCGGGCTGCTGACCGTGCCCGAGGTGGCCGACATCGTGGCGACGCTGCGCGTGCTGCACAGCCCGGCGGCCTCCGACGCGCTGGCTCGCACCCTGACCTCGCCGCGCTGGCGAGTCGGCCCGCAGGACCTGGTCGCCCTCGGGGCCAGGGCACGCGCGCTCGCCCGGGACGCGGCCGGCCAGCCGAAGCGGGATGAGGCCGAGGGCTCCGTTGCGGACGAGGATTTCCTGACCCGGGCGGTGGCTGATTTCACCGCCGAGACCGGCAGTCTGGTCGAGGCGCTCGATGACCTCGGCGACGCGGCCGCCTACTCCGGGCCGGGGTATGCGCGGCTGACTGCGCTGGCCGCCGAGCTGCGCTGGCTGCGCAGGCACGTCGGACGGCCGCTCCCCGAGCTGGTCACGGAGGTCGAGCGGGTGCTCGGCCTCGACGTCGAGGTAGCCGTGCGGCCCGGGGCTGATCCGGCGGCGGCGCGAGCCGACCTGGACGCGTTCGCTGACGCAGCCGCCGCGTTCGCCGGGGACGCGCAGGAGCCGACGCTGGGGGCGTTCCTCGCCTACCTCACCGCCGCCGAGTCGGAAGAGTTCGGACTGGAAGCTGGCCAGGTGAGCGATGCCGACTCGGTCAAGCTCGCGACCGTGCATTCGGCCAAGGGACTGCAGTGGCCGGCCGTCATCGTGCCCGGCCTGTCGGCCGGGCCGCGAGCGCAGAACTTCCCGGCCCGGCCGCAGCTGACGACCCGGTGGACGGACAATCCGCGGCTGCTGCCGTTCTGGCTCCGTGGCGACGCGGCTGACCTGCCGGGACTGACCGGGCTCGATCCTGAGTCGATCGAGGTTTTCCGGCAGGCGTGCAAAGCCCGGGACCTCGCCGAAGAACGCCGCCTCGCCTACGTGGCGGTCACCAGGGCCGCGTACTGGCTGGGCTGCAGCGGCTACTGGTGGAGCACGGGGAAGCTGCCGCTCGGGCCGTCGGAGTTCCTGCGTGAGGTCAGGGCCAGCTGCGAGGATGGCGCCGGGGTCGTGGCGGCCTGGGCCGATGCTCCGGGCGAGGGCGAGGAGAATCCGGTGCTCGCCGAGCCGCTGACGGCGTCCTGGCCGCCGCCCGTCGGTGCCGGGACTGGCCGGTACGAGGCGATCCGGCAGGCAGGCGACCTCGTCCGCGCGGCTATGGCTGCGTTCGCCGATGACCGGGCGCGGAGCGTCGGGCCAGCACGCAGTGGCGAGCGGACGCCGGGCGGCGAGAAGGCGTACGGCATCGGCGAGGATAGGCGCGCGGCGATGGCCGAAGTGCCTGCCGAGTATGCCGAGCTGGTGGCTGGCTGGGCGACCGACGCCGATCTGCTGCTGGCCGAGCGGGCCAGGCGGCGGCCCGACGGGCCGGTCCCGGTCGAGCTGCCGCACCGGATCGGCGTCTCCGCCCTGGTCACGATGGCCCGGGACCCGGACGAGCTCGCGGCCGCGATCAGGAGGCCGATGCCACG
>DASWAA010000048.1:0-10390 GCA_036391385.1 Streptosporangiaceae bacterium
ACGATCCGGCTGCCGCTGTGGCGGCCGGGGAGCTGCACGTGGACGTGGCGGGCAGCAAGCTCTCCGGGCGGCTGGTGCTGGTGCGCAGCGGTGCTCGCCGGAGCCGGGCCGGCCGGCGCGGCGGCCAGGGTCGCGGCGCCCTGGGCAGTGACGCTTTGGGCAGTGACGGCCCGGGCAGTGACGCTTTGGGCAGTGACGGCCTGGGCAGTGACGGCAGCGGTGCGGGCGAGCAGTGGCTGCTGTTGCACAAGGACGACGACACTGCCATCCCCGGCTGGGATCCGGAGGACTATCCGCAGTCGGTGCTCAGCGGCCGGACCAACGAGGAGGTGCGCGCCGATCCTGAGCGGATGTGGCGATCGGAGCTTCCGCCGTCGCAGGCGTCGGTCAGGCTCCGCCCATCGCGTGTCGACGGCCCTGGCGACGACGAGCTTGCCGCGCTTGACGCGCTCGATGGTGGCGGCCGGTGGGATGTGTTCGGCCGGTCGCTGAAGCTGACCAACCTGGACAAGGAACTGTTCCCGGGCCGGGACGGCGAGCCGCCGGTCACCAAGCGGGAGCTGATCAGGTACTCAGCGCGGATCGCACCCGTGATCCTGCCGTACCTGGCGGGCCGCGCGCTCAACATGCACCGGTTTCCCGGCGGGGCGGCCGAGCCAGGGTTCTGGCATAAGCAGCTTCCGGACCACGCACCCGACTGGGTGCCGCGCTGGGACAACCCAGAGGCCGAGCGCGGCAAGACCACCACTTACCTGGTCGTCGACGAGCCGGCCGCGCTGGTATGGGCGGCGAACTTCGGCGCGCTCGAATGGCACGCCTGGACCGCGCGCACCAGTGACCCGCACAGCCCGAGCTACGCGCTGATCGACATCGATCCTGGCACGTCCACCGCCTGGGAGGACGTACTCGTGCTGGCGCGGCTGCACCGGACGGCCCTCGCGCATGTCGGCGTGCGTGGCCAGCCGAAGGTCACCGGGCGGCGTGGCATCCAGATCTGGATTCCGGTCTCGCCTGGCCTGCGCTACGAGGACACCCGCAGCTGGGTCGAGCAGCTATCCAAGACGATCGGCGCCGTCGTCCCCGACCTGGTGAGCTGGAAGTGGGACGTCAGCGGGCGCGGTGGCCTGGCCCGGCTCGACTACACGCAGAACGTCAGCAACAAGACACTGGTGGCCCCCTACAGCCCGCGTGCCGCGCCTGGCGCGCCGGTGTCCGCGCCGATCTCGTGGGACGATCTCGACGACCCGTCGCTGCGTCCGGACAGGTTCACGATCCGGACGATCCTTGACCGCGTGGCCGATCGCGGAGACCTGTTCCAGACGGTGCTGGCCGACGGTCAGGAACTGCCGCCCCTGAGCTAGCGGCTTCGTATCGAGCGCGCATAGGCCAGCGGCTTCAGCGGGGCAGGCGCGCTGGCTCGTCCTGGCGGCAAGGCGACCGCCAGGACGAGCCAGGTCACTAGGAGACGGCCACGCTGTTGACGACGCGGACCTGGTCACCATGGGCGTCGAAGATGACCAGCGTCACGGTGTAGGTGCCGGCCGACGCATAGGTGTGGGTGACGGTCGGACTGGTGCTGAGCTGCATGGCAGAGCCGTCGCCGAACAGCCAGCCGTAGGTGAACGCCGTGTCGTCGGTGTCGTTCGCGCTCGCGGTGAACGACCAGTGCAGGGCGGTGCCGGCCGTCCCGTTCGAGAACGAGCCGGTGGGCTGCGGGTAGGTGTTGCTGGCCACGCACTTGCCCGCCCGGTTGCTCCACTCGTACTGCATCAGGTAGTTGTCGGTGCTGATCGTCTGCGAGTAGTCGCCGACGCCGTTGTACTTGGTGGACAGCGCCAGCCAGGCGCACTCGTCGCCGTTCTCCGCGCCGGTCTTGTCGTACCAGCCCGCGCCCGTCGGGTCGGTCATGGTCTCGTTCTGCTCGTGGCTGATCAGGTTGATCGCGATGTCGGCGCCGTCGTCGTTCGGCAGCGGGCTGTGCGGGACCGAGTACTGGCAGCCGCCGGTCTGGTCCGCCCACGGCAGGACCGCGTACAGCGTGGCGGTGCCGATCCACGAGTGGTACGCGCAGAAGGCCGTACTGGAAGTGGCCGAGGGATCGTAGCAGCCGCTGGAGAAGGTGGTGCCGAAGCAGTCACCAAGCTGCTTGGGGGTGAACAGGAAGTACTCGTGCCCGAGGTCCGTCGGCCAGCTGTTCGCCGCGACGACCTTGCTGATCTCCGCGGCCAGCTGCGCATCGGTCAGGCAGGCCCTGCTCGCGGAGCCGTCGCCCATGGTGTAGTTCGGGCACTGGCTGGCCGGGACCGCGTCCTTGACCACCACCGAGCCGGCGAAGGTGACGGAGTCGGAAACCCAGTTCTTGATGCCGCCCGGACCGCTCTTGTCGTAGTACTGCGTGTCCGACGCGTAGACATTGGAAGTCCGGTAACTGGCCCCGCTCAGGTCGTTGAAGTACTGGGTCACGGTCGCCCGGTAGGAGGGCGAGTAGTAATAGCCTGGCGGCTGCCAGAAGATCGCATAGACCGTCGACGAATGCTGTACCGGGCCGTTGTGGTAGATGAGCGGCGGCTGGCCGTTGGCAAGCGAGGCAGCGAAGGCCGCGCGGCTGTGCTCGCTGGGGACGATGCCGAGGAACCGGCCTCGCCTGGTCTGGAAGCGGCCGGCACTGTGCGCTCCCTTGCCTGCCGCAGCCGCCAGCGCCGCATGGTGGTCGGGTCGTGCCAGGGCGGCCGAGCCAGAGATAGCCGCGACGCCGACGACCAGCCCGGTGGCTGCCAGACCGGTAATCGCGCCGCGCGTTCTCTGGTTCGATGCGCGCTTCCGCAGTATGTGCCGCAAGGTGTCCCCTCTCGCCGCCGTCCCGCGCCGATCGGGCCGGAACACGGCCGGTGACTGTTTCGGGACGCACGGCTGCTCAGAAGTGCCGCTATGGTGCGTCGATACTAGTTGAAAAGGGAAAGGCGATCCCTGGCATTGACATGATGTCCAAAGCGGAAGATCGATGATGAACAGCCCGAGCCATACCCACCGCAAGCTGGGCAGGATGGTGGCCGAGGCTTGCTCGCACCTGTATAGCGGCAGGTCCGTCCGCCGGATGTCTGCCGCCCGGGTGCCGTAGGCTGCACCAAAGTGGGGCCGGGAAGCCGCCGCTTCTCGTCATGTCGTGAGGGCTGAGGCTGATGTCGACTGGCCTGGCGGTGGCCGGGTTCCTGATCGGGGCGATCGTCAGCCTGGCGACGAGTTTCGTCCTGGTCTCCAGGCTCGAGCGGGTGGGGGAGCGGCTCGGCTTCTCCGAGGCGCTGCTCGGCATGGTCGCGGCGCTCGCGGCGGATGCGCCGGAGATCACCGCCGCGTTCACGGCAGTCACCCACCACGAGCACAGCGTGGGCGCCGGGGTCGTGATCGGCTCGAATGTGTTCAACCTCGCCGCGCTGCTCGGACTCGGAGCGGTGGTGGCCGGGCGGATCGGGCTGCACAGAAAGGTCGTGGCCCTGGGCGGCGCGGTAGCCATCGGGGTCGCCGCGGTCTGCCTGCTCGTCGTGCTCGCGGTCGTGCCTGCGGTGGCGGGCCTGGCCATATCGCTGGCGATCCTGGCCTTCTATCTCGTGGTCCTTGGCCACGGCTGGATCGAGCTCCGGCATCTGCCGCTGCCGCGGCGGTGGATCGGCTGGCTGCGGTCGGCCGTCTCGGAGGAGGAGCTCGAACTGGAGGAGGCGATCAGGCCGCCGCACGGGAGCTGGCAGGACGCGGTCGTCGCCGGTGCTTCGCTGGTGGTGGTCGTCGCGGCCAGCGTGACGATGGAGCTATCGGCCTCTGCTCTTGGCCGGCGCTACGCCGTGCCGGCGATCGTCGTCGGCGGTCTGGTGCTCGCCGCCGTGACCAGCCTGCCCAACGCCGTTGCCGCGGTCTACCTAGCCGGGCGCGGGCGTGGTGCGGCGACCCTCAGCACTGCGCTGAACAGCAACACGCTCAACGTGATCGCCGGCCTCCTGCTGCCGGCGTCGCTGCTCGGGCTTGGCCGGCCCTCAAGCCAGGCACAGCTGGTCACCATCTGGTACGTGCTGCTCACCCTGCTGGTCCTGGCGTTCGCCTACCGTGACAGCGGGCTGGGCCGGGCCATCGGGCTCGCGGTGATCATCGCTTATGCCGGGTTCATCGCAGCGGTGCTGGCGAGCGGGTACCAGGTATCGACCGTGCCCGAGCAAGCGGCCATCGCAGCGGCCGCCACCGCCATGATCGTGATCACCGGCCTGGTTCGGGCGCGCCGGGCGAGCCAGCAGCCGTAACCCGCTAGCGGCCTGCCCCGTGCGCGGCGTGGCGTCCGGCCCGGCGGCCGAAGAAGGATCCCTCGCCTAGCTGCATCCCGCTGTTGTAACCCTTGCCGTCCTGCACGATGCCGGCGGCGCAGGCGCCCGCCGCGTACAGCCCCTCGATGACCGACCCGTCCGGGCGCTGCACCTGCCCGTCGACCGTGCACCGCAGCCCGCCGAGCGTGAAGCCCGCGTACATGGCCTTGCCCAGGCTGAGGTCGAACGCTCCCCACGGGCCCGTGTCCTGCGGCGCGAGCCAGTCCGGGTGCTTGTGAAACTCCGGATCCTCGCCACTGGCGGCGGCCGCGTTGTACGACGCCATGGTGGCCGCCAGGTTCCCCGGCGGGATGCCGAGCGCGGCCTCCATCTCGGCCACGGTCTCCCATCCGTCGATGAACGGGACGAGCGGAAGGTCGGGATAGGCCATGTGGACGCTGTCGAGGATGAGGAACGCGGCGCTGCCGGGCTGCTCGAGCACGAAGCCGGACGTCCGGGAGTGGTAGCTGTCCTCCGCCACGAAGCGCCTGCCGTCGCGGTTGACGATGATCCCGGTCAGTAGCTGCCCCGGCGGGTAGAAAGGCGCGGTGATAAACGCCTGGTCCATGTGCAGGGCCTGCGCTCCGGCGGCAAGGCCGAGCCTGATGCCCAGGCCGTCGTCATAGGTGCTGCCGAGCACGAACGGCTTCTCCGCCAGCTGGGGCACGTACTGCGCGACCATCTCGGGGTTCATCACGAACCCGCCGGCCGCGATGACGACGCTGCGGGCCAGGACGTCACCGGTCGAGTCGAAGGACTTCCAGCGCACGCCGGTGACCCGCCCGCCGTCGGTGATCAGCTCCGTGGCGCCCGTTTCGAACCGGACCGTGACTCCGAGTTCGGCGGCACGCCGGGCGAGCAGGTCGACCACGATCCTGGCCCCGCCGGTGTCGCCCGGGACCGGTACCTTGTGGCCGCGCGGGGCCGGTACGGCCAGGTCCCGGAACGGCCAGACCTTCTCGTTGCCGGTGTACATCAGCCCCTGGGTCTGCGGCTGGATGACGGCCTTCTCCGGGTAGTAGCTGCGCTCGAACGCAAAACCCAGGCCCTCCAACCAGTCGCAGTGCGCAGCGCTGCCGTCGGCGTAGGCCCGGACCTTGTCTGGCTCCGGGTCCGGGGTCACGGCCATCAGGTAGGCGTACATCTCGTCGGGACTGTCCTGGTGGCCGGTGGCACGCTGCACCACCGTGCCGCCGCCCAGGTAGAAATGCCCGCCGGCCAGTGCGCTCGTCCCCCCGGCCACCGCGGCTCGCTCAAGCACGAGGACCGAGGCCCCGGCCGACGCCGCCTCGACCGCGGCGCAGCCGCCCGCCACCCCGAAGCCGACGACGACCACGTCGACCTCGGTAATGGCGGGCAGGCTGGCTGGCTCGGCGGTGTCGGTCTGGGCGGCGCCGGGCCGGGGGGTACTCGCGTTCATGCGCACTCGCCTTGGCAGAGCGGGACTGTCAGGGCAGCAGCGTATCGAGGAAGGCGTTGCTGAAGATGCGGTGCGGGTCGTAACTATTGAGCGCCGCCCGCGCTGCCGCGAAGGTGTCGGCGGACTGGCCGGCACTGACGGCGGCGGGGATGGTGCTGGTCAGCATCTGGGTGTTGGTCCAGGCGCCGGCGCTGGTGAACGCCCAGCCCTTGGACCACTCCGGCCGGACGGTCGCGTAAGACCCGGTGTAGTGGCTGAAGATCCACTGCTCCATCTGCTGGTAGAAGTCGTTCGCGTGCGGGGTGCCGGGGATGGTCAGCATGTCCAGCCAGACGCAGGTGTCCCAGCCCGGCTGGTCCGGCCGGGGCGCCACCGAGGACAGCAACGGGGTAACGGCGCCAGCCGTCCCGGCCTCGGCGGGGTGGTCCAGGCCGGTGACCCGGATCTCCATGGGCCCGTTCATCGGGTACTGGCCCTGCGCCTGGAAGGCGGCGATGGTCGCGCTGTACTGGTTGTAGAAGTCGCTGACCACCTTCTGGACGCTGGACCGGGAGGTGATGATCGCGTAGCCGGCCGCTGTCACCCGCAGCGTGGTCGGCTGCACGTAGAGCTGCACGTTCTTGGACCAGCCCCACAGGTCGAAGGTGCCGGTGGTGAGCAGCCCGGCGTCCACGACGCTGATCTGGGTGGTCTCGAAGCTCGGGGTCACCGATACGTCGCCGGCCACGATGTCGGAGATGAAGGTGGATTCCTGCTGGCTGATCGTGTTGGCAAAGCTGTAGTTGTAGGGCGAGCTGACCACGTTCGACAGGAACGGCCAGTTCGGCTGGCGGCTCCACAGCTTGATCCACGGGGTCAGCGTGAAGGGGAACCAGATCGCCTCGATGCCGCCGTTGCTGGCGAGCAGGCTGGCGAACGAGCTCGACCCGGCCGAGCCGGGCGGGGCGAACAGGTCGGCCACGTTGATCGAGGTGACGCTCTGGCACTGCAGCCGCTGGTTCGCCCCGGCCTCCAGGGTGACCTCGGTGACGAAGGAGCGGCCCAGGTGGGTGAGCAGCGCGGCGATGGCCGGGTCGCCGCGGCGGAAGGTCTGCAGGGCGTAGGCCGAGCCGTTCCAGGTCACGGCGGTCAGCGACTGGATCAGGTTGGACAGCGAGCCGTAGCTGGTCCCGGGGATGGCCGACTGGCCGCTCGTCAGGATCGCCGAGCCGTGGCCGTTGATGGCGAGCACTCCGCCGATGGTGAGATCGCCTGGTGCCGGGACGGCGGCCAGGCCGAGGCCGGCGCCCTGCAGGCTGGCGAGCAGGGCGTCCATGGTGACCCCGGCCTGCGCGGTCACGGTGGCCGGCGAGCCGGCCGCGATGCTCAGCGCGGTCAGGTGCTGCGTGGTGTCGACGAAGACGACGGTGGCGACGCTGGCGCCGTCGGGCTCAAGCAGCGGCGACCAGTTGTGCCCCATGCCCCTGGCCCGCAGCCGGTAGCCGTTCTGGTACGCCCAGTTGGCCAGGGTCACGACGTCCTGCGGCGACTGGGGTGCGCAGGTCCAGACGCTGTCGATGGTGATCTGCTCGGACCAGTTCTGGAATCCCTGCTGGTACAGCGAGATGCCGGCCGGGAAGTTCGGCGGTACCGGGATCGTCGAGGCCCGGCTGGCCGGGACGCGGAAGGCCGGCGTCCAGCTCAGGGCCGAGGCGGTGACGCCGACCCCGGCGGCGGTCAGCAGCGAACGTCTGGATAGCGGGTGGGGAGCGGGTTTCTCATTCACGTGCACCTCCGGAGTACCGATGCAGGCAGGCCGAAAATGGGCATGGCACAGCAGCGCAGCAGCCTGTGGAGATCGCCAGATATGGCGAAACCGTACGACGTAACGCGCTGTTAACGCCTTGTTGATACATCTATAACAACGGCGGGCGCACGTGACAAGAGATTGGCTAGAACATGTTCTAGTTTTCTTGGTGCTTGGCGACCTCGGCGACGAACCGGCGGACGGCGTCGTTGAACAGCGCCGGCGTCTCCCAGTACATCGAGTGCGGCGCTCCTGCCACCACCTCGACCTGGGCGCTGGCCAGCAGCTCGCCAGCTCGCCGCACGGTGCCGGGGCTGAGCACGCCGTCCTTCTCGCCGGCCAGCAGCAGCACAGGGAACGGTGCGGCGTCGAGCTCGGCCAGGGTGGGGCCGTCGCTGTTCAGGTTGCGCAGGTCCGCCATCTTGGCCGTGTTGAACGTGCCCATCTGCTGGAACAGGAACGCCAGGTCGGGACGCTCGGCCCGGAACGCGGGCGTGAGCAGGCGGTCGAGCACCGGCATCTTCTCGGCGGCGGCCCGGTCGGCCTTCACCAGCTCGGCAAGCTCGGGGTGCTTCAGACCGCCGAGCGAGTGCGCGAGCACGACGCCGGCGGCGCGGTCGGGGCGGCTCAGTGCCGCGCGCAGCGCGGCCGCCGCGCCGATGGACTGGCCGACGAGCACGGCCCGCTCCGGCCCCCCGTCGGCGGCCACGGCATCGAGCACGGCGACGATGTCACCGGGGAAGGCCCTGGCATCGTGCTCGCCGTGCCAGCGGGAGCAGCCGAAGCCGCGCAGGTCCATCGTGATGACCGTGTGGTCGCCGCGCAGCGCGGCGACCTGCTGCCACCAGGCGGCGTGGTGCCCGCCCGAGCCGTGCACGAACAGCACCGCGGGGCCGCTGCCGTGCACCTCGTAGTACAGCCGGACGTCGTCGCGGTCTGCCCAGGTCATCGCCGGCCTCACTCGGCCCGCGCGCCGGCGCCGGCCCTGGCCTTCGCCATGTTCTCGGCCGGGTCGTACTCCATCACCGGCGGGAACTGCCTGCGGTGGTGGTACACGATCTCGATCATGGTGTGGTCGGGGTCGTGGATGTAGCAGAACATGGAGTTGTTCTCCGGCCGGGTGATCGGCCTGGTGTGCCTGATGCCGAGTTCGCGCAGGTGGGCCAGGAATCCGTCCCAGTCCTCGACCTCGACCGCGAAGTGGTAGGGCGCCATCCGGTCCATCTCCTCGACCGGCGTGAAGTGCAGGTCGAAGTTGCCCCGCGTCATGAGCACCACCTTGGTGTTGCTCTTGGGCTGGATGTACTTCATCCCGAAGACCTTCGTATACCACTCCTTGGTCCGCTCGGGGTCGGTCGTCGGAAAGTTGACGTGATGGATGAAAGCGGGCCGGTCGCTGCTCATGACAGTTTCTCCTCGATAACTGGGTTGGACAGGGTCCCGAGGCCGTCGATCGTGATGTCGACGACCTGCCCGGGCATCACGGCGGCGGTCTCGTCGGTGCCCATCCACACGACGTCGCCGGGCCGCAGGGTGATGTAGCGGGACATGGCCGTGATGAACTCGTACGGGTCGAACAGCATGTCCCCGGTGGGAAAGGAGGCCGCCACCTGCCCGTCGACCCGCACCGTGGTCGTCGCCGCCAGCGGGTCGGTGCCCGTGACCAGGCAGGGCCCCATCGGCTTGAAGGTGTCGCTGTTCTTGGACCGCCAGAAGGTGCGATCGGTGCGCTGCCAGCCGCGCGCGCTGACGTCGTTGCCGATGGTCCAGCCGAGCACGGCGGCCCTCGCCTCGTCCGGCGTAGCGTGCCGAGTGCTGCGACCGATCACGGCGACTAGTTCACCCTCGGCCACCAGCGGCTCGTCGCAGTCGGCTGGCCGGACGATCGGCTCGCCGTGCCCGATCAGGGCGCTGTTGGCGCGGTAGCCGATCTCCGGGCGGGTGGGCACGGCCCCGTGCGGGTAGTCGCCGGCGGCCGCCCGCTGCGCGTGGCCCTTGTAGTTCAGGCCAGCGCAGTAGAACGTGCCAGGGACAACCGGCGGCAATAGCCGCAGGTCCGCCAGCCGGAGCGGCTGGCGGCGAAGCCGGTGCCACCGGGTGAGCGGGCTCCCGGCGACCGGCGTGACGACGTCCCCGTCGACCAGGCCGTACCGCGGCCTTCCCCCGTCGTCGAAGCGGCACCAGATCATGGACTCAGCCGATGCGAGACACGCTTGGTGACCAGGTAGCCCGACAGGCCCTCGTGGCCACCCTCGCGGCCGTAGCCGCTGTCCTTGACGCCGCCGGACGGTGCCTGCGGCACCGAGCCGCTGCAGTGGTTGATCGACAGGATGCCTGCCTCGAACCCCGCGATCAGCCGCTCCGCGGTGGCCGCAGAGTCGGTGAAGGCATAGGCGGCTAGTCCGTAGGGCAGCGCGTTGGCGCTGGCCAGCGCCTCGTCGAGGTCGTCGAAGGCCGAGATCGGCGCGACCGGGCCGAACGGCTCCTCGCGCAGCAGCTCGGCGTCGGCGGGGACGTCGGTCAGCACGGTCGGCGGGTAGAAGAACCCAGGGCCCGGCACCGGCTCGCCGCCGAGCAGCACGCGAGCGCCGCGCTCGGCCGCGTCGGCGACCAGGCGGTGCACGCCGCCCCGGCGCCGTGCGCTCACCATCGGGCCCATCTGCACGCCGTCGGCCAGGCCGTCGCCGACCTTGATCGCCTGCATCGCGGCGACGAACGCCTCGGTGAACGCGGGCGCGATGGCGCGGTCGACCAGGAACCGGCTGGGGGAGGTGCAGACCTGCCCGGCGTTGACCACCTTGGCGCGGACGCTCGCCCTGGCCGCCGCCACGGGGTCGG
>DASWAA010000049.1:0-17699 GCA_036391385.1 Streptosporangiaceae bacterium
CTACGGCAACCTGCATGGCCGGCAGCGCAGCACCTGCCGCCTGTGCGGCGAGTGCGATATCGGCTGCAACATCGGCGCCAAGAACTCCCTGGACTACACCTACCTCTCCGCCGCCAAGCACTACGGCGCTGACCTGCGTACCGGCCACGAGGTGCGGGCCATCCGCCCCAGGCCGGGCGGCGGATACGAAGTGGACTATGTCCAGTACGACCTGCGGGACCAGGACCGGGCCCCCGACGCTGCCGCGCTGCCGTCGCGGACGATCGGGTGCGACCGGCTCGTGCTGGCCGCCGGCACCTTCGGCACCTCCTACCTGCTCTTGCGCAACCGTCCGCACTTCCCCGGTCTGAGTTCGGTACTCGGCACCCGCTTCAGCAGCAACGGGGACGTGCTCGGCTTTCTGGTCGACGCCAAGAACCACAACCGCGTCCGCCCGCTTGAGGCTAGCCGCGGGCCCGTGATCACCAGTGCCATCCGCCTGAGCGACGAGCATGACAACCCGGAGGAGACGGGCCGGGGCGCCTACATCGAGGACGGCGGCTATCCGGCCTTCGTCGACTGGCTCGTGGAGGCAGCGGACGTACGCGGAGATACGCGGCGCCTGGCTCGGGTCGCCCTTGAGCGCCTCCGGGCCGTCGTGGCGCGCGTGCACGACACCGACATCTCCGGGGAGCTGTCCGAGCTCATCGGCATCGATTCGCTATCGGTCAGCTCGCTGCCGCTGCTTGGCATGGGCCGGGACGTCCCCGACGGCCTGCTGTCGCTGCGCGGCAGCCAGCTGGAACTGGCCTGGACGACGGCCGCCAGCGAGGCGTACTTCGAGCGGGTAGAGGCGACTATGCGCCGGGTCGCGGCTGTGCTCGGCGCTCGGTACGTAGGCAATCCGATGTCGCTGCGCAAGCGAATCATCACCGTGCATCCGGTCGGCGGCGCCCCGATGGGGCGCGACGCCAGCGTGGGGGTCTGCGATTCCTATGGCGAGGTGTTCGGGCATCCAGGGCTGTACATCGCCGACGGCGCCGTGATGCCGGGGCCGGTCGGCACCAATCCGTCGCTGACGATCGCCGCCCTGGCGGACCGCATGTGCACCCGGCTGCTGGAGCCGCGGCCGGCCGTCATGGCCACGGGCGCCGATCTGGAACCCGCCGGACAGCCGGCGGACCAGCAACAGGGCCCGCCGGCCCGCCGCCCGGACAGCACATCGCTGTCGTTCACCGAGGAAATGAGCGGGACCTGCGCATTCCGGCGGAGCAACGGCCTCCTGAGTGCGGCAGGCCGAGGGCACCCAGTACCAATAGCCTTCCGGCTCACGATCACGGCCGACGATGTGGAGCACTTCCTGGATGATCCCGAGCACTGCGCCCGCGCTGAGGGGTGGATTGACGCCGCAAGCCTCGGGGGCCGGCGTCAGGTCGAGCGGGGCTGGTTCAACCTCTTCGTGCCCGACGGTGCGCCGGACCGCCGCCTGATGCTGTACCGGCTGTTCTTCACCGATGCCAAGGGCCAGCCCCGCACCCTCAGCGGCCAGAAGGACATCTGGCACGGCGAGCCCAGCCGGATCTGGCCGGACACGTCGACCCTGCATATCCGGCTGCTGGCCGGCCACGTGGCCGCGGCGCAGGACGACGGGGCCCGCGTCCTCGCGACAGGAACTCTGCGCCTGCGCCTGACCGAATTCGCCCACCAGCTCACCACCATCCGCGCCGACGGACCTCACCGCGTCGCCGCCCTGGAGCGGTTCGGCCAGTTCTTCGCTGGCGAGCTGTGGAATGTCTACGGGCCGCAGCACAGCGACGCCTGACGCCGTGCCAGACCACCGGCTATCTCCGAGCTCGCCGCCACCACGAGGATCGCTCTGCAAACGATCACGGCAGCGGGCCGAACGCTACAAGGCGCGAGCCAGCCCGTCCTGATCGAAGGAGACTCGATCCCGGTTCGCCTTGCCAGGTCACGAGGGCGGCCCAGCCGCCGTGACAAGCCTCAGGCCGCGTCGAGCGTGATAACCGCCGCTGAGACCGTCGCCGGATGCGGGATAGGCAGGCCATCCTCTTGCATGCCCGCCAGGTGCATCTTGATCGCAGTGCGTATGTCGGCCAGCGCCTGCGCCTCGGTGTCGGCCACGGCCACGCAGCCGGGAAGGTCAGGGCACCAGACGCCAAAGCCACCATCCTCGGCGCGCTCGACCACGACGGCGTAGCTGCTCACTGCGTCCTCCTCAGACCTGCTTGTCTTAGGATGCTTCGCTCAGTGCCAGGTGGCAAGTCAGCGCTGGGCTTCCCAGCTACTGTTACCCGTCCGGGCTTGACCGGATGCTTGTACTGCCGGTGGCTTCCGGCGGTGACAACCAGGTACCAGCCGTCAGCCTCGAGCATCTTGATCATCTCGCCAACCTTCAGCGGCATCGGCCAGCCCCTTGCTGAGTAGAGGTAACGGCTCGACCGTACTGATCAGCAGTGACACCGAAAGCCGACGGCCACCGGAGCCCTCGTGCTCCCGGCGATAGTTCGCGCAGGGGCCAGAGCGCCCGCGAATATCGAGGTCAGACCTTGCGTGGGCCTAACGCCTCACGATGCGAACCACCGAATCCTGATCGAAGGTGACCCGCTCCCCGTTAGTTTGCCCAGGTCACGCGCCCCGAAGGCGGCCAAGTGAGCCGGCCCGCACCCGCCCCGGAGCGGGCTGAGGAGTGGATTAGCCGCGCTGCGACGGCGACTGTGCTCTGGGCCATGCACCTGACGTTCGGCCGGCCGCTTTCCGGCCACCGGCCCCGAGGCGCTCGGAACCGGTGTCATCTGGGCCTTCACCGGGAACCCCGGGCCGCTGACCTTGCGCGGTCTGGCCGGCCGCACGATCCTGCGACGATCGCGGGGCGCGGTCTGGCCGCCTGACCAGGATCAAGATCAAGGTCCACGGGCGTGATGGCGCCGGGCCGGCGTGTCGCGCCGAGATGGCACCGCTGGCGCGGCGCCATCCTCCGGTGTGAGCGCCCTGCCCGGAGAGGCGCGCGGTTACGGCCTGGCCGGTGAGGGCTGGCTGCTGCCGATGCCGGGCTTACCAGCAGCCGCAGTTGCTGTTCCAGCCGTTCCACCGGCCCTGCTGGCCGCGCGTGCGGTGGTTTCTGACTGGGTAATGCTGGGTCCGGCCAGGCTGCCAGTTCCAGCCGTCCCACTGGTTCCACCAGCGCGGGTGGTCCCAGTTGGGCCCGCCCCAGGTGCGGTACCAGGACTGCATCCGGGTCAGCCCGGTCTGGGACCGCGTGATCATGGCCAATGCGAGACGCCGCGCCCAGGGGCTGGTGCCGTGGCGCAGTTCCTGGCGGGCGAGCGCGAGCTGGGCGGCGTATCCGCGCGCCATCATCGCTGTCCACGCCGTGTCGAAGGCGGGGCCGCGCAGGCCGGCCAGGGCATGCCAGCCGTGGCCTGTTCCGGTCCAGTATCGGGTCCAGCCTGTGAACCGCATCATCTGCGGTCCCATCGGGTACGGCGCGGCTGCTCCTGGCGACCAGCGCGCTGGCGCCGCCCGGTGCCAGCTGTGCAGCCAGCCGAGCATGGTCTGCTGGCTGGCCCGGGCCTGGTCACGCACGGTCGCTGCGTAGCGGCGGACCTGGCCCGTGGCGGCTCGCCCGGCCGGGAGCGCGGTGATCTGCCCGGCCTGGTCCTGGAGGACCATCATGGTCCGGGTGAACGCCAGGTCGGCGGTGTTGTAGGCCGCTGGCGGGCGGGGTGAAGGGCTGCTGGCCGGCGTGCCGGCTGACCCGCAGGCTGTGATGGCGGCGGCCAGGCTCGCCACGGTGACCACGGCGAGCCCGCCGCAAGGAATCCTCATCGCTGTTCCTCCTCGTGCGGCTGCGGTGTCAGCGCATCATCATCCAGTGGCGGCGGAAGATTCCGGTGGCCACCAGCGCTCCGGATCGGGTACGAATCGTGATGACGGTGCCCGGACCGCATCGGGGGATGCCGTAGCCGCGCTCGAAGTGGCCGGAGCCGCCACTCCAGATCCGCATGGTCCCGGCCCGCGTGCCGTGAACGTAGATCACGACAACGTGGCCGGCCAGCCGCCGCACGTTCCATAGCGACACGTCCATGTGCCGGTACCGGTAGGACTGGTAGTCAGCATGGCCCCGCGCCGAACGGTAGGCACCGTGTCCGCGCAGCTGCGCCTCCATGTGCATGCCGTACTGCTGGGCCGCGCTGCCGGTGCGCGCCGCCAGCGGCTGCGAGGCCGATGCCTGTGCCGGGATGGCCGCTCCTGCCAGCAGCCCGCCCGCGGCGACGGCCGCCGCAACCCCTGCGGCGACCCGGTTCCTGATCAGCATGACGCCCTCCTCGCTTGCGGAGATGTTCCTGGCTTCCATGCTCACCGGCCGGCGTTGGCCGCGGCAGTCCCGCACGTCCCGCCCCGCCTTCCCGAAGGTCCCCTCTAGCGATAACATCGCCGCATGGCGATGACGACTTCCGGCATGACCGGGTCCGCCCGCGCAGGGCTCGAACCCGCCGCAGCGCTGTTCCGATCCCTGGCCGACCCGGCCCGGCTGGCCATCATCGCCCGCCTGGCCAGCGGGCCGGCCCGGGTGGTTGACCTGACCCGCGCCCTCGGCCTGGCGCAGTCCACGGTCTCCAAGCACCTGGCCTGCCTGCGCCAGTGCCAGCTGATCGAGGTCCGCCCGGACGGCAGGGCATCGGTATACTCCCTCGCCCCAGCCGCCGGGCACGACCTGCGGGTCATGCTCGCCGCCGCCGAGGATCTGCTCTCGGCCACGGGCAGCGCGGTCGCGCTGTGCCCCGCTTACGGGCACCGCCGGTGACCGCCCTCGAAGGTGAGCAGCGGCGGCTGCGCCGCCGGGGCTTCCGGCTGGAATACGCCAGCATCGCCTGGATGACCGCGGAGGCCGCCGTCGCGATCACCGCCGGGATCACAGCCGGGTCGATCGCCCTGACCGGATTCGGGCTCGACTCGCTGATCGAGCTGACCTCCGCCGGCATCGTGATCTGGCAGCTGCGCGGCGAGACCGCAGGCCAGGACCGCGACACCCGCGCGGTCCGCCTCGTCGGCGTCACCTTCTTCGCCCTGGCCGCCTACCTCGCCGCCGAAAGCAGCTACGACCTGGTCATCAGCGCCCGGCCCGCCCACAGCCCGGCCGGCCTTGTCATCACCGCGGCCGCTCTTCTCGTCATGCCAGCCCTTGCCATCGCCAAGCGGCGCACCGGACGGGCGCTGGGCAGCCGCACCCTGATCGCAGACGCCGCCGAGACGGCGTTCTGCGCCTGGACATCTGCCGCTGCCCTGCTCGGCCTGGTCCTCAACTCCGCGCTCGGATGGTGGCAGGCCGACCCGGTCGCCGCGCTCGTCATCGCCGCCCTGGCCGTCAGGGAAGGCCTCGAAACCTGGGAAGCCGACGACGACGACGGCCCCCGCAGCGCCCCGTCGTTCAGGAACGACTGACCAGTGCGGGGCCGGGAAGGTAGCATCCCCAGCCACGCGGGAAGTCAGGACCGGCCGCGGGCGTCCGGCGGGAGCGTGACGAAGGAGCCCGCGTAACCCCAGTGCATGCCGTGCGTACGGGGCGAGAGAACCTTCGCGTACAGCTCGCCGCGGTCCGTGCTCGCGGGCACCGGCGCCAGCGGCCGACCGTGCGAAAGCGCGGTGACCAGCTGGTTCGCGTGCTCCTCGGCCAGCAGCGCCCGGAAGACCGCCTCCTGCAGTGTCTTGCCCACGATCACCGCGCCGTGCCAGCGCAGCAGCAGGAGCGCCTCGTCGCCAAGGAGGCCGACCATGCGCTGCGCTGCCGCCCGGTCCTTGACCAGGTCGACCTCTTCCCAGATCGGCATGACCTCCGGCCAGAAGCTCGCGTGCAGCATGAGCAGCTCGGTCGGCACCTCCGCCATCGCGCTGAGCGCGACCAGGGCCGGCGAATGGACGTGGATCAGCGACTTGATCTGCGGCTTGATCCTGTGCACCTCGGAATGCATGTACAGCTCAAGAGGGCGTCCGGGCTCGAACTCGTCGTCCAGGCCGAGCTCGAGCACGTCGGTGGAGCGGCACCGGTCCTTGCGCGCGCCCGCTCCGGGACAGACCAGGTACCGCTCCGGATCGTCGGTCAGCACGCTGACATGCCCGAACATGCCGATCAGGTTGTGCTGGGCCAGGATCCTGGTGGCAGTGGCAAGCTCGGAACGAAGATCAACGGGCGTGTCAGGCATGGTCATACCTCTCGTGAAGCTGTAGCGGGCGTCAGATCTCGTTGCCCCAGTAGTAACGGGCCACCGTCTCGATCAGGCGCAGCTTGGCGCGCTGCTGGTCGGCGTCCATCAGCGGCTGGTCGGCGAGGGGGGCGAAGCCTCCGTTCGTGGCGATCGCCAGGTCGTCGTCACCGCGCTCGGCGAAGATCGGGTCAAGTACCTCAAGCAGCGCGTCGATCGTCTCGGCCTCGCCGGTAGAGACGTCCACGATCCCGAGGCTGACCAGCAGCCCGGGCTTGACCAGGTCAAGCGGCAGCCGGGCTGATGCCTCCAGGGGGAAGTCGACGCACAGGCGGTGGAACGGGATCCCGTCGAGCAGCTGGTTCAGCGCCACTGGGTCATAGCCCCGCTCGGTCGTCGGGAGCGGTCCGGAATCGGTCAGGTCAAGACCGACCCGGAAGTTCTCGGGAACCTCGAGCCCGGAGACCGCGGCCCGGTCGGCCGCGATCATCGCGCCGAGCACGGCGCTGGTGTCGACATCGGCGGCCAGCCGCTCCCGTCCGGCGACAGTCAGGAGCGGGGCATACAGCGGGTTGCCGAGCGCGACGTAGGCGACTCCGTCGGCCGCGAGCGCCTGGATCTCCTGGCGAAGGATCGCCGCGAGCGCTTCGCCGCGGGTGCGGACGGCATCCACCGAGGACGAGTCAGCGAGCGACGAGCCCAGGGCCGCGAGGTAGCCGGGTGCTGGCAGGGCGACGAAGACCGGGCGGTCGACGGTGGCGAGCACCGGCGCGACCTCGGCCTGTGCCAGCCGCCCGCCTGCCTGCGGCTCGTCGGGGGCGACCCGGCGGCGCACCGGAGCGATCGCCGCGATGTCAGCCAGTGGCGCTGGCCCGTCGGCCGGCCCGAAGCCGCCGACGTGGTCGTAGACCACAGACTCGAAGAAGTCGCGGCGGAACTGGCCGTCGCCGACGGCCGACAGCGTCAGCCGACGCTGCAGGTGCGCGGCGTCGATCACCGCCTGTTCCTGGGCCGCGGCCAGCGCATCGGGGTCGCCGCTGGCCCGGGCGGCCTGCAGCGCTGGTGGCCGCACCAGGCTCCCGTGATGATCGATGTGGTACTTGAAGTCGTCGGCCATGGCTGCCTCCCTGGCGCTGTAACTGGGTAGAGAAGGTCGTTCGGGGTCGGGTCAGTGCTTGCGGGCTCCCGCCCATTCGGGGAAGTCCAGGTCGAACCCGGCTGCTCGCAGCACGTCCTCGCAGATCCGCTGGTCCTCGTCCGGGCTTCCGCCGGAGATGCCGAGTCCGCCCACGATGACGCCGTCGCGCTTGAGCGTGTAACCGCCCTTGGTCGCCACGATCGGGTGCTGGCCCATCCGGCCGACCTGCGTGAAGAACACCGGGTCCGAGTTCCGCCAGTTCTCCAGCATGTAGGTCGGGCGCTGCATCACTGCCGCCGAGTAGGCCTTGGACAGGGCGATGTCCGGCGTCATCGGCCGGGCGCCGTCCATGCGCTCGATCAGCACTACGAAGCCGCCGTAGTCGACGACGGCCATGCTCAGCGCCTTGCCGATCTCAAGAGCACGGGCGCGCGCGTCGTCGACGAGGGTGCGTGCCTGCTGGAACTGCAACGTCATGCGAGCCATCCTTCGGTCGACTGCGCCACTGCGCGGGCGCACCGCGCCGGGTTAACGCTCCCGGCCCGGCACCCGGGCACGCGAGACTGCGCTGCCTCGCGAGGGTGCGGCCAGCGTATGGCCGGGCGCGACCTTGATCAACGCTCTGATCGCCCGGCTGGCGAACTCTAATGATTCGCGTGCATCGCGGTCCGGCGGCTTATGGTCGGGCAGTCCTACCTCGGCGCGCTTCTGGCACCCGCGACCGGATGAGCCCGGTGCCCGCGGTACGGGCGGTTTAGCGGCGGTTGTCGTGGTTGATGTGCGCAGATGCGGAAGGCTAAGGCTTCGCCATCCGTGCCGCGGGTCGGAGTAGAACACAAGCACTCACGCGACGGCCGCGGGCCGGAAGGATGGTATCGAATCTAATGATGCTCACAAGGAAGCGCTGGCTAGCAGCGTCGGCACTCGTTGCCGTGTCTGCCCTGGCGGCCGGCTGCTCCTCCTCGGGAGGCGGCAACTCCGGCGGTAGCGGGAGCGGCGGGCATTTCACGGTCGCTGTCGGGGTGGAGCACGCGTTCACCGGGCAGAACTCGTTCTTCGGGCTCAACGCCGAGGCCGCGTGCAAGGCGGCGGCGCAGCAGGTCAACGGGGCCGGCGGCATTCTGGGTCACCAGCTGACCTGCCCGGTATTCGACACCAAGGGCGACCCCGCCGACGCGGTCCCGGTGACCAACCGGATGCTGGTGGCGACCGGGCACCTGGTCATGGTGCTCGGCCCGGACGGTAACGACATCCCCTCGGTCCTGCCGCTGCTGGAGAAGGCCGGGATCCCGGAGATCAACACCGTCGGCGACCCGCGCTATGACACTCAGACCTCGCCGGACTTCTGGCGGCTGACGCCCAGCGACAGCACCCAGGCGCCCGCGCTGGCCTACTACGCCTACAGCAAGGGCTTCAAGAAGGTCGCCGAGATCTTCACCAGCGACCTGTCCGCCCAGACCACGACAGGTCCGTTCAAGGCGGCGTACACCAAGATGGGCGGCACTATCGTCAAGGCCCTGACCATCGCCCCGGACCAGTCCTCGTACCAGACCGAGGTGTCCCAGGTCCTGGCGGCCCACCCGCAGGCAGTCGTCGGCGAGATGGACGCCCAGACGGCCGCCACGTTCCTGTCCGAGATGCGCCAGCAGCACGGCAGCATCATTCCCGTCATCATGACCCAGCGCGCCACCCAGGGCGACTGGGCACCGGCAGTCGGCCCGGCGATCGGGCAGTCCAGCCTGGCCAAGTACGTC
The DNA here is from genome assembly GCA_036391385.1 of Streptosporangiaceae bacterium. GTDB lineage: Bacteria > Actinomycetota > Actinomycetes > Streptosporangiales > Streptosporangiaceae > Chersky-822. The sequence continues at coordinate 9,093 of DASWAA010000049.1, forward strand.
ACCGCCATCGCCCCCGCGCTCAGCGCGACCGGCACCGCCTATGACGCCTACGCCAGCGCCATGAAGGCCACCAAGGCCAACCCGTTCGCGGCGCACAACTCCTTTGTCGCGGCCCAGTACGACGGCGTGATCGCCTTCGCGCTGGCGATGGAGATGGCCAAGTCCATCGACCCGTCGGCCTACGTCAAGGACATCGCCAAGATCACTGCCCCGTCCCCGGGCGCCACGGTGGTCGGCACCTTTGCCGAGGGGGTCGCCGCGCTCAAGGCCGGCAAGACCATCCAGTTCATCGGAGCCAGCGGCCCGATGGTCTTCAACCAGTACAACACCGCCGACCGGCCCTACGCCGTCTGGACCTTCAACCCCGCCACCAGCGGCTGGTCGATGGGCCAGATCCTCCCCAAAGACGCCGGCCAGCACTAACAGGGAACTAAGAGGTTCACAGCAATGAGACTCCCCCCACTGGGTGAGCTGTCCGAACGCCAGGCCCGGATCAGCGAGCAGATCGCGAGTCGGCGCGGCGGTACCCGGGGCCCGTTCCTCGTCTGGCTGCGCAGTCCGGGACTGTGCGAGCGAGTCGAGGCGCTTGGCGCCTACTGCCGCTTCGAGTCCGAGCTGCCCGAGCGTCTTCGTGAGCTGAGCCTGCTGATCGCGGCCAGGTTCTGGGATGCGCAGTACTCCTGGAACGCCCACGTGGACAAGGCGATCGCGCACGGCATCGAGCCCGAGGCCCTCGCGGCGATCGCCGACCACAAGCCGGTTCAGTTCGCCCGGCCCGAGGATCAGGTCTTCTACGAGTTCTGCACGCAGGTGCTGCGGGATCACTTCGTCACTGACGAGGTGTTCGCGCGGGCACTCGCCGCCTTCGGCGAGGCCGGGCTGGTCGACACCATCGGCTGCCTGGGCAACTTCAGCATGCTCGGGATGCTCCTGAACACCTTCCAGGTCGACTTGCAGGCCGACCGGACACCCCCGTTCCCCGACATCGAAGGTTATGGCAGGGTCGACGCCTGACGCAGCCGACGGCGAAAGGCGCCGCGGAAGGGATGACCTTCCGCGGCGCCTTTCGCTATCCGGCCTATCCGGCCTATCCGGCGGGACCGTCAAGCACGATGACTCGCTTGCCGCGGGAGTGCTTGTCCTTCGCGTCGGCCAGTCCGGCGACCGCCTCGTCGAGTCCGTACCGGCCGGAGATAGGCACCCGGAGCTCACCTTGAGCGGCCAGCGTGCCAAGCTGCTCGAGCAGCGACCGGTCCGGCATGCTGCCCACGTTCGTCCCGTGCAGCCCGCGCTCGGCGAAGAGAGCATCGTCCACGGCCCGGTGCAGCGACGCCGCCCGGCCGCCGTCGGCCAGCAGGTCCAGGTGCTGCTCGAAGACCGGGCGGTAGCTGACCATGTCGATCAGCCCGTCCAGCCCGTCGGGATAGCGCGACCGGACCGCGTCGATCAGTCCGTCTCCTGGCTCGACAATCTCGGCAGCGCCCAGGTCACGCAGGTACTCCTCGTCCTCCGGCAGGCCGGTGGCGATCACGTGCGCACCGCGCCCGGCCGCGAGCTGGACGGCGAAGCTGCCCGCGCCGCCGGGTGCTCCGACGATCAGCACCCGCGATCCTTCGGCGGCCTGGACGGCGTTCACGCACCGCAGCGCGACCACGCCGCACAGCGGCAGGCACGCCGCGACCTCCGCGGCCAGACCGTCCGGCCGGGGCACGAAGCACTCGTCCTCGCCGCACCAGACGTGCGTCGCGTACGAGCCTCGGTGCAGGGTCTGCCCGGTGAAGTAGCCGAAGACCTCGTCACCCGGCCGCACCCTGGTCACCGCGGAGCCGACGGCGGTGACCACGCCCGCGTAGTCGCGGCCGATCGTGACCGGGAACTGGTAGTCGAAGTTGTCCTTGAACCGGCCTTCTGCCGCCTTCCAGTCGAAGGCGTTGATCGACGCTGCCTGCACGGCGATCAGCACCTGATCGGGCGCGAGCCCGGGCACCGCGATGGCGGCCAGGTGCGGCACGTCGTCGAAGCCGTCGATCACGACGGCACGGGCGTTCGTCACGGTGTCTCCTCCGAGGTACGGCCGAGGAACACGTCCCCGATGTCAGGCCGGGCGAGCAGGACGTCCGCCCGGCCGCTCATCACGACACGGCCCGCGGCCATGACGTACGCCCGGTGCGAGATGGACATCGCCTCGCGGGCACGCTGCTCCACCATGAGCAGCGAAACGCCAGTGCCGACCAGCGTGGCGATGTGCTCAGTGAGCAGCTCGTTGGCGGGCTTGGGCGCCAGTCCCGCTGTCGGCTCGTCCAGCACCAGCAGCGACGGCCTGATCATCATCGCGCGGGCGACCGCCAGCATCTTGCGCTCGCCGCCCGACAGGTGCCCGCCCTGGCGATGTGCCATCCGGCTGAGCTGCGGATAGAGCTCCATCACCTCGGCAATGCGCTCCTTGACCGTGTGCCTGGGCAGGGTGTAGCCGCCCATTTCCAGGTTCTCAAGCACGGTCAGCCGCGGGAAGGTGTCCCGCACCTGCGGTACGTAGCCGACCAGCAGCTTGCAGATCTGGTCGCTGCGCAGCGCGGTCAGGTCCCGGTCACCGAGCAGTACGCTCCCGGCCATCGGGCGCAAGTGACCGAGCACCGCCTTGAGCAGGGTGCTTTTCCCTGCCCCGTTCGGACCGAGCACCGTGACGATCTCGCCGCGGTGCACGGTCAGGTCGACGTCCATGATGGTGGGGGTGTCGCCGTAGCCGGCCGACAGGCCCGCCACGGTCAGCGCGGCCTCGAGCACCACGTCCGCCGGCGGGGCGAACGCGGACTCCGCTTTCGACAGCGAGGGCATGCTGTCACCCGACGAGGTAGGCACTGACAACCTCCTGGTTCCTGCGAAGCTCGTCCATCGTTCCGGTCGCGAGGACCTTGCCCTGGGCCATGACGATCACCGAATCGCACACCCGCTCCACCGATCCGAGCTCGTGCTCGACCATCAGCATGGTCAGGCCCGCGTCGCGCAGCCGCTGCAGGTGCTCCTCGATCGTCAGCCGCAGGGTGGGGTTCACCCCCGCCATCGGCTCGTCGAGCAGCAGGATGCGCGGCCGGGCCATCAGCACCCGCATGATCTCCACCAGCCGGCGCTGGCCACCGCTGAGCTGGCCGGCCAGGGTGTCGGCGTGCGCGGTCAGCTGGAAGTCCTCCAGCAGCACCCACGCCTCGTCGAGCAGTTCGCGCTGCCTGGGCCGGGAGTGCCGGCGTCCGAGCAGCGCGCCGCCGAACGAGGAGCCTGGCTGCCCGGGAGCTCCAGCCAGCAGGTTCTCCAGCACGGTCAGCTTCCCGAACTCGCTGGTGTGCTGGAAGGTGCGGATCACGCCGAGCCTGGCCACCTTGTGCGACGGCCATCCGGCCACGTCGAGCCCGTCGACAAGCACCTGGCCGGCGGCCGGCCGGATGGCGCCGGCGATCAGCTTCAGTGCGGTGGACTTGCCAGCGCCGTTCGGCCCGATCAGCCCCGTGGCCTGACCGGGCGCTAGTTCGAAGGAGAGCCCGTCCACCGCAAGGACGCCGCCGAAATCACGGCTGAGGTCGCGCACGAACAGCTTCGCGGCATCAGCCGAGCTTCCCGGAAGACCGAGGACATGCGAGCTGACCTCAGCCTTGCGGGCGATCGAGTCGGCCGAGGCCGTCGCGCCCCCCTGCTGCGTCACGAGCCGGGACAGCTTGCGCCTGCGCTCGGGGAATACACCTTGCGGGCGCCACCACAAGAACACCAGGACGAGCAGGCCGATGGAGGCAGCCTGGAGCGCTTCCTCGGTATTCGCACTGCCGATCGGCGGCAGGAAGGTCGGCAGTTCCAGGAAGACGCCCAGCACCAGGAACGCGCCGAATGTTGCCCCGAAGTTGTTCCCGAGCCCGCCGACGATGATCGCGACGAAGAAGATGAAGGTCTCGCCGGTTCCCCAGGCAGCCGGGGACCACGCCCCGATGAACTCCACGAGCAGGCCACCGCTGACGGCGGCGATGGCGCCACCGATCATGTAGACCTTCAGGCTCTCCGTCTGCACGTTGACGCCCAGGGATTCGGCCGCGTCAGCGTTCTCGCGCATCGCGCGCAGCCGGCGTCCCCAGGGCGACCCGGTGAGCCGGTGGATAAAGAGCAGGAACATGGCCGTGACGACGGCTGTGACACCGAGGAAGAACCAGTCGTATCCGGTGATACTGACGGTCAGCCGGTCGGCGAACGGCTGCGGTATCCCGAACAGGCCCTGGCCGCCGTTGAACCAGCCTTGCTCATTGACGACCAGGGTCGATGCGATGATCGAGACGACCAGCATCACGGTCGCCTGGAAGTCGCGCCGCTTGGGCCGCAGGGCGAAGGAACCGACGGCAAGGGCGAGCACCGCGCCCGCCAGGGCCGCCCCCAGCAGGGGAAGCGGCCAGGGCAGATGCCAGCCGAGCACATAAGTCTCGGCGACGGCAGGAGTGGACTTGGGGAGGGTCAGCACCGCGGTGATGTACGCGCCGATGGACTGGAACAAGATGAACGCGAAGTTCATCACGCCGCCGACGCCGAACTGCAGGTTCAGCCCCCAGCAGGCAATCGAGTTGACCCCGAGGTAGATGACCAGGGTCGCCATGTAGCTCTGCAGTGCGGCGCTCATGCCGTGACTTCCGTTCTCATCTGCACCCGGCCGGAGCGAAGGCCCTCAGGTCGCACCAGCAGGACGATGACCAAGATGGAGAAGGCGACCACGTCCTTGAGCGCCGGGTCGATGATGGCCGCTAGCTCACTTGCAACCCCGATGACCAGTGCTCCCAGCATCGCTCCGTAGGGCTCGCCCACGCTGCCGAAGACAGCGCCGGCCACGATGACCAGCAAGAAGGTGCCACCGGTCGTGATGTTGAAGGTGCCCAGGTTCATGGCAAGCGCGACTCCGGCCAGACCGGCGAGCAGGCCGGACAGCATCCAGGCGGCACTGACGACACGGGTGGTCGGAATCCCGACGCTGCGAGCCAGCGCGGCATCGTCAGACGTCGCGCGCATGGCCTTGCCGAGTCGGGTGTACCGGAACAGCAAGTGCAGTCCCAGCATGCTGGCAACCGCTAGCACGATGATCCCGAGTTGCTCCGGCGCGAAGACCATGCCGAGGAAACGGATGGGCTGCTCCGGCGGCAACTGATAGCTGTAGTAGTTGCCCTGGCTGAAGATCTGCATGACGTTCTTGAGGATGATCGAGACACCGACCGTCACCATCACCATGCCGAACTGGGTGGTTCCCCGCTTCAGGAACGGCGCGAAGATCAGGCGGCTGATCGCCAGGGACAGCACCATTCCCACCAGGCCGCCGGCCGCCATCGCCAGCCACATGTTCCAGTGCAGGTCCACATGGGTGAAGTACGCGGCGAAGGCGGCGACGGTCATGCTCTCGCCGAAAGCCAGATTGAAGAGGTTCGTGACCCCGAACTGCAGGGTGAAGCCGACCGCGCCCATCGCGAGTATGGACGCTGTGACTAGCCCGAAGCCGAGGCTCAGGGTGACTTGACTCAAATCAGGGGCTCCTTGGGGGGCGAGGCATGTGCCTGGTGGGAATGGCGCAGTGCTGCTAGCTGAGTGCTGCTAGATCAGTGCTGACCGGCGTCCTTGGGCAGGATCGCGCCCATGGACCAGCCGCTGGTGGCGGGGTTGAAGGTCCAGGCCGCGTACGGCCGGTCGGCGGTGTTGTACTGGTTGAAGATCATCGGGCCGCTCGCTCCGATGAACTGGATGGTCTTGCCGGCCTTGAGCGCGGCGACGCCCTGGGCATAGGTGCTGACGACGGTAGCGCCGCTGCTGGGGCTCGTGATCTTGGAGATGTTCTTGACCCAGACAGCGGGATCGAGGCTCTTGGCCTGGTCTATGGCCAGGGCCATGGCAAGGATGCCGTCATAGGTAGCGGCCACGAACGCGTTGTGCGCCGCGAACGGATTGGCCTTGGTCGCGGTCATGGCCGCGCTGAACGCGTCGTAGCCGGCGCCCTGGGCGTGCAGCGCCGGGGCGATGGCGGTCACGTACTTGGCGAGGTTCGCATTGCCGATCGCCGGGCCGACGGCCGGCGCCCAGTCACCCTGAGTGGCGCGCTGGGTGACCACGAACGGGATCATGCTGCCGTTCTGCTGGCGCAGCTCGGACAGGAAGGTGGCGGCGGTCTGCGAGTCCATCTCGCCAACCAGTGCCTGCGGGTGGGAGGCCAGGACCTGCGCGACCTCGGTCTGGTAGGAGGACTGGTCCGGGGCGATGGTGATGGCCTTGACGATCTTGCCTCCCATCCGCGTGTAGGCGGCCGTGAACGGGCCGATGGTGGTCTGGGCGGACAGGTCACTGGTGAAGACCACGGCGACCTTGGTGAGGTGGTGCGTGTAGGAGTAATAGGCCAGCGCAGGTGCCTGCGTGCTGTCAGAGGGTGTCAGCCGCCAGAAGTCCGGGGAGGTCTGCTTGTCATAGCGCGGGTCACCAACGGTGTTCAGCTCGGGAACCTTCGCCCTCTCCAGCAGCGGCAGGACCGAGGGGATGTCGCTGCCGTCCGGGCCCACGACCATGACCAGGTGCGAGGCAGAGACCAGCATCCGGTTGGTCACCGGAACCGCGTCGGCCGGGTCGCCCTTGGTGTCGAAAGTCGGGCACTGCAGCGGGTGGCCCACGATGCCGCCCGAGGCGTTGATCTGCTGCGCCGCTGCCTTGCACGCGGCCTCGGCGTTAAGCCCGAAGAACGCGTTCTGCCCGGTGAACGCGTGCAGCACGCCGGCCGTAACCGGGTAATGCCCGCCGCTGCCACCGGGCGTGGCGCTCCCTCCGCCCGAGCCACATCCCGCGACCAGCGCCGACGTGGCCAGCGCAGCCATCGCGGGAGCTAGCCACTGCTTCCTTGTTAGCATCATTAGTAGTGCCTCCATCCTTGCCGGCCTGTGGCCGTCGCATGACGGTTGTGTTTCTACTCCGTTACGCAGCGCCGATGGCGAAGCCTTAGCCTTCCGCATCTGCGCATACCGGCCCTACGACCGCACCCAGGCGACAGCTAGCTCGTCTCGCCGGCCCATCCGCTCCAGATGCCGCGACACCACCTCTTCCACCGCGCCCAGCGCATCGGCATCGGCTGCGCTGGCGATAAGGAGAAGGTGGTCAGCCTCGGCGACCATCAGGCAGCTGCCCGATGTCAGGACCAGCCGGACACCTTCCGGCTCGGCGACCGGAGCGCTGCGCCGTCCGAGGTGCTCGGCTAGCTGCTTGGCGTACCGATCCGCACGGTCGGTCTGCACGCGGGCACGTGATTCAGCCATGGCCGTCACTCTCCGAGCGGAACGAGGTCAAGGCGGGTGCGCTCCTCCAGGGCCGGCAGCACCTCGCCGATCAGCCAGGTGCCGAAGTGCTCGGTGCCCCGGTGCGTCTCGAACGCGGCCTCGTCGGCGTAGCGTTCGTAGAGCACGAACACCGCTCGCTGGCCCGGGTCGCGGAGCACCTGGTAGTCGAGGTTGCCTGGCTCAGCCCTGCTGGCGTCCCGCATCTTCCTCAAGGCGGCCTCGACCCGGCCCTCCTCGCCTGCGCGTGCCCTGTACTGGGCGATAACGACAAACTCCATCGTAACTCCGTATTTCTTCGACAGGCGTATAAACGAGATATACCGGGCAGGAGCCCGCCAGCGGATGGGTAGCCGCGGAGGAGGCGGCAACTGGGGGGTTGCAGCGTACCGGCGCTCGCGAGCAGGCCGGCATGCGCGGACCGCATCGCCCGCCGACAGTCTGGCCATCCGGGCAACGAGGGCGGTAGTGGCGCGGCGTACATCTAAGGTTGCGCTTCGCATGGCTGAACAGACACGTCCGCGCTCCCTAGGATGACCGTCGCCGTGCCTGCTGAGCTGGTGCGGCCAGAACATCGTCACCAGGGAGCAGACGTGACACAACAGACCGAGGAAGTGCCGGGCGGGGCAGCCCCGCGCGCCGCCGAGTCCGCCATGATCATGGTCCGCGATCCCTCCGACGTGCGCTCCGTCGTCGCCGAGGTGCCGGCCATGAGCGCGGACGAGGTCGCGCTGGCCTACGAGCGCGCCCGGTCTGGCTTCGCCACCTGGCGCCGGACCAGCCCGCTGGACCGGGCCGCCGTGCTCGCTGGCTGCGCGCAGCTGATCCGGGCCAAGTCCGACGAGGGCGCGGTCACGCTGGTCAGGGAGAACGGCAAGACGCTGGCCGAGGCGCGGGTCGAGGTGACCAAGACCGCCGACTTCCTCGACTATTACGCGTCGTTCGCCCGCCAGCCCTGGGGAGAGATCCTCGCGGACGCGCGGGCCGGCACCCAGACGACCGTTCGCATCGAGCCGGTCGGCGTCGTCCTGGCGATCACCCCGTGGAACGACCCGCTGCTGACTCCGGCCCGCAAGCTGGCGCCGGCCCTGATCGCCGGCAACGCCGCGGTGCTCAAGCCGGCCAGCCAGACCCCGATGATCGCGCGCTGGCTCGGCGGCCTGCTCGCCGAGGCCGGCCTGCCCGACGGCGTGCTGACCGTGGTGACGGGGCGGGGGCGGGACTTCTCCGAGGCGCTGCTGGCGCATCCGGAGCTGGACGCCGTCACCTTCACCGGGTCGACATCAGT
>DASWAA010000050.1:0-2253 GCA_036391385.1 Streptosporangiaceae bacterium
GCCACGTCGATCGGAGTGGCCGTTGCCGGCGGAACCGTCCGCGCCGAGGGCGACCTCGACTTCCGCGGCACGCTCTCGGTCAGCAAGGACGCGCCGGTCGGGTTCTGGGCCATCCGGCTGAGCTTCGACCTGGACACGCAGGCCAGCTCCGACGAGCTGCAGACGCTGATCGGCCTCACCGAACGGTACTGCGTCGTGTACCAGACGCTGGCGAAGCCAGCGCAGCTGACGGTGTCCGTCAGCCAGGCCCCGGCAACGTGATCGCGTCGGATGGGCAGCGATCGCATCACGGCCGGTGATTTCTGACCAGGGACTCGGTTAGGTTCCTGGCATTACCTCCTTTCCTTGCCGAAAGGCCGGCGATGAACAGGGCCAGTGGGATGACTGGCAGCATCCTCGCGGCCGCCGTCAGCGCGCCCCGCCGCATCGGTCGGTGACCTACTTCGCGGCGATCGTCGCGTGGCTTGCCGGAGCCTCGGTCCTCTCCTGGCCCTGGACCCAGCGCCGCTCGCCCGCACTAATCCGAGACGGCGCCGTTTCGTAAGTCAGGCTTGCGCCTTGCGCGCCTGCCAAGGCTCAGGCTTCGAAGGCTTCCGGTGGCGGGCAGGAGCAGACCAGGTGCCGGTCACCGTAGGCGCCCTCGATCCGGCGGACCGGCGGCCAGTACTTGGAGCGCCGGTCACCGCCGGCCGGGTAGGCACCCTCGGTCCGGCCGTACGGGTGGTCCCACTCGTCGGCGAGCAGCATTGACGCCGTGTGCGGCGCGTTCTTGAGCGGGTTGTCCTTGGCGTCGAAGTGACCGGTCGCCACCTTGGCGATCTCCCCCGCGATCGCGATCATCGCGTCGCAGAACCGGTCCAGCTCGGCGAGATCCTCGCTCTCGGTCGGCTCCACCATCAGCGTGCCCGCCACTGGGAACGACATCGTCGGCGCGTGGAAGCCGTAGTCGATCAGGCGCTTGGCGACGTCCTCGGCGGTGATACCGGACTGCGCGGTGATGTGCCGCAGGTCAAGGATGCACTCGTGCGCCACGAGCCCGCCCTGCCCGGAGTACAGGACAGGGAAGTACTCATCGAGCCGCCGCGCCACGTAGTTGGCGTTCAGGATCGCCACCTGCGTCGCCTGCCGCAGCCCGTCGGCGCCCATCATCAGCAGGTAGGCGTAGGAGATCGGCAGGATGCCGGCCGACCCGTACGGCGCGGCCGCGACCGGGCCGGTCCGCAGCTCGGCCGGCACGTCGCCGGTGACGGCGCCGACCACCGAGATGTCAGGCAGGACCGGGTGCCTGGGCAGGAACGGGGTCAGGTGCTCCCGGCACGCGACCGGGCCGACACCGGGACCGCCGCCGCCGTGCGGGATGCAGAACGTCTTGTGCAGGTTCAGGTGCGACACGTCGGCCCCGAACACGCCCGGCTGGGCGAGGCCGACCAGGGCATTCAGGTTGGCGCCATCCACGTAGACCTGGCCGCCCGCGGCGTGCACGAGCTCGCAGACCTCCCCGACCGTCGGCTCGAACACGCCGTTGGTCGAGGGGTAAGTCAGCATGATCGCCGCGACGGCACCAGCGTGCGCCTCCAGCTTGGCGCGCAGGTCGCCAAGGTCGACGGCGCCGTCTGACCCGCACTTGACCACGACGACCTTCAGGCCTGCCAGGGCGGCGGACGCGGCGTTGGTGCCGTGCGCCGACTCCGGGATCAGGCAGACGGTCCGCTCCGGCTCGTTCCTTGACCGGTGGTACTGCCTGATGGCCAGCAGGCCGGACAGCTCGCCCTGGGAACCGGCGTTCGGCTGGAGCGAGACCGCGTCGTAGCCGGTGATCTCGGTCAGCGCGTCCTGGAGGGCGCCGATCAGCTCCTGGTATCCGGCGGCCTGGTCAGCGGGGGCGAACGGATGCAGCCCGGCGAACTCCGGCCAGCTGATGGGCTCCATCTCCGAGGTGGCGTTCAGCTTCATGGTGCAGGAGCCGAGCGGGATCATCGACCGGTCGAGAGCGATGTCGAAGTCCGACAGCTTGCGCAGGTATCGCAGCATCGCGGTCTCGCTGCGATGCGAGGTGAACACGGGATGGGTCAGGAACTCACTCGTCCGGCGCAGCCCGGCCGGGATCGCGGCCAGATCCTCGCCGCTGGCCCCGATCGCGACCGGCCGCCTGCCGCCGGTGATCGCGGCGACCACGTCGGCGATGTGCTGGTCGGTCGTGGTCTCGTCGCAGGCGACCTGGACCTCGTCAGGCCCGGCCAGGTAGAGGTTGTA
>DASWAA010000051.1:0-2416 GCA_036391385.1 Streptosporangiaceae bacterium
CCGGCGAGCGTCTCGGACCGCCACAGCAGCATGGTCCCCTCGAAGCCCGACGCCGAGTCCAGGCGGTCGCGCAATGCGCGAGCTATCGGGTCGAGCTGCTCACGCTGAGCTCGCAGCAGCGGTGTCGGGTCGGCGGCGGCCCGGTCGAGCAGCGCCAGCTTGACCAGCAGCTCAGAGCGGATGTCCCGGTTATGACTGGCCGGCCTGGTAAGCCAGGCCGAGGCCAGCCGCCGACCGGCGCTGGTCACCTCCGCAGGCGACCGGGCTGGTCCCAGGCTGGACGGCTGCAGTTCGTCGGCACGGGCCAGCCCCAGCTGCTCAAGCCGCTGCAGGGCACGGTAGACGACTGGCTTGGGCACCCGCCAGATCTGGCCGATCGCCCCGACAGTGTCGAGCAGCCGGGCCAGTGCGAAGCCGTGCAATGGCTGCTCGCACAGCAGGCACAGCACCAGCCACTCTGACAGCGACAGGTCGGGCTCGGGTTGCGCGGGCATGGCCAAAGGCTATGCCGAAGACGGCACGCCGTCAGCGTTCGGCCGCGACTCTGCCCAGCCCGCCCACGCTGCCCAGCGGCGTCACTCCTTGCCGATCATCACCTCTGTCGACTTGATGACAACCGTCACCTGGTCGCCCTCCCGCAGGTTCAGGTTCTCCCGCGACGAATCGGTAATCGCTGCCGTAACAGTGCCCGGCTGGATGCTCACCGTGATCTCGGCCATGACGGCGCCGGTCTTGATGTGCTCGATGGTGCCGGTCAGCTGGTTGTGCGCGCTCAGTTTCACAGGACCTCTCCTCATGCCGATGACTTCCTGCCGGACCGGCCGCTGGACCTCGCCGTGCCGCCAGCCGGTGACGAATCCCCGGATTCTCAGTAGTCTCATTGTTACTAGCGGAAATCCGGGAGGTCCACATGCCCGCTGCAGGTGCTCAGGCTGCGGACTCCCGCGCCAAGGTGGTTACCCTCGGGAAGGGCGCGCCACTCCGGGCGATCAAAGGTGTTCTCGATGACGGCACAGCATTCTTCGCCCCGTTCGGCGAGGTGATCACCGACGGCGATCTGGTCTGCTGCCACCTGTGCGGGCAGATGTTCCGCTCCGTCACGGCGCATCTGAGATCGCACGGCTGGACCAAGGAGCGCTACTGCGAGGCCTTCGGTCTCGAGCGGGGGCAGTCGCTGGAGGGACCGCGGACCCGCAAGCTCCGCTCCGCCGCCTTCACCGCCCGCCTGATCTTCGACCCCGCCATCCGCGAGGGCAGCGCCGCCGGAAGGGCTCGCGCCCGTACGGGCGAGCTCACCTCGCAAGCCGCCGCCGCCGCCCGGGGCCGACGCTTCCCGGAGCAGCGGCGCCGCAAGGCCGCGGTGGCCCGGGCCGCGATTTCGTCCGACGCGATTGCCCGGGCCAACCGGGACCGGGCCAACCGGGACCGGGCCGACCGGCACCTTGCCGCCGTCGCCGCCGAAGTAGCCCGCCAGCAGGGCTACCCCGATATCGCGGCCCTGGTCGCCGCCAGGATCCAGGACGGAGCGAGCCTGGCCGCCATCAGCCGCGAGGCTGGGCTGGACAAGGACTGGATGTCCCGGCACCTGGCCCGCGTCGATCCAGCAGCCGCCCTGGCGGCCAGGACTGCCAGGCCGGACCGCGCCGACGCCGCCTGGCTCCCGGCGCTGCGCCGTCTCGGCTACGGCGACGTGGCCGCCTTCCTGCGTGACCGCCACCTGGAGCAGCGTCAGACCGTGCATGCGATCGCCGGCGAGCTCGGTGTCTCCCACCACGCCGTCGCCACGGCACTGCGCCGCCACGACATCGACCGCATCCCGCACTCCGCGAAACGGCATGCCGCCGCCGAGCGGGCGGCCGAGGTCGCCGGACGCCTGGGCTACTCCGCCATCACCGACTACATCAGCCAGCGCAGAGCCCAGGGATGGACCTGGAATGCGATCGCCTCCGAATCCGGCCAGCCCCAGACCTGGCTCCGCCGGCACGCGGCCGGCGGAGCAGGCACAGCCGGTCACTCCCCGAGCGGCGTGGTCGAGGCCGCTGGAGGTCGCCGACGGTGAGCGTCAGCCTGAGGTAACCAGGAATGCCCGCGCTGGTGGTGCGGGCGAGCCGCGCCGCGAGCCGCGCCGAGGCGCAAGGCTGGTCAGGGTGGCGCGGCTCGTGCCGCTGCTACTGGATCTGGCCTTCGGCCCAGACTGGGGCGGTCGCCTGCTGAACGCTTTCCTCCGCCAGGATCTGGTGTGCGCCGATCACCCCGATGGGCCAGCCAGGAGACGCGGAGAACGTTCCGGTCTGGTCCGCGGTGGCGGTTCCCATGCTGGTGCCGCCGACGGCATCAACCCAGAGATGCACGGTACCCGGGGTGAAGTTCTGCCCGCGCAGGTCGACGGGAACGCCGCCGACGACAGTTGCGGTGC
>DASWAA010000052.1:0-29745 GCA_036391385.1 Streptosporangiaceae bacterium
TAGTAACCGCCCGCCGTGCAGTTGCCAGGCGCCGGGCAGCTGACAGAGGTCACCTGCGCGTTGTTGGTGTTCAGCTTCGCCGTTCCCGCGAGTTCGCTCGCGGTGCCCCAGGCACCGTTGACCTGGCTGACTACGAAGGCCTGCTGGCGGCCGGAGCCGTCGGTGTAGTCGCCGCCGGCGACGCAGTTGCCAGCCGATCCGCAGGACAGGGCGAGGATCTGGGCGGCACCCTTGTTGAGCGTCGAGGTTCCGGGGACTTCGATGGCGGGGCGCCACGCGCCGTTCACCTCGCTGGCCACGAACACCTGCTGGTGTGCCGAGGAGTCGGTGTAGAAGCCGCCGGCGCTGCAGTTGCCGGCGGACGCGCAGGCCAGCGAGTTGACGTAGGCGTCGCCGCCGGTGTTCAGCGCTCCGGTGCCGGGAAGCTCCCTGGCGGTGCCCCACGTGCCGTTCACCTCGCTCAGCACCAGCGCCTGACCGTGCTTAGCGGTATCGGAGTACTGCCCGGCAGCGGCGCAGTTGCCGGCGGACGGGCAGGACACCGCGTCAAGGTAGGCGTTTCCGCCGGTGTTGATGGTCGCCATTCCCGGGACCTCGATCGGCTTGCCCCAGGTGCCGCCCGCGGCGGAATGCTGGGCATAGGCCGCTGACAGGGTGGTCGCGCTCGCCGTACCTGCTCCGGCCAGTGCCGGCCCGCACAGCGCGAGCGTCGCGAGCGCGGCAGCAGTCACCATCGAGCGTCTCATGTGTCCCCCTTGCCGGGCTTGGCCACGGCATGTCAGCACAGCATTACGGAACCGTCGATACGGTTCACATCCCGGGAGATAATCGCATAGCTCGCTATGCCATTGCTATAGGGGTCTCGTGCTGCTTAACCGGCATCTGTCGTGAGACGACGCGATCTGGGCAGGCTCCCGGCACCGCCGGTCAGCCGCGTCGCGCTACATCCGCTCGGGAACCGGGATGCCGAGCAGATCCTGGCCCGCGAGCAGGACACGCAGGGTGAGCGCGGCCAGGGCGAGCCTGGACTGCCTCGTGGCGGGATCGCCGGCCTTGAGCACCGGGCACTGCTCGTAGAAGGTCGTGAAGTCGCTGGCGGTATCGAAAAGGAACGCCGCGAGCTTGTGCGGCTCGGCGGTCTGCTCCGTCTCGACGACGGCCGTGCCGAAGCTCAGCAGCCGCAGCACCAGGTCCCGCTCCGCCTGCTCGCCGAGAGTGATCGGCCCGGAGGCCTGGTCGGGCTCGAGCCCGCCCTTCTCGAAGATCCGGCGGCACCTCGCCGTCGCATACTGCAGGTATGGTCCTGTGTTGCCGTTCAGCGCCAGCATCCGGTCGAAGTCGAGCACGTAACTGGAGTCCCTGGCGACCGACAGGTCGGCGTACTTGAGCGCGCCGATGCCGACGGCCTCGGCGATCTGCGCCCGCAGCGCTGGCTCGTCGTACCGGTCCTCGATCACCTTCTCGGCCCGGGAGACTGCCTCGTCTATGAGGTCGATCAGCTTGACCGACCCGCCGGTGCGCGAGCGGAACCGCTTCCGGTCGGTGCCGGTGACCATGCCGATCGCCGCGTGCTCCGCCTGGACGGAGCCGGGCAGCCAGCCGGCCTGACGGGCGACAGCGAAGACCATCGCGAGGTGCTGTGACTGCTCTGAACCGACTACGTAGATGATCCTGTCGGCGCGCAGGTCGGCGACCCGGTACCTGATCGCGGCCATGTCCGTAGTGCCGTAGCCATAGCCGCCATCGCTCTTGCGCAAGATCAGCGGAAGCGGTGTCCCGTCCCGGCCGGTGAAGCCCGGCGGGAACGCGCACAGCGCCCCCTCGCTGATGGTCGCTATCCCTGCTCGCTCCAGTTCGTCGCACACGTCGTCGAGCAAGGGGTTGTAGAAGCTCTCCGGGGCCAGGTCAGCGTCGGTCAGTGTCACGCCGAGCTTGGCGTAGATCGCGTTGTAGTACTGCTTGGTGTCGTTGACCAGCATCTGCCAGAGTCGCAGGGTCTCGGCGTCACCAGCCTGCAGCGCGACGACCCGGCGGCGCGACCGGTCGGCGAAGGCGGGATCGGCGTCGAACTTGACCTTGGCCGCCTGGTAGAAGGCGTTGATCTCGCCGGCCGCGAGCTGTGCGTACGCGGCATCCTCGCCGATGTCGATGAGGTGCTCGAGCAGCATGCCGAAGTTGGTGCCCCAGTCACCGACGTGGTTGGCGCGGATCACCTCATGGCCGCGGTGCTCGAGCACCCGGACGACGGCGTCCCCGACGACCGTGGTCCGCAGATGGCCGACGTGCATTTCCTTGGCCACATTCGGCGCGGAGTAGTCGACCACGACCCGCTGGCGCTGCGTCGCCACCGGGACACCGAGCCGGGGATCGGCGAGCTGCGCGGCCCCGGCCTCGCCGAGCCAGGTGTCGCTGAGCGAGATGTTGATGAAACCAGGCCCGCTGACCTCGGCACGATCGCACATCGGCGCGGCGGCGAGGTGGCCGGCGATCCGGCTCGCGACCTCGCGCGGCTGCATGCCAAGCCGCCTGCCAAGCGCCAGCGCGACGTTGGCCTGAAAATCGGCGAATGCCGAGGGCCTGATCAGCGGATCGGTATCGGCGTACTCGGGCCCGAATTCGGCGGTGAGCGCGGCGCTCACTTCCGCCGTGAGGGCCGCCTGAAGATCAGCCATGCCTAAGCCTATCGACCGCTGGCGACGTGATGAGCCAGGGAGCCTGGCCAGGGGAGCCAGGTCAGGGAGCCCGGTCAATTAGCCCGGCCAGGGAGCCCGGCCAGGGAGCCCGGCCAGGGAGCCTGGCGCGGCGCGGCATCAGATCGCCGGAACTCAGGTTCGGCGCAGGAAATGGCCCTGCCGGTGCGGGCCCAGCCGATCCTTGATCCGCTCCGACGTACGGCCGGTGACAAGGTTAGCCGCGAGGCGGCACGCGGCGGCGGTACCTCGCTCGGTGGCCGCCCCATGCGCGATGACCACCGTTCCCTCCAGGCCGAGCAGGGCGGCACCGCCATAGGTCTCGGGGTCGAACCGGCCGTGCAGTTCGCGCAGTTCCCGGCGCTGCAGCAGTGCGCCGAGCCTTGCGGTGCGCGAGGCGCCCAGTGCCGACCGGAACTGGCTCGCCGTGAAGGCGGCCGTGCCCTCCAGCGTCTTCAGCGCGACGTTGCCAGCGAATCCCTCGGTGACGATGACGTCGACCTTGCCGGCGAGCAGATCGCATCCTTCGATATTGCCGGCGAAGCTGATCGGCGCCCCGCTGTGCTGTGCTTCGGCACTGAGCAGTTCGTAGGCGCGCTTGGACAGCTTGTTGCCTTTTCCCGGCTCGGTGCCGATCGACAGCAGGCCCACCCGTGGCCTGCTGATTCCGAAGGCAACCTCCGCGTAGGCGGAGCCAAGCTGGGCGAACTGGGCGAGCATCTCGGGCTTGGGATCCGCGATCGCGCCGGCGTCGATCAGCAAGGTGGGCGTCGGGCTGGTAGGAAGCGCCACAGCGAGTGCCGGCCGCAGCACGCCGGGCAGGTTGCGCAGCCTCAGCCGCGCGATCGAGACGATCGCGGCGGTCGAGCCCGCCGACATCACCGCGGTCGCCTGGCCGAGGTGCACGAGCTGGCAGGCGACCGCGATGCTTGACCTCGGACGCCGCCAGCTCGCCAGCGCGCCCTCTTCCATGGCGACCGAGTCCTCGGCGGAGACCAGCCGGATCTCGCCGCGGACGCCGTGCCTGGCCAGCAGCGGCCGGACCTGGCCGGGACGGCCGACCAGCACGATCCCGATGCCCCACTGGCGCTGTGCGGCCACTGCGCCGGCGACGATCGCCGCCGGCGCGTTGTCGCCGCCCATCGCATCCACGGCGATGACAGGCTGATGCGCGGCCGCCCTGACGGGCTGGTACGCCTCAGGGCGCGCCGGCAGGCTCGGCGCGGCGGGCTCGCTCACCAGGCTCCTGGCCGCGGCGCCCGGCGTGCTGCCGTTGCTGTCGGATGCCGTCACGCGGGAGCCTGCGAGGCCTCCGCGAGCGCGGTGGCGTCCGCCGGAGCCGGTCGGGTGGGAGTGCTGACCTTCTTGATTGCCAGGCAGCTGATGCCGGCCACGGCGATGACCGCGATCGGCATGATCATCGTGGTGTGCATGGCGGTGACGTATCCGCTGGCGAACACCTCGTGCCAGAGGTGACCGAGCTCGGCGGCGTACGAGCTCGAGGTGCCCGGAGCTGACTTCATGCTGTGCTGGACCGGGCTGACCGCCGATCCGCTCCGCGCGGCTGTCGTGACGCGCCCGATGAAGCCGGCCCGCTGCTGCGGCGGCAGCGCCGACGCGTGCGCCCGTGCTGCCACCGGGAGCGTGGCGGCCATCTGATTCTGAAGCAGGGCGCCAACCGCCGCCGTCCCGATCACGGCGCCCACCTGCCGGACCGTATTGATCATCCCGGACGCCGCGCCGGCGGTGTGCGGCTGGACGCTGCGCATGGCCGTGGTTGTCATCGGCGCGAAGGTGCAGCCCATTCCCAGGCCTGCCAGCGCCAGCGTTGGTATGAAGTCCTGCCAGCTCGACTGCGTGGTGGCGATCGCCGCGGTCAGCCCCATGCCGCCGGCGAAGAACAGCAGGCCGACCAGGAGGATGTACTTGCCGCCGATCCGGTCGGTGAGCCGCCCGGCCACCGGCGCGACGAACATCGACACGACTGAGGCCGGCGCCATGGTCAGGCCCGCCTTAAGAGCGGAGTAGCCGAGCGCCGACTGCAGGTAGATGGTGAACGGCAGGAAGATGCCCATCATCCCGATGGACACGGCACCCGCGACCCAGTTCATCAGGCTGTAGTTCCGGTCGCGGAACAGGGCGAAGGGGACCAGCGGCTCACGGTCCTGTGTCCGCGCCTGCACCACGAGGAAGATCGCCAGCAGCGCGATCCCGATGGCGATCACCATCGGGATGGAGACGAACGAAGTGATATGCCCCCAGTTGTACTTCTGGCCCTCAACCAGGCCGTAGCAGATGGCGAGCAGCGAGAGACTCGCCAGCAGCACGCCGGGCAGGTCAAGCCGGTGCTGGGTGCCGGTGCGCACGTCCGGGATCAGCACGAAGCCCATGGTGATCACCAGGATGCCGATCGGCACGTTGATGAAGAAGATGTACCGCCAGTCGAACGCGCTGACCAGCAGGCCGCCAAGCGTCGGTCCGGCGATCGTGGCGACTCCGGCGACCGCGCCCCAGATGCCGAACGCGGCACCGCGCCGCTCGGGCGGGAAGACCATGGTCAGGATCGCCAGCGTCTGCGGCATGAGCAGTGCGGCGCCGACGCCCTGCACGGCCCGGAATCCGACCAGCCAGCCGACGGTCGGGGAGAACCCGCAGGCAGCGGAGGCGAGCGTGAAGACCGTCACGCCGACGATGAACATGGTGCGCTGCCCGCGCAGGTCGCCAAGCCGTCCGGCCGTGATCAGCAGCACGGCGAGTACCAGTGCGTAGGAGTTGATCACCCACAAGATGCCGTCGAGAGACGCGTGCAGCCTGGAGAGCATGTCGGGAATCGCGATGTTCACGATCGTCAGGTCGAGCAGGGTCATGAAGAACCCGAGCGACAAGACGAGGAGAACCACCCACGGATTACCGCGGTACTTGCGCACGATGACCAGCCTCTCTGGTGCGACCACGTCCCTGCCTGGAGGTGCGTGCCGGGTTGGCCGGCCTCGCTGCGCCTGCAGCGTGAGGCTGACGGCTGCTATTCCCGTTAGCAGTGCTCAGGCACTGATTCCGGTGGTAGCTGGCGGCCCGCCCAGGTTGGGGTGCTAGCTCCGATGGTAGGCGCTGGCTCCGACATCCGCGCCCGGCGAGGCTGGCTTATCTGGTTAGCCCGCGTACTTCTGCACGAGGTCTCCGACCTGCGGGAGCGCGGCCTCGATGTGCCTGGAGGCATTGCCCCGGACGCTCTGGTACGCCTTCACGATCACGGGCCGCTCGGAGGCGGTCGCCATGTCGTCAGTCACCGACAGCATGGCTTGCGTGACTTCTTCGCCGTGCTTGACCAGGTACTCGCCGAACACCGAACTACCAGAGGCGCCGAAGTCATGCCAGTAGGGCGACAGCTTCTCCACCAGCTGCGGAAGCATGATCGCCACCGTCTCGTGGTAATACCCCGGCTTGAAACTCCGAACGGTCTTGTAAGCGAGCTTGACGGCGGTTCCGGCCACGCCAGACATCTCGGCTACCCGCTGCTCGATCAGCGCGTCGCAGTCGGCCAGCACCGCTGGCTGGGTGGTCGGTGTCAGCAGGATCTCAGAAAGCGTAGCTGCCATTGGTGCGTCTTTCTCTTAGCTGAAGTCAGGCCTGCAACCCCAGGTCGCCCGCACCCGTTTCGCCGACGATCAGGTTCGCTGAGGCTACTAAACGGGACATAAAGAGGTCCACTGGAGTAGATGAATCCGCATCATTTCACGCGGTGCCGCCGTGCGGCGGCGAGCGGCGGCGTGCCGCGCCGCAGGCTCGAAGTCCCGGCCCTGTTCAGGGCGATAATGACCGGGCCAGTATGCTCCCGGCCATGAACTTGAACGGAACGGCAGCAATCGTCTCGGGCGGAGCCAGCGGACTTGGCGAGGCCACCGTCCGCGACCTGGCAGCAGCGGGCTGCAAGGTCGTCGTCGCCGACCTTAACGAGGCACGCGGCACCGAGCTGGCGGAGGCCGTAGGCGGCGTCTTCGCCAGGACTGACGTGGCCGACGAGGAGTCGGTCGCGGCGGCCGTCGCGGCGGCCGAAGCCCTCGGCGCACCGCTCCGGGTCGCCGTCAGCTGCGCCGGCATCGGCTGGGCATCGCGCACCGTCGGCCGGGACGGGACGCCGCACGACCTTGGCTCTTACCGCAAGGTCATCGACGTGAACCTGATCGGCACCTTCAACGTCATGCGGATCGCCGCCGCGGCCATGGCCAGGACGGACCCAGCCGACGCCGACGGCCAGCGTGGCGTGATCATCAACACGGCGTCGATCGCCGGCATCGAGGGCCAGACCGGCCAGATCGCCTACTCGGCGTCCAAGGGCGGGATCATCGGGATGACGGTGCCCGCCGCGCGTGACCTGTCCGCGATCGGGGTGCGAGTCAACACGATCTGCCCGGGCATCATCGACACGCCGATCTACGGTGCGGGAGCGGGCAGCGAGGAGTTCAAGGCCAAGCTCGTCGCTCCGGTGGTCTTCCCGAAGCGGATGGGCACGTCGGCCGAGTTCGCTCAGCTGGTCCGCTCGCTGATCGAGAACGACTACATGAACGCCGAGACGATCAGGTTCGACGGCGGCATCAGGTTCCAGCCCAAGTAACCGAGCACCGAGCCGAGCCTGGAGGCACCGGAATGCCCGAGACCACTGGAAGCACCGAGGCGATTCTGACCGAGGTGTCCGACGGCATCGCTGTCATCACGATTAACCGCCCGGCGGCGCGGAACGCGGTCAACGGCGCCGTCGCCCGCGGCATCGCCTCGGCGATCGAGGAGTTCGACAGCCGCAAGGACGTGAGCGTCTTGGTGCTTACCGGCGCGGGCGGCACGTTCTGCGCGGGCATGGACCTCAAGGGCTTCCTGTCGGGCGACGAGCCGCGGGCCGCCGGCCGCGGCTTCGGCGGGATGACCGAGCGGCCCCCGGCTAAGCCGGTCATCGCGGCGGTCGAGGGATACGCCCTGGCCGGCGGGTTCGAGCTGGTCTTGTCGTGTGACCTGGTGGTGGCCAGCGAGGAGTCCAAGTTCGGCCTCCCCGAGGTCAGGCGCGGCCTGGTCGCGGGAGCGGGCGGGCTGCTCAGGCTGCCGCTGCGGATTCCGTATCACGTCGCGATGGAGATCATCCTGACCGGCGAGCACTTCACGGCCGCCAGGCTGGCGGAGGTCGGCCTGGTGAATAAGCTTGTCCCGGCGGGCCAGGCACTGGCCGCCGCGAGAGAACTCGCGGCGCGCGTGGCGCTTGGCGCTCCGCTCGCTCTGGCAGCGTCGAAGCGAGTGGTCGTCGAGTCGGCCGACTGGAACTCGGCCGAGGCGTTCGCCCGGCAGTCGGAGATCATCATCCCGGTCTTCGGTTCTAAGGACGCGATGGAGGGCGCGGGCGCCTTCGCCGAGAAGCGTCCGCCCGTCTGGCGCGGCGAGTAGCGGTCCCGTAGCTGGGAGGGCGCGATGACTGGTCGGCGGATCAGTGTCGTCGTGCCGTTCCACAACAACGTCGACCTGCTCGGTGAGTGCCTGGCCTCGATCGCCGCGCAGACGCATGGCGATCTCGAGGTGATCATGGTCGACGACGGATCGACCGATGACGCCCCGCGGATCGCGCGCGCTCAGGCGCAGGCGGATCCGCGGTTCCGCCTGATCACCATTGCCAACAGCGGGCCCGGCGCGGCGCGCAACGCGGGCATCGCGGCCGCGACCGGCGATTACCTGGCGTTCGTCGATTCCGACGACGTGCTGCCGCCCGATGCTTACGCCACGCTGCTCGCGGCGCTTGAGCGGTCAGGATCGGACTTCGTGTCCGGCGGAGTGCTCCGGCTGAGCTCCGCCGGACTTGGCCGGTCCGGCCTGCACGACCGGGCCGTCAAGGTGACGCGGTCCGGCACGCACATCAGCCGGGCGCCCGAGCTGTTCTACGACGTCTCGGTGTGGAACAAGCTCTTCCGCCGGTCGTTCTGGGATTCGGCCGGGCTCGCACTCCCCGAGGGCATGGTCTGGGAGGACCTGGTCGCCATGACCAGGGCGCACGTCCTGGCCGGCGCCGTCGACGTGATTACCGAGCCGGTCTACCACTGGCGCGACCGGGACAAGGGCGCTCCCTCGATCACCCAGTCCCGCGCCCAGATCGCGAACCTGCGCGACCGGATCACCGCCTTCACGATGATCGACGATTTCCTTCGCGGCAGCGGCTCCCGGTCGATGCTGCGCCAGCACCAGCGCAAGGCGCTGGTCAACGACCTGTGGCTATACGTCAGGGACCTGCCGGCCGCCGGTGCGGACTACCGGCGTGAGTTCACCGAACTGGCCGCGACCTATCTGAGCCAGGTCGACCGTGACGTGCTCGCTGATCTGCCGTCGGAGCACAAGCTCGCCTGCTACCTCATCTCGCGCCGGCTCGATGCCGAGCTTGCGGAGTTCGCGGCCTGGCTGGCCGACCACCCGGGCAGGACTCCGCCAATGATCCGCGTCAGAGGGCGGCTGCGCGCCGACCTTCCGCTGCGGCAGGACAGGCGGCTGGACATCCCCGACGAGGTGTTCCGGCCGCCCTGGCGAGAGCTCGACCCGCAGATGCGGGTCGATGCCATCTCCGGCCAGCGGGGAGCCCTCGTCATCGAGGGGGCCGCGTACGTGCCGTCCATGGACATCGGGAAACGGCGCAGTACCGGCAAGTTCCTCGTCCTCGTGCCGCGCGGCCACCGTCGGCCGCCGCTGGTGCTGCCGGTCCGTTCGGTCCGGCGGCCGGACGTGACCGCGGCATCCGGTCAGGACCGCTACAGCTACGACTGGTCTGGCTTCCGCTGCCAGCTCAGCGGACGGCTGCTACGGCTGCTTGCCCCCTGGCTGGCCTCCGCCACCTGGGACTGCCTGATGCTGGTCCGCGGCCGCGCCGTCTGGCGCCCGGTGCGGCTGCACTCGCCGGGCCCCGCCGCCCAGGCGCCGCAGGAGCAGCAGATCGCGCCCGGACTGACTATCGTGCCGCGCTGGGCGGGCGGCAGGCTGACGCTGTCGCTGCGGCGCGGGCAGCCGTCAGAACCCCCGCCGCAGGCAACCGGGCTGCCGTCAGAACCCCCGCCGCGGGTAGCCGGTCCGATGGCCAGCGCCCGGCAGTCCTGGGCCGCCGGGACGCTGATGGTGGCCGGAACGATCCAGTCGGCTGGCGCGCCCGGCGGCTGGCGCGTGCTCCTGCGGCACGCCGACGGTGCCGTCTACGACGTGCCGGTCGTAACCGAGGCTGACAGCTTCAGCGTCGCCGTGCCGGTCGGAAAGCTCGACACCTGGGGCGAGCCGCTGCCGCTCCGCGACGGCCGGTGGGAGGTGACGATCCGCGACGCGGCCGGCCGGCCGGTGGCCGGCACGATGACCACGCAGTCACGGCCAGCCGTGGTCGGCCGCAAGGTCTATCGCGCCCGGCCGGCCGAGCGGGACGGCTGCCGCCTGGTGCTCGAGGTCGGCCCGTCCCTGCGGCTGGCGGAGCGAGGCCGGATCCGCCGGCGGCTGATGCGCGATGTGTATTACCGGGCACAGCGCCTGCTCCCGGTACGGGACGTGATCTTCCTGGCCAGCTTCCAGGGACGGCAGTGCGGCGATAACCCGCGAGCCATCGCCGACGAGTTCCGGCGCCGGGGCGACGTGCGGCCGCAGGTGTGGGCGGTCGACGACTGGTCGGTGCCCGTTCCCGCCGGAGCGTCGGCGGTGCTGACCGGGACCATGGCGTATTTCGCCGCGCTCGCCCGGTCCCGGTACCTGATCGTGAACAACCACGTGCCGCTGCCCTACCGCAAGCGCAGCGGTCAGTCGCACGTCCAGACCTGGCACGGCACGCCGCTCAAGCGGCTCGGGTACGACATCGGCGAGCCTAAGTCCGCCGCCGGCCGGCGTTACCTGGATTACCTGGCCGTCGACGTCTCCCAGTGGGACCTGCTCCTGTCGCCGAACCCGTTCAGCACTCCGATCATGCGCCGCGCGTTCGGCTACTCCGGGGAGATCGCCGAGACCGGATACCCGCGCAACGACGCCCTGATCGCGCCGGCGGTCGGCGCAGCGGACCGGGTCAGGCAGCGGCTGGGCCTGCCTGACGGCAAACGGGTAGCGATGTACGTGCCGACGTGGCGGGACGACCAGCATGATGCGGCCGGCCGGTACCTGCTCGACCTCCAGCTCGAACTCGAGGCGGCGGCACGGCGACTGGGCGACGAATACGTGCTGCTAGTGCGCGGTCATCACCTGATGGCCGGCAGCCTGACGGCGGGCGAAGCCCCCGGGTTCGTCATCGACGTCACCAGCTATCCCGACATCGGGGACCTGCTGCTCGTCACGGACGTGCTGATCACGGACTACTCGTCGGTCATGTTCGATTTCGCGCCGACTGGCCGGCCGATGATCTTCTTCACCTACGACCTTGAGCACTACCGTGATCGCCTGCGCGGCTTCTACTTCGACTTCGAGGCTGACGCGCCCGGACCGCGGCTCGAGACGTCGGTGCAGGTGGTGGACGCGCTGGCGGACATCGACGCGGTAGCGGCCCGGTACGAGACGGCCAGGGCCGCGTTCGCCGCCCGGTTTTGCCCCCTGGACGACGGCAAGGCATCCGCGCGAGCGTGTGACCGGATCTTCGGCGGCTAGAATCCTGCCCGGCAGATCCGCTGCAAACCGGACGGCAGTCTGCTCTGTTCGACGGAGGTACTCGCATGGGCGGCCCGCGGCCTGACACGGCGGGGCTCGCGGCCAGCACGGGCAGCCCGGCCAGCCTGGCCCCGGGTCAGCGCAATGACACCGGGGCCGCGGCGCGGCGGGTCCCCGGCTGGCTGGTCGTCGTCGTGCCCGTGCTGGCGGAGCTGGCGGCGGGCGGATACCGGATCGCCGGCCCGTCGCTGTGGCGGGACGAGGCAGCGACCATCTCAGGCTCGCAGCGGCCGGTGGCCGCCATCTGGGCGATGCTGCCCAGCCAGGACGCCGTCCACGTGCCGTATTACCTGCTGATGCATCTGGTGATCGCGGTGGCGGGGACCTCGGCGACGGCCCTGAGAGTGCCCTCGCTGATCGCCATGTGCCTGGCGGCGGGGCTGACCGCCGCCCTCGGCCGGCGTCTCGCCGAGTTGTCCCGGCTGCCCTTCGCCCCGCTGGCTGGCCTGCTCGCTGGCCTGCTCCTGGTCGTCTCACCACTGACCACCAGGTATGCGCAGGAGGCACGGCCTTATGCTCTCGCGTCGCTCTTCGCGGTGCTGGCCAGCTACCTGCTGGTCCGGGCGGTGGCAGGCAGCCAGCGGTGGTGGTGGGCGCTGTACAGCGCCTCCCTGGTGCTGGCGGGCCTGGTCAACCTCTTCGCCCTGCTCCTCCTCGTGGCGCACGGCATCAGCCTGCTGATAGCCAGGCAGCCTGCTGGCAGGGACGCAGCGGCCGGAGACCCAGGCACATCAGGCAAGGCCGGGGGTACGGCCGGGGGCATGGCCGGGACCGCCGTCCTGCGGCGCTGGCTCGCCGCCGCCGTGGCGGCCGCGGTCGTGCTCGCCCCGCTGGCGTTCCTCACCGCTGGTCAGTCGTCGCAGCTGAGCTGGGTGACGCGGCCGACCCCGTCCACGGTGGCCTCGCTGGTCCGTGATTTCGCCGGATCCGCCGCGCTGATCGTGGTGGTCGCCGCGCTGGCACTGCTCGGCAGCGCGGCCGGCACTGGCATCCGGCGCGGTGACGGGCTGACCCTGGCCTGGATCGCCCTGCCCTGGCTCGTCGTCCCGCCCGTCATCTTGCTGGCCGTCTCGCTGGCCAAGCCGCTCTACGTCGAGCGCTACGTGCTGTTCTGCCTGCCGGCTCTGGCCATCCTGACGTCGGCCGGCCTGATCTGGCTCGCTGTGCTCGTCCGCCGGGCACTGGCCGGGAAGGGCCTTGGCCGTCGCCTTGCCGGGGCGCTCGCGCTGGCACCATCCGTGGTCGCTGCCCTGGTGATCGTGCTCGCGCTGGCCGGCCCGCAGCGGGCGGTCAGGCAGGTCACAGCCAGGCCGGATGACCTGCGCGCGGTCGCGGCGGTGCTGGCCGGCCATGAACGGCCGGGCGACGCCATCTTGTACTCGCCGTGGGATACCGAGATCATCGGCGTGGCGTACCCGGCGCCGTTCCGCCGCCTGCGTGACATCGGACTCGGCCAGTCACCGATCGCCTCGCATACCTTGCGCGGGCTGCCTGCCGGGCCGGCCGTGGTGGCTGCCAGGCTCCGCGGCGTCACCAGGCTGTGGACCGTGCAATGGCAGCATCCGCTGACACCGGGAGTATCGCAGCCGGCCTGGCTGACGCGATTCCTCGCCGGGATGCGAGAAGTCGGGCACTGGGACGTCCGGTCGGTGGTGCTGCGCCTGTACACGGTCCGCTGAGCCGCGAAGTTGAAGGTGGCCCGTCGCCCCGGCTGCCGAGGCGACGGGCCACCGGTCTAGGGGCCGGCTGGCCGGAACGGGGGGCTTCGGCCAGCCGGCGGCTCAGGGATCAGCGACCTGCCTGGTGCGGCGCGTGGCCGGCGAGTGAGTGCCGCAGCTTGCCGCGGCCTCGGTGCAGCCGGGACATCACGGTGCCCACCGGCGTGCCCATCATCGTCGCGACCTCGCGGTAGGGGTAGCCCTCGACGTCGGCGAGATAGATCGCCGTGCGGAACTCGTCAGGCAGTTCCCGCAGCGCCGACAGCAGGCTGGCGTCGGTGATCTTGGCCAGAGCCTGGTCCTCGGCGGAGGGCGTCGGCGGCGAGAGCGGGTCGGCGCTGGCTTGCCAGTCGGCGCCCGGGTCGGCGCCGGGAGCGATCGCCGGCTGGCGGCGGGCCTTGCGGTAGGAGTTGATGAAGGTGTTGGCCAGGATCCGGTGCAGCCAGGCGCGCAGGTTCGTGCCGGGGGTGTACTGGTGGTAGGCGATGTAGGCCTTGGTCAGGGTGTCCTGAACCAGATCCTCGGCGTCAGCGGGATTACGCGTCATGCGCAGCGCGGCATGGTGCAGCTGGGTCAGGCAGGGGCGAACCTGGTCCTCGAACTCGGCATGCCCGGCAGTGCTGGCGGTGGCCGTGGCGGCGTTGCTCTCCTTGCGGGCGGCCATGGCGGTCGCGGCGGTCATCTGGTCCTGCCTCCCTCGCTGGCGGTCATTAGTAAGACGCTCCGGCAGGCCATCCGGACTCGTGATCTGAGTTACATCCCGGCTCCGCAGTGACGAAGGCCGTCTACTTGGAGGAACGGCGGGCCGGCCAGCCGGGTTCAGCGCGCTGGCAGCCCTCAGGCCGAAGACTTTCGGGCAGAGCGAAGAGTTGAGGGCCGCCGGCGACGCAGACTCTTCGCCTTAACTTCCACCGGCCGACTAGAAACGGTCAGATAGTGCCAAACAGGGCGGGATGTACTTCCCTCAGGCGGTCGCTGTCGCGGACCTGCTGACCGGTCCGTAGGCGGCGAGTGCGGCGCGCAGGCGCTCCCGGCCTCGGTGCAGCCGGGACATCACGGTACCGATCGGGGTACCCATGATCGCCGCGACCTCGCGGTAGGGGTAGCCCTCGATATCGGCCAGGTACACCGCGGTCCGGAAGTCCACCGGCAGGTCCCGAAGCGCCCGCAGAACCTCGGAGTCGGTGAGCCGGTCGAGTGCCTCGGCCTCGGCCGAGCGCACCATCGGGGCGAAGGCGTCCACCCCGGTCTGCCAGTCGTCCCGCTCCGGGGAGGAGGCGATCGCGGGCTCGCGCTTCTTCTTGCGGTAGCTGTTGATGAACGTGTTCGCCAGGATCCGGTGCAGCCAGGCTCGCAGATTCGTCCCCGGAGTGAACTGGTGGTACGCCGAGAACGCCTTGGCGATCGTCTCCTGGACCAGGTCCTCGGCGTCGCTGGCGTTTCTGGTCATCTGCAGTGCTGCGGGGTACAACTGGCCGATGTAGGGCAGCACCTGCTGCTCGAATTCGGCGTCGCGACCCGGCGACTGCGGTGTGGGGGTCATCGCGTCCTTAGCCTAGCGTCATGCGACGGGCACAAGGTGTTGCTAGTGCGCCCGTTAGGCAACGAACCTATCACGGTCTCATCCCGAACTTGTAAATGCCGCAAGCCAGGAACTTTGGTGTGAATCAGATCCAGCTGCTGAACCACATCCGCTGCAGCCAGGCGGCGTACTGCATCGGCTCGGCCGCTAGCACGGGGTACAGGTAGGCGAAGTTCGCGAGGACAAGCAGCAGGTAGGCCCCCCCGACGATGGCGCCGACAGCCCGGCGTCCCGGCGCAGCGGCGGCCGGGCCGATGATCAGACCCAGGCACAGGGTGATCGCGATGACCAGGTACGGCAGGAAGACGATGGCGTAGAAGTAGTACTCGGTGCGCTGGTCGTGCCAGGCGAACCAGAACCAGGGCAGCCAGCCGGCAGCGACGCTCAGCAGCACCGCTCCGGCGCGCCAGTCCCGGCGCAGCGCCCACCAGCCCAGGCAGAACAGCAGGGCGAGTATGGATGCCCACCAGATGGCCGGCGTCCCGATGGCCAGCACTTCCTGCGCGCAGTGACCGGTACAGCCAACCGGGTGCGGGCTCCAGTACATCGACACCGGCCTGCCGAGATAGAGCCAGGTCCACGGACCTGAGGTGTAGGAGGCCTGTGACTTGAGTCCCAGCCCGAAGCCGAGCATCGACTTCTGGTACTGGTACCAGGAATCCAGGGTCGACCAGATCGGAACGTGGTTGCCGGCTGTGGCGGCCCAGTTCCGGTCGAAGCCCTGGCTGCTGGCGAACCAACCGCTCCAGGAGGCGAGGTAGGCGAGGAAGGGCGCGACCCCGAAGGTGACCGGCAGCCACTTGACGTCGCTGCGCAGGACCCCGTCCAGCCTGGAGCGGTAGCCGATCGCCCGGCGGGCGCCGAGGTCCCAGGCGATCGCCAGGCCGCCGAAGGCGAGGATGAACCACACGCCGTTCCATTTGCTCGCGCAGGCGAAGCCCAGGAAGACGCCGGCGAGCACCCGACGCCACCGGATCCCGAGCCTCGGGCCCCCGCCGGACAGGTTCGCGTCCGGCGCGGTGGCCGCGTCCACCAGCCGGGCCCGGGCGGCGTCCCGGTCGAGCACCAGCATCCCGAACGCCGCGAGCACCCAGAACATCACGAAGATGTCGAGAATCGCCGTCCGGCTCAGCACCAGTTCGAGCCCGTCGAGTGCCATCAGCAGGCCAGCCACGCAGCCGAGCAGGGTCGAGCGGGTCATCCGCCGGGTGATCCTGGCGACCAGCAGGATCGAGAGCGTGCCCACGACGGCGACGGCGAACCGCCAGCCGAACGGCGTCAGGCCGAACATCCACTCGCCGATCGCGATCAGGACCTTGCCGAGCGGCGGGTGCACCACATACTCCGCGCCGGCATTGTTCCCGGTCGCGAATATGTGCGTGCTGCCATGCAGGAGCAGCTTGTTGACGTTATGGACGTGGTTCAGCTCGACGCCGTGCCGCAGGATCGAGTACGCGTCGGGCACGTAATAGGTCTCGTCGAATACCACCGCGCGCGGCTTGCCCAGCCGATAGAACCGCAGGAACCCGCCGAGCAGCGTCACTAGCAGCGGCCCGGCCCAGCCCAGCAGCCGAGACGACGGCATGGGCGGCACGAGCCTGGCCCGCAGGCTTGCGGCCGACTCGCGATCGGGCACGCCGCCGGCTGCCGTCCCGGCTGCCATCCCGGACGTCGGCGCGATATCGGAAGCTTTCATCGCAGCCATCGTAGGGCTGCGGGGGAATACCGTGGACCGCGATGAACGCCGGAATTCATGACCAAGCCGCCAGCCGCACTGGCACGCTGATCCTTGCCGCCGCGCCGATCGGTACTCCGCAGGACGCGTCCGCCAGGCTGGCGGCGGCCCTTGCCAGCATGCCGGTCATCGCGGCTGAGGACACCCGCCGTCTGCGCCGGCTTGCCGCGTCGCTCGGAGTGGCCATTAGCGGGCGGGTGATCTCGTACTACGAGGCCGTGGAGTCCGCCAGGGGGCCCGTCCTGCTCGCCGCGCTCGCCGACGGGCAGGACGTGCTGCTGGTCACCGACGCAGGCACTCCGGGGATCAGCGATCCCGGCTACCGGCTGGTGACCAGGGCCGTCGAGGCCGGCCTCGCGGTGACCGTGCTGCCCGGCCCGTCGGCGGTGACGGCCGCGGTAGCGGTGTCGGGACTGCCGTCCGACCGGTTCTGCTTCGAGGGGTTCCCGCCGCGCAAAGCGGGCGAGCGAGCCCGCAGGCTCGCCGAGCTGAGCGACGAGCGCCGGACCATGGTCTTCTTCGAGTCACCGCGCCGCCTCGCCGCCACCCTGGCCGATCTGGCCGCCGCGTTCGGCCAGGGACGGCGGGCGGCCGTGTGCCGGGAGCTGACCAAGACGCATGAGGAGGTCAGGCGCGGCACGCTCGGCGACCTGGCGGAGTGGGCCGCCCAGGGGGTGCTCGGCGAGATCACGCTCGTGGTGGCTGGCGCGCCCGCGACGCCGGCCGGGGCCAGTGCGACGCCCGGCGAGGCCGCGGCCCTGGTGGCGGCGGCCCAGGCTGCCGGGAGCACGCGCAAGGAGGCGATCGCCGAGGTCGCCGCCAGGCTCGGCCAGCCCAAGCGGGAGATCTATGACGCCGTCGTCAAGGCCCGGCAGCCCTGATCCAGGCACCCGGCGCCTCCAGCCACCCGCAGCCGCCGGCCCGTGGTGGGTCGGCCCCCACGGAGCCGCCAGCCCGCGCAGCCCGGGAGCCGCGCAGCCCGGGGAGCCGCGCAACCCCGGACTCAGCCCGCGTCTTCAGGCGCGGCAGCCAGCACCTGTCCGAGCGGCAGCGCCGGCGGCGTGCCGAAGATCACGGTGTGCCCGGCGGAGGTGGCAAGCTGCTGCAGCAGCCGAAGCTGCAGCAGCGCCGGGTTGCCCGCCGCGAGCCTGGCCGCGTTCGCCAGGCTGCGCAGGGCAGCGGTCTCGCCGCGTGCGCGCTCCAGCGCCGCGATGCCCTGGGCGCGGGCTACCAGCACCTCGGCCTGCGCCTTCTTGAGCTCGCCGGGCAGCATGATGTCCTTGATCATCAGCTGCTCGACGGCGACGCCGATGTGGTCAATGCCGCTCACCCCGGCCGTCAGCCGCTCGCCCAGCGCGCCGCGCGCCGCCAGCACCTCGTCGAACGTGATGCCAGCGACCAGGTCGCGCAGCGCCACCTGAACGGTCAGGTAGAGAAACTGCTCAGGGTCGCGCGTGCTCAGCACGAAAGCCTCCGGGTCCGTGACCCTGGCCTGGCCGGCCACCGTCACCTTGACCGTCACGCCGTCCGCGGTCGGGATCTCCTGCACCGGCAGGGTGAGCACCCATGGCCGCAGGTCGACCAGGCGAATGGCCAGGCCGTCCTGCCAGAACCGGTGCAGGCCGGGCTCGAGTACCCGCTGAAGCTGTCCGTGCCGGAACAGCAGCGCGCGCTGCCACTGACCGACGGTCACCGCCTGGCCGCGGCGCACCGTGCCGTTAGCGGACGCCGTGCCGAATACAGCGGCCATCTCGGCTCCGGCCATGCCGTGCCGGTAGACCCCGAAGCGCGCGTCACGTCGTCGTCCGAACATTGTCTTCTGCCCCATCAGTAAATGGCCCCGGCGTTCCCCGGCCAGCCCGGCCGGCGGCGGGGGCTCGAAGCCCGCAAAGCCACCGTCCGGTAGCGCTGGCCGGGTTCGACCGATAGGGATTTGAACCCTGCATTAGCTACCAGTGCGACGGACGAACCCACGGAACCTGACCGGTCACGCCGGCCGGCCGCTCGTCCCGCCGCCCGCAGCAGGTTAAGCCCGGGTCGGCCAGTACGGCCAATGATTTTTCGCCAATCCGCCCATATCGCCGCACGGGCCGTCGCCTGCCCGCGCGGGCAGCAGGCAACCAGGTCCGTGCTGCCTCTAGGCTTTACCTCATGTCGCCATCCGCCAGCCGTCACATCCTGGCCGCGCCCGCGTGGCCGTATGCCAATGGCCCTCGTCACATCGGGCACGTCTCCGGCTTCGGGCTGCCCTGCGACATGTTCGCCAGGTACCACCGGATGGCCGGCGACAAGGTGCTCATGGTCAGCGGTACCGACGAGCACGGCACGCCGATCCAGGTGCAGGCCGACGCCGAGGGCGTGACGGCCCGCGAGCTCGCCGACCGGTACAACCGGGTGATCGCCCAGGACCTGACCGGACTCGGCATGTCGTATGACCTGTTCACCAGGACCACCACGCTGAACCACTACGCGGTCACCCAGGAGATCTTCAAGGGGCTGTACGACAACGGCTACATCTTCGCCAAGTCGACGCTCGGCGCGATCTCCCCGTCGACCGGCCGGACCCTGCCCGACCGCTACGTCGAGGGGACCTGCCCGATCTGCGGCTACGACTCCGCACGCGGTGACCAGTGCGACAACTGCCAGAACCAGCTAGACCCGGTCGACCTGATCAACCCCCGTTCGAAGATCAACGGGGAGACGCCCGTTTTCGTAGAGACTGAGCAGTTCTTCCTCGACCTGCCTGCCTTCGCCGATGTGCTCGGCACCTGGCTGCAGTCCAAGAGCGGCCAGTGGCGGCCGAACGTGCTCAAGTTCTCGCTCAACCTGCTCGGCGACCTGCAGCCCCGCGCGATCACCAGGGACCTGGACTGGGGCGTGCCCATCCCGCTGGAAGGCTGGGTCAACCGCGCCGACAAGCGCATCTACGTCTGGTTCGACGCCGTGATCGGGTACCTGTCGGCCTCGATCGAGTGGGCGCGGCGGTCGGGCGACCCGGACGCCTGGCGGGCCTGGTGGCAGTCGCCTGACGCGCTTGCCTATTACTTCATGGGCAAGGACAACATCGTCTTCCACTCCGAGATCTGGCCGGCCATGCTGCTCGGCTACAGCGGGCAGGGCGCCAGGGGCGGCACGTCCGGCTCGCTCGGCGCGCTGAACCTGCCGGCCGAGGTGGTCTCCAGCGAGTACCTCACCATGGAGGGACGGAAGTTCTCCTCCTCCCGCGCGGTCGTGATCTACGTCCGCGACTTCCTCGCCCGCTACGACGTGGACGCGCTGCGCTACTACGTCGCCGTGGCCGGCCCGGAGAACCAGGACACCGACTTCACCTGGAGCGAGTTCATCCGCCGCAACAACGACGAGCTCGTGGCCAACTGGGGCAACCTGGTCAATCGCAGCGTCTCCTTCGCCGCCCGCAACATCGGCTCGATCCCGGAGGCCGGCCAGCTGACCGAGGGCGACCGGGCGATACTCGAGAGCTCACGTAACGCGTTCGCCGGCGTCGGCGAGGCGCTGTCGCGGTCGCGGTTCAAGGCCGCGATCACTGAGACGATGCGCACGCTGGGCGAGGCGAACAAGTACCTGTCCGACGAGGCTCCGTGGAAGCTGCGCGAGTCTGACCCCGAGCGGATGAAGACAATCCTGCATGTCGCGCTCCAGCTTGTCGACGACGGCAAGACGCTGCTCACCCCGTTCCTGCCGAAGTCGTCACAGCGGGTTTTCGAGATGCTCGGCGGCGAGGGGCACTGGGCGGACATGCCGAGGATCGACGAGGTCGACGAGGACGGTGGCGTGCCGTACCCGGTGATCACCGGGGACTACGCCGGCCAGGCCGCCTGGGCGTCGATGCCGATCAGGCCTGGCACGGCCCTTGAGGCGCCGACGCCGTTGTTCGCCAAGATCGACCCTTCGGTGGCGGACGAGGAGCTGGCCCGGCTGGCCGGCCGGTGACCGGCGGGCGACCATGAACGCACCCTGGGCGCCGGTACCGGAGCCGCTGCCGGCCCCGGCCTTCGACGCGCACACCCACCTCGACATGCTCTCCGAGCCGGTCGAGGTGGTCATCGAGCAGGCCAGCGCCGCGGGCATCTCCCGGATCGTGACGGTCGGCTGCGACGTGGAGTCCTCGCGATGGGCGGCGGCGTGCGCGGCCGAGCACGCCAGCGTCTACGCGGCGGTCGCGATCCATCCGAACGAGACCGCCCGAGCGCAGGCGGGCCACGGCCGGGCAGCGGTGCTCGACAGCATCGCCGAGCTTGCCGCGCAGCCGGGGGTGCGGGCGGTCGGCGAGACCGGCCTTGACTACTACCGGGACAGCGCGGCGCCTGACATCCAGCAGGACTGGTTCCGCGCCCACATCCAGATCGCCAGGGACGCCGGCAAGGCGCTCATGATCCACGACCGGGATGCGCACGAGGACGTGCTCGCCATTCTTGCTCAACAGGGCGCACCCGAGCATGTCGTCTTCCACTGCTTCTCGGGCGACGCGGAGCTGGCCAAGCGGTGCGCGGAGGCCGGCTACGTGATGAGCTTCGCCGGGAACGTGACGTTCCCGGGCGCGGGGCAGCTGCGCGAGGCCGCGGCGGTCGCGCCGGCCGAGCTGATCCTGGTCGAGACCGACGCGCCGTACCTGACCCCCATCCCGAACCGGGGCAAGATGAACGCGCCCGCCCAGGTTGCCCACACGCTGCGGGCCATCGCGGAGATCAGGCAGATGGACGTCGCGGAGCTGTGCGCCGCCGTGATGGCCAACGGCGAGCGCGTGTTCGGCCCGTGGGGTGAGTGAGGAGGCCGCCCGGCTGCTCGGCCCGGCGGAGATCAGGCAGATCGCCGCCAGGCTCGACGTCAGGCCGGCGAAGCGGCTGGGCCAGAACTTCGTGATCGACGCCGGGACGATCCGGCGGATCGTGGCGCTGGCCGGACTGGGGGCCGACGACGTCGTGCTCGAGGTCGGCCCTGGCCTCGGCTCGCTCACGCTCGGCCTGCTCGAGGCCGCGCACCGGGTCGTCGCGGTCGAGGTGGACCGGGTACTCGCCGCCGAGCTTCCGCTTACCGTGGCCGCGCGGGCCGGGGGACTGGCCAGCCGGCTTGAGGTCGTGCACGCCGACGCTCTGACCCTGCGCGAGGTTCCCGGCGAGGCGCCGACGGCGCTAGTCGCGAACCTGCCCTACAACGTCGCGGTCCCGGTGCTGCTGCACCTGCTCAACGTCTTGCCCTCGATCAGGCGGGCGCTGGTCATGGTCCAGTCGGAGGTCGCCGACCGGATGTGCGCGCCGCCTGGCAGCAGGACCTACGGAGTTCCCTCGGTCAAGCTCGCCTGGTATGGCAGCGCCCGCCGGGCAGGCACCGTCTCCCGGTCGGTGTTCTGGCCGGTACCCAATGTCGATTCCGCGCTCGTCGCCTTCACCCGGCGGCCCGGGCCCGGCCGCGCGGGGGCGGACCGTTCGCTGGTCTTCGCGATCGTCAACGCCGCGTTCGCGCAGCGCCGCAAGACGCTGCGGTCGGCGCTGGCGTCCCTGGCCGGGTCGGCCGAGGCTGCCGAGCGGCTGCTCCGGCAGGCCGGTGTCGACCCGGCGCTGCGCGGTGAGGCGATCGGCGTGGACCAGTACATCCGGATTGCTGAAGCGGCTGGCAGAGCGCGTACGATCTTCCAATCGTGGCGACCGTGACTCCGATCAGCAGGCCAGCCGAGGCCGTGACTGTCCGGGTGCCTGCGAAGGTGAACCTGCAGCTCTCGGTCGGCCCCCTGCGCGCCGACGGCTATCACGACCTGGTCACCGTGTTCCACGCGGTATCGCTGTTCGACGAGGTCACGGTCAGCCCGGCAGACCGCACGAGCGTCACCGTCACCGGCGAGGGCGGCCCCGCGGTCCCGCTCACCCCGGCCAACCTCGCCGTCCGGGCCGCGGTAGCCCTGGCGCGGGCCACCGGCCGGGCTGGAGGAGCCGGGCGGGGCGGCGCGAGGGTCCGGATCGAGATCCGTAAGCGGATCCCGGTGGCCGCCGGGCTGGCGGGCGGCAGCGGCAACGCGGCGGCGGCGCTGGTCGCCTGCAACGAGCTCTGGGGCACCGGGCTCAGCGTGGCCGAGCTCAGCGAGATCGGTGCGCAGATCGGCAGCGACGTTCCGTTCGCGCTGGCTGGCGGCACGGCCGTGGGCCTTGGCCGGGGCGAGCGGCTGACCACGGCCCTGGTGTCTGGCAGCTACCACTGGGTGCTCGCGTTCGGCGCGACCGGACTGTCCACCCCTGACGTCTACGCGGCCTGCGACCGGCTCAGGGCGGCACGGGGCAAGGGGGACGACGGCCCGGAGGTGCCCGCGCCGCAGCTCAGCACCGAGCTAATGGCCGCGCTGCGATCAGGCGACCCGGCGGCGGTCGGGCCGCTGCTGACCAACGACCTGCAGCCCGCGGCGCTGTCGCTGCAGCCGCTGCTACGCCGTGCGCTCGCCGCGGGAAACGAGCACGGCGCTCTCGGCGGAATCGTCTCCGGCTCGGGACCGACCTGCGCGTTCCTGGCCGCGGACGCCGACGCGGCGAGCGATCTGGCGGTGGCAATCACCGGCGCCGGAGTGTGCCGGGCGGTCGTCCAGGTCACCGGGCCGGTGCCCGGAGCCAGCATCGTCGAGCCGGGCGCCCCGTCGTGAACATCGTCAACCTGGAGAACGCGGTCAAGGCCTACGGGACCCGGGTCCTGCTCGACCACGTCTCACTCGGCGTGGCCGCCGGCGATCGGATCGGCGTGGTCGGGCCCAACGGCTCGGGCAAGAGCACGCTGCTCGCCGCCCTGGCCGGCTCGGCCAGCCTGAACTCGGGCCGCTCCACCAGGGCACGCGACGCCCGCATCGGGTACCTGCCGCAGGCCGAGCAGCTGACCGGGACGGTGCGGGAGGTCGTCTTCGGAACCCTGCCTGAGCATGAATGGGCTGCCGACGCCCGGGCCAGGAGACTGCTCGCCGCGCTGCTGTCTGGTCTGAGCCTGGACGCCGACACCGGGCAGCTGTCGGGCGGAGAGGGCCGCCGGGTCGCGCTGGCCGCGCTGCTGCGAGGGTCGCATGACCTGCTCTTGCTTGACGAGCCGACCAACCATCTGGACATCGAGGCGATCAGGTGGCTGGCCGGCTACCTGGCGAGCCACGGCAAGGCGTTCGTAGTGGTCACCCACGACCGGTGGTTTCTCGACGCGGTCAGCGACCGGACCTGGGAGGTCGCCGACGGCCAGGTGCACGCCTACGAAGGCGGCTATTCCGCTTATGTCCTCGCCAGGGCCGAGCGGGAACGGCAGGCGGCCGCGCAGGACCAGCGTCGCCGTAACCTGCTGCGCAAGGAGCTTGCCTGGCTGCGCCGGGGGCCGCCCGCGCGGACCAGCAAGCCGAAGTTCCGCATCGAGGAAGCCACGGCGCTGATTGCCGACGAGCCGGCGGCCCGAGACGGCGTCGAGCTGTCCGCGCTCGCTGCGGCCCGGCTCGGCAAGACCGTGATCGACCTGACCGGCGTGACCGTCCAGATCGGTGAGCGGACTCTGCTCGATCACGTCACCTGGCAGCTTGGCCCCGGCGACCGGGTCGGCGTGGTCGGCGTCAACGGCAGTGGCAAGTCCACGCTGCTGAACGTCCTCGCGGGGGCGCTCGACGATCAGGACGTCAAGGGCGACGTGGTGACCGGAAAGACCGTGCGGCTCGGCTACCTGACCCAGGAGCCTGCGCCCGTCGACCCGGATCTGCGGGTGCTTGAGGCGGCGCAGCAGGTGGCGGGCACCGTCCGGATCGGCAAGCGCGAGCTGTCCGCGGCTCAGCTCCTGGAGCGGCTCGGACTGCGTGGCGACCGGCAGTGGACTCCCGTAGCCGAGCTGTCCGGCGGGGAGCGGCGCAGGCTGCAGCTGCAGATGCTGCTGATGGCCGAGCCGAACGTGCTGCTGCTTGACGAGCCGACCAACGACCTGGATATCGAGACGCTGACCGAGCTAGAGGACCTGCTCGACGGCTTCCCCGGCTCGATCGTCGTGGTGAGCCACGACCGGTACTTCCTGGAGCGGGTGACCGACCACGTGCTCGCGCTCGTCGACGCCGGGCTTGCCTTCCTGCCCGGCGGCATCGACGAGTACCTGGAGCTCAGGGATGCCGGCCAGGCGGGCAGGCCTGCCTCCGGGGGTGCTCGGCCCGGGAGCGTCCAGGCCGGCGACGGTGCGCGGGCCGGTGCCGCTGGCCGTACTCCGGCTGGCCGGCTGCGGGAGGCGAGGAAGGAGCTCACCAGGCTCGACCGCCAGCTGGAACGGCTGTCCGGCCGCGAATCTGAGCTGCACGAGGCTCTGGCCCAGGCCGCGACCGACTACACCAGGCTGATCGAGCTGGGCGACGAGCTGCGCCAGGTCCAGGCCGAGAAGGCCGTCATCGAAGATCGCTGGCTAGAGCTCGCCGAGGAGACCTCCGGATAGTCCGCACGCGAAGAATAGTATCGACGGCGATAGTATCGAGCGCGCAACTAATGTCTCAATGCTGGGATTAAGGGCTGGGACTACCTGTGGTCGGTTTCGTGGGAAGGCGACGAGAACTAGTCGTCCTCGCGCGTTGCCTGTCTGAGATACGCGCCGACCTCGCCGCGGGCACCGGCCGAGGCCAGTGCCTGATCGTGCGAGGGCGCCGCAGGATCGGGAAGTCAGCCCTTGTCGAGCAGTTCCTTCGGCAAGCTCGCGTCCCGCATGTCTTCTATACGGCTGAGATCGGCGGCGGTGCCGAGCCTCTCGCTGAGTTCGCTCACGTCGTTCGCTGTTCCGGGCTGCCGGAGGCGGATATCTTCGCCGATGCCGTCCCTGGTAACTGGACGGCCGCCCTGCGTCAGCTCGCAAGCATCCTGCCAGAGGGCGAGCCGAGCGTGGTCGTCATCGACGAGGTGCCCTACCTCATGGACGAATCAGGAGCGTTCGAAAGCGTCCTGCAGCGCGCCTGGGACCGGGAACTGTCCCGCAAGCCGGTGCTGCTTATCCTGATCGGCTCGGACCTGTCGGTGATGCCGATGCTCACCTCGCACGGACGGCCATTCCATCAGCGCGGAACCGACATCCTCATCGGACCGCTCAACCCGGCGGATGTCGCCGAGATGACTGGCCTGGGCGCTGCGGATGCCCTCGATGCCGTGCTCGTCACTGGCGGGCTGCCCATTATCTGCGCGCGGTGGCGTCAGGGAGAAGGTGTCTGGTCGTTCCTTGAGCGCGGACTGGCCAATCCGGTGTCCGCGCTGCTGGTGTCCGCGCAGCTGACCCTTGCCGCGGAGTTCCCCGAGCACACATCGGCAAGAAGCGTGCTCGAGGCGATCGGATCCGGCGAGCGCAGCTTCAGCAACATCGCCCGAGCCGCTGGCGGTATCGCTCACTCGACACTGTCACGATCGGCTGACGTGCTTGTCAGCAAGGGAATCGTCGCGGCCGAGCTGCCACTTGGCCTGCACCAGTCCAAGGATCGCCGGTACCGGATAACCGACCCCTACCTGAGGTTCTGGCTGACTTTCCTGGGTCCTTACCTCAGCGAAATGGATCGGATGCGGCCCGACCTCACACTTGCCCGGGTCCGCCGCGGCTGGTCGTCCTGGCGGGGGCGTGCGATCGAGCCGGTGATCCGTGAGTCGATCGCAAGGATCCTGCCCGCCCGCGGAATTCCGTCAGCACCGGTCGTGGGCAGCTACTGGACGCGAGGTAACGACGTCGAGATCGACATCGTCGGAGCCGATCGGGCTCCGATCGCCAGGGAACTGCTCTGTCTCGGATCGATCAAGTGGCACGAGAACTCGCCTTTCGATGACCACGATCTCGCGGCGCTCGCCCGCGGCCGGGCGCGTCTCACCGACCAGCTAGTGCCGCTGCTCGCGGTGAGTCGATCCGGTTCCCGCGCTCGTGGTCTCGATGCCGTCTTCGGTCCGGAAGATATCGTCCGGGCATGGCATGGCTGATTCCTGCCCGTTGACCTGGCGGCGGCCCGGTGAGAGCGGTCGACGGGGACGATCTCCACGGGTTCCGAAGGCGGGAGCGGCAGGGCCGGCGAGTCTGCGGGCATCACACGAGTCTGGCATCGTGCGCCCTCCGCGCGCTCCTCAATAAGCCGTGCGCGTCGTGCAGGGCCGCAGGGGCAGGTCAGCCCGCGACGGCGCGCCAGAAGGCGCGGGCGATGACGCGGTAGCCCGCATCGTTGGCGTGCTCGTTCGGCCCACGCGGCGGGTTCGCGCACATCCAGGTCAGCGCGCAGACGACGGTCACGTTGACCGGCGTCGCCCTGGCCCCGCGACCTGAGCCGGCCAGGCCGGTCACGCTGGCGAAGTCGGCGCTGCGGAAGGCGCCGAACACGTCGGCGACCCTCGCGCCATAGCGGTGGTAGCGCCTGACCAGCATCTTGTCCGCGCCGGCGACGAAATCGGCGGTCAGCCCGGCGATCGCCCTGCCGCCCTGACCGGTCAGCCAGAGCCCGAGCTCGGGAACGTAGTACGTCATCCCCACGATGAGCACCTGCGGACCTGCGGCAGACCTCAGCCGGCCGAGGATGGTAGCCAGGTTCCGCTCGGTCCGCTTCATCCGCGTGTTCATGCAGCCCGGGATCGACGACAGCGGCGCGCCGATGACGCAGGAGTTGGGGTCGTTGCCGCCGATGTCGATCGTAACGAGGGCGACTTCTCCCCGGTGTGACCGCAGGAAGGCGGTCGCCTGCGCTAGCTGGCCGCCTGCCGGGTACCGGCAGATGCCGCCGTTGATCATGGTCGTGGTTGTCTCACCCGAGCAGCCGAGCTTGACCAGTCGCAGCCGCGGGAGGACGCCGCGCAGCCGTGCGGCCAACTGGTCCGGGTAGCCGCGCGCGGTCGGCGCGTTCTGCCCGCTCGGCCCGGGCTGAACGCCCTGGGCGAGCGAATCTCCCAGTGAGAGGTAGTAAGCCGGGCCGTGAGCCTGGCGAGTGAGCCCGGCACGGAGGGCCGCCAGGCCGCCGCCTGCCGCCAGCGCGGCAAGCCGGCGTGGCGATGCGCCAGAATGCTGCGCGGCATGGGAACTGGCGGGCAGGAGCGCGCAGCCGGCCAGGCCAGGGAGGACGGCAAGCGCCACGAGCCCTCCGGCGAACCGGGACGCCCGGCCGAGCCAGACTCCGCGACCTGGCTGGCGGGCAGGTCGCATTATCGGCATAGCGGCGAGGATATGTTCGCCGCGGCGATGCCCGTCACACCGCGGCGCGGGTGTCGAACGGGCTGAGCAGCGCTCGGAGCAGGCTCGCGAGCCGCGCACGCTCGCTCAGGCTCAGGCCGCTGAGCAGCTCTCGCTCGTGCGCGAGCAGATCGGTCAGCGCGGAGTCGGCGACCTCCCGGCCTCGGCTAGTGAGCTGGACGAGTACACCGCGCTTGTCCTGGGGATCCGGGTGGCGTCCGACCAGTCCCGCCTCGGTGAGGCGGTCGATCCGGTTGGTCATCGTCCCCGAGGTAACCAGCGTCGCCCGGAGCAGCGCTCCCGGGCTCAGCTGATACGGCGGCCCCTGCCGCCGCAGCGCCGACAGGACATCGAACTCCCACGGCTCGAGGCCGTGCGCGGCGAACGCGGCACGACGGGCCCGGTCCAGGTGCTTGGCGAGCCTGGATATCCGGCTCAGCACCTGCAGCGGCTCGGTGTCCAGGTCTGGCCGCTCAGCACGCCAGCCAGTGACGAGGTCGTCGACCTCGTCACGCAGCCCCGCCTCCGGGGTTCCGTCCGCGCCCGCGGATCTGTTCACGCCAGTCAGCATATCTCTTGACATCGAGATGTAGCCCCGGTAGAACTGTTAAATAAATCTCGACATCAAGATACTTTGCCCGGATACTTATGCACAGAGGGGCACGTCAGCATGTGGGACCCAGGTCAGTACCGGCAGTTCGGCGGGGAGCGATCCCGCCCGTTCTACGACCTCGTCGCGAGGATCGGCGCGCGGGATCCGTCGTTCGTGGCTGACATCGGCTGCGGACCAGGTGAGCTGACCGCCAGCCTGTGCCAGCGATGGCCGTCGGCTCAGGTGCTCGGTGTCGACAGCTCTCCGGAGATGATCGCCGCGGCCGGCGAGGTGCTGGCCGGTCTGCCTGACCTGGCCCGGGAGGATGCCAGGCCACGGCTGCGATTCGAGCTCGCCGAGGCCAGCGCATGGCAGCCGGACGTACCGATCGACGTCATCGTCTCCAACGCGCTGCTGCAGTGGATACCCGGTCACGACGAACTGCTTGTCCGGTGGGCCGGCCGGCTCGCCGATCGCGGCTGGCTGGCCTTCCAGCTACCGGGTAACTTCGACCAGCCGCCGTACGTGCTGCTGCGCGAGCTAGCCGGGTCGGCGCGCTGGCGGCCGCTGCTCGGCGACGTTCAGCTGAACCGGCAGGCCGGTGACCCCGCGGGGTACGTAGACCTGCTCGCCAGGCAGGGCTGCACCGTCGATGCGTGGGAGACGACGTACCTGCACGTGCTGACCGGCGAGGATCCGGTACTGCGCTGGTACCAGGGCACCGGGCTGCGGCCGGTGATCAGCGCTCTCGATCCAGAGCCGAGGGCCGAGTTCCTGGCGGAGTACGGCGCGCTGCTGCGAAGCGCCTACCCGCCGGCACCGTACGGGACGGTACTCCCGTTCCGGCGTGTCTTCGTCGTCGCGCACAAGTAGCGTCGCGGCCGGCAGTCGCGCGGAAGGCAGTCGCGGCGGGCAGTCGCGGCGGGCAGTCGCGGCCGACAGGAGCTAAAGCGGCATTACTTGCCGGACTTTGGCCGCTCGCGCAGCCGGCGCTGGGCCTCCGCGGAGATCTTCGGCTTGGGGTCCAGCTGGGACAGGCCGTTCCAGGCCAGGTTCACCAGGTGCGCCGCCATCTCCTCCAGCTTGGGCTTGCGCACGTCGAGCCACCACTGCCCGGCGAACGCGACCATGCCGACCAGCATCTGGGAGTACACCGGGGCGAGCTTCGGGTCGTACCCGCGCTCCTTGAGCACGTCGGCGAGCAGGTACTCGACCTGTCCGGCGATGTCGCTGATCAGGCTGGCGAAGGTGCCCGACCCGGATGCTGGATTCGAGTCGCGTACCAGGATCCGGAAGCCGTCGCTGTTGTCCTCGATGTAGCGGAGCAGGGTGACGGCAGCGACCTCGAACTTTTCCATAGTGTCGTCGCCCTGGAGCAGCTCCGTCGCCATCGACAGGAATCGGTCGACTTCGCGGTCGACCACTACGGCATACAGGCCTTCCTTACCGCCGAAGTGCTCGTAGACGACCGGTTTCGAAACGCCGGCCTGGGCGGCGATCTCCTCGATCGAGGTGCCGTCCAGGCCGCGTTCGGCGAACAGGCGGCGGCCGATGTCAAGGAGCTGCTCGCGCCGCTC
>DASWAA010000053.1:0-16580 GCA_036391385.1 Streptosporangiaceae bacterium
GGCTTCACGATGGGCACGAACACCTTCGAGCAGGGCCCGGCCCCGAACGGGGTGCAGGTCGCCGACGGGTACTACCACCCGGAGGACGAGGTGTTCATGCCGTGGTTCATGCGGCAGAACCCGAGCGGTGCCCAGGACGGCCGTTACACCCTCATGGGCAACCTGAACCCGTACCCGGGCTTCAGGCAGCCGGCGACGGGCTGCTAGCGGCCTGAGCGCGTCGGCGGGGGTCGCGGAAGCCTTTCCGGGACCCCCGCTTCGCATCTGCCTGCCGGCCGCGGCCCGCCCCGGTGGACAATGAGGACGACAGTAACCACGGCACCCGGTAAGGCTGGTACCTGATGAACCTGTTCGACCTGTCGGGAAAGGTCGCCGTCGTCACCGGGGGGACCCGCGGGATCGGCCTGATGATGGCACGGGGCCTGCTGGACGCCGGCGCCGCCCGGGTGTACATCAGCTCGCGCAAGGCGGACGGATGCGCGCGGGCTGAGGCGGAGCTCAGCAAGCACGGACAGGTAACGGCGATCCAGGCCGACCTGTCAGCCGAAGCGGAGTGCCTGCGCCTGGCGCGCGAGATCGGCGAGCGTGAGCAGGCGCTGCATGTCCTGGTGAACAATGCCGGAGCGACCTGGGGGGCGCCGATAGCGGAGTTCCCCGCGTCCGCCTGGGACAAGGTGCTCGACCTGAACCTGAAGGCGCCGTTCTTCCTGACGCGGGCCTTCCTTCCGCTGCTCGAGGCCGCGGGGACGCTCGACGATCCGGCTCGGGTAATCAATGTCGGCAGCATCGACGGCCTGCACGTCCCCTCGCTGCCCACCTACTCCTATTCCGCCAGCAAGGCAGGGATCCATCATCTGACTCGCGTGCTGGCGAGGGAACTCGGACCGAAGCACATCACGGTCAACGCGGTCGCCCCCGGGCCATTCGAGTCCAAGATGATGGCCGCGACGCTGGACGCTTTCGGTGACGCGATCGCCGCGGCCGCACCGCTACGGCGGATCGGCCGCCCCGACGACATGGCCGGGATCGCTGTCTACCTCGCGTCGCGGGCTGGCTCTTACGTCACCGGGGCAGTCATCGCCGTGGATGGCGGGATCGCCACGACGATCTGAGCGCGTACCGGTACACGAGCACCTGCTTGTGCCACGGACAGGCAGCCACAGATTGTGCTCGCACCAGGCATGCCGTCCTGACGTGCCGGAACCGCACGGCCCTCAGGTAGCTGCCGACGTGCTCGTACCGCCATCTCGCCTGGTGCCCGGTCCACACGTTCAGCCACACGAGCACCCATCGTGCGCGCAGGGTCTTCAGGTCGGCTCTCGCCTGACTGATCTTCGCCGCGGTGAACGGTCTGCTGGCCTCGGCCTGGTACAGGTAGCGATAGAAGGCGTGGCCGGCGATTCCGCGTGCGGCGGGCCGGGACACCCATGACGTGTACGAGATGGCCCTCGGGTGACCGTCCTGGGTGGCGATCAGGATCGCGGCCGGCGTGATCTCCGCGCCGGTCACCCCGACGCCACCGCGCAGGCCGAACGGGACGTCCACCACTATCGAGCCCGAACGGTCCGCGCTCAGGGTGCGGCTGATCGCAGGCAGCGCGGTCGGCATGGCGCCGCGATACCCTGGCGACGCGGGCGGCGTGCCGGACCAGCCCGCCTCAAGCGCTCCGAGCCCGACGACGAGGGCGATCAGCGGCATGGTGATCC
Organism: Streptosporangiaceae bacterium; assembly: GCA_036391385.1. Taxonomy (GTDB): domain Bacteria; phylum Actinomycetota; class Actinomycetes; order Streptosporangiales; family Streptosporangiaceae; genus Chersky-822. Next base: position 1,707 of record DASWAA010000053.1, read on the forward strand.
TGCGCCTGCTCAGCCACTGCACGGCGATCCCGGCGAGCATGGCCGCTCCGGCTAGTCCGGCGATGGCAAAGCGGTCTGCCTCGCGCAGGCCCGCCAGCCCTGGGATGCGGGTCAGCCAGGTGTAGGGCATCAGGTTCGAGACCACGACGGGCTTCCACACGCCGGCGGCCGGACCGCCGGGCACGAGCACCCGGGTCGGGCCGCCGCGTGCCAGTAGCGGCAGGTACTGACGGCACGACGTGCCCCAGGCGGTGCCGGGCCTGCGCCACAGGCTGGGCTGGCAGCGGCCGAATGTCAGGCTCGTGCCGAGCGCGAGGGCCGCACCGAGCAGCCAGAGTCCGGCCAGTGCCCAGGTGCTGCGCCGTCGCCAGCCAGCCGCCAGTCCGAGCACAGCCAGGCCGCTGAGCACGACGCCGAACGTCGGCAGGCCCTCAAGGATCTGATGCGAGCTCGAGTAGCCGTACGCCGAGGCAAGCTGGCCCAGGCCGATACTGGCCAGGCGTGGTGAAGGAGCGACCAGGGTGGGCAGCGGCACCCCGAACTGGGCATAGTTCGCGGCCAGGTCGCCGCGCGACGGACGGGCCGCTCCGGCGGCGATCGCCTGGAACATGCCGATCAGCTCCGGGCTCGCCACGACGAGCCCGGCGGCCGCGCCGCAGGCCAGCGGCCCTCCTGCCCGGCGTAGCAGCGCCCGGTCCCTGGCCAGTGCCACGGACAGCCATGGGATCAGGATGACGGCCGTGAGGATGACGGCGACTATCGTGCTTTCCTGGTTGACCAGGATCGACGCCCCGAGCACGATGCCCAGCCCCAGCCCCGGCCCCAGCCGCGGCTCGCGCCTGAACCGGACCGCGGCCTCGATCGTGGCCGGCAGGAAGACGGATCCGAGTGCGATGTTGAGGTGATACCAGTTCTGCCAGGCCAGCATCGAGGACAGGCCGAAGAACGCGCCAGCGACGATCGCGCCCGCCTCGTTCAGCCATAGTCTCGCCGCCCGGTACATCGCGTAGCACAGCAGTCCGGGCGTGATAATCGTCAGCAGGGTGAACGAGGCCGACGGCCCGCAGCAGATCGTGACCGGCGCCATCAGCCAGCCGGGCAGCGGCATCAGGGTGGTGAACGCCAGATGCGTGCCGACCGGCGCGGCCAGGTACCTGGTGAAGAAGGGGTTGCCCAGATGGGCAAGCTGATGAGCGACCCACCACAGTCCCCACACATAGCTGGACGCGTCTGACGTGGCGGGCAGCTTGCCGTCGGCGAGCCAGGTGAAGCGCGGCCAGGTGGCCCAGATACCCGCGCCCTCGTATATCGCGAGCAGGACCAGGTGACGAACCCAGCTGTGCTCTAGCGCGCGCCGGAACGCGGACCGGCCGCCACCCGCCGCCTGGGCAGTTCCGGTCACGCTCGCAGCGTCCGTCGTAGTCCGCACAGCTCCTCGGATCGTGCCTACCCGGCGGTGACCGATCCATGACGGGCAGGCACTCAGGCGCCACCAGTCGCCGCGGTCAGTGCCCGGAGCCCCTGTCGGGTGGCGCGACCCAGAGCCAGACGGCGAAGATCGCGGCCACCGCGCCCGACACCAGCAGCGGTACGACGCCGGTCCCGTGCCACGCGAGCCCGGCCCAGACTCCGGCGATCACGATGGCGATGCCGGTGCTGCCGCGGTAGACGCCCTGCGCTCGGCCCTGCAGTTCGGGACCGGCGAGCGCGGAGGCCCAGGCGGTGCCCACGCCGTCGGTACTCGCGGCGAACATGCCGTATGCGCACAAGATGACCCACGCCAGGACCGTGCTGCGAGTCAGCCCGAGGCCCAGGTAGCCGATGGCAAAGAACGCCAGCCCGACCGCGTAGATCCGCGATCGCGACAGCCGGTCGCTGAGCGCCCCGGCCGGATAGCTCCAGAGCGCGTAGACGACGTTGTAGGTCGCGTAGGCCAGGATCGTCATGGCCACCGAGAACCCGATGTCATGCAGCCGGAGCAGCAAGAGCGCGTCAGGGAAGTTCACGAGGCTGAAGGCCGTCAGGACAGCGACTACCCGAAGCAGCCTCGGCGGGAGCGGCACCAGGACGGCCGGGCCCGGGCCGGCGGGCTGGTGATCCGCGGCTCCAGCCTGGTCCGCCGCCGAATCCTCGGCTCCGACCCCGCCGCGGCCACGCCAGCGGTCACGCCGACGATCTCGGACGAGCACGAGCAGCGCGACGCTCAGCACTGCCGGGATGACGGCTATCCAGAGCAGCAGGCGGATCCGGTGATCGAGCGCCTCGTAGACGGCCAGGCCGATGAGCGGCCCGGCCACCGCGCCCGCGGTATCCATCGCCCGGTGAAATCCGAACGCTCTGCCCCGCTGCGCCTCGGCGACACCGTCCGCGATCAGCGCGTCCCGGGGTGCGCCGCGCAGGCCCTTGCCGAACCTGTCGACCGTCCTGGCGGTCAGCACGACTGGCCAGGCGGTTGCCAGCGCGATGAGCAGCTTGCCCAGGGCGGCCAGGCCGTAACCGGCCGCGATCAGCGGCTTGCGGCCCACCCGGTCAGCGGTCCGGCCGGCGAAGGGCGAGACGATGGCGCCGATGCCGTCGGCAAGGCCCTCGATCGCCCCGAAGATCGCCGCCGGGGCGCCAAGCACCACCGTGATGAAGACCGGCAGGATGGGGTACAGCAGTTCGCTCGCCGTGTCCTGCAAGAACGAGACCCCGGACAGGACGGCAAGATTGCGCGTCAGCCAGGCGCGCGGGGCGGCCGCGTCGCCGGCTCCTGCGGGCACCTGGGTCGCCGGGGGCTCGGCCACAGGCAGGAGCCTAGCGAGTGCGGACCCGGGAATAAGATCGACCCGATTCTCCGTATACCCTATGGGGTATAGACCGTCTAGCAGGGCCGGGTTACAGGGCTGGGAGTCACGATGGGACAGCCGGGAACGCGAGTCGTCGTCAGCCAGGCGCAGATGCCGACGTCACCTCTGCTCGAGCGGGTCAGGCGCGGGATCATCGGCGAGGGCGAGCTGATGGACACTCCGTTCGGGCGCCGCCGGGTCACCTATGCGGACTACACCGCTTCCGGGCGGGCGCTGGACTTCATCGAGGACTTCATCCGCGACGCGGTGCTACCCCGGTATGCCAATACGCATACCGAGAGCTCGGGGACCGGGCTGCAGACGACGCGGCTGCGCGAGGAGGCCCGGCGGATCATCCGGGACGCGGCCGGCGGTACCGATGACGACCTGGTCATCTTCTGCGGCTCCGGCGCGACCGCCGCGGTGAACAAGCTGATCGGCATCCTGGAGCTGCGGATTCCGGCTGGCCTGGACGACCGGTATCACCTTGCCAGCCACATTCCCGCCGGCCAGCGGCCAGTCGTCTTCGTCGGGCCGTACGAGCATCATTCCAACGAGCTTCCGTGGCGCGAGTCGATCGCCGAGGTAGTCGTCATCGGGGACGATGCCGACGGGCACATCGACCTGGCCGACCTGGAGCGGCAGCTCAGCAAGTTCGCTGACCGCCCGCTGCTGATCGGCAGTTTCTCGGCTGCCTCGAACGTGACCGGCATCCTGACTGACACCAGCGCCGTGGCCGCGACGCTGCACGCTCACGGCGCGCTCTCGTTCTGGGACTACGCGGCCGCCGGGCCTTACGTGCCGATCCGGGTCGGGGCCACCAGCCCGGACCGCGATGACCATAAGGACGCGGTCTTCCTGTCGCCGCACAAGTTCCCCGGTGGTCCGCAGTCCCCCGGCGTGCTGATCGTGCGCCGCGAACTGGTACGCAACTCGGTGCCGACGGCCCCGGGCGGCGGGACCGTAGCCTTCGTCGACCCGGTCGGGCACCGGTACCTGGACGATCCGGTCGCCCGCGAGGAAGGCGGCACCCCTGCGATCGTCGAGTCGATCCGCGCTGGCCTCGTGGTCGGCCTGAAGGAGGCGGTCGGCACCGACCTGATCGCCGCCCGCGAGGACCGGCTGTGGCGCCGCGTGCTCGCGCACTGGTCGGAGAATCCAGGGATCGAGATCCTGGGCAATCACGAGTCAAGCAGGCTGTCGATCGTCTCGTTCCGCATCCGGCACGGCGCCCAGTACCTGCACCACAACTTCGTCGTCGCGGTACTGAACGACCTGTTCGGCATCCAGGCGCGCGGCGGCTGCTCGTGCGCCGGGCCATACGGGCACCGGCTGCTAGCCATCGGCGCGGCGCGGTCGCACGCGCTGCGCGATGAGATCGGCCTTGGCTGCGACGGAGTCAAGCCAGGCTGGAGCCGGGTGAACCTGAACTACTTCATCTCGCAGGCCACGGCCGACTACATCGCCGCCGCAGTCGAGCTGATCGCCGAGAACGGCTACCGGCTGCTGCCCTGCTACGTCTTCGATCCGCGCACCGGACTGTGGACTCATGCCGGTGGGACGCCCCGGCCGGCGCTGACCCTGAACGAGGTGCGCTACGGCCCGGACGGCGAGCTGGAATACGCCCGTCGCCGCGGACAGGCCGGAGAGGACGTCTTTCCCGGGTACCTGCGGATAGCCCGCGACCTGCTCGCGGCCCTCCCTGAGCAGCTCGACGACGGGCCGACCGGCCTGCCCGGTGAGTTCGAGGCACTGCGGTGGTTCCCCCTCCCGCCCGGATGCCTGCGGTGACGGCGAGCGCCGCGACCCGGGACGGACTGCCCGGCTGGTCCAGCGTGCTCGTCGTGGTCGCCCATCCCGACGACGAGAGCTTCGGGCTCGGGGCCGTCATCAGCCGGTTCGCCGCGGCGGGAGCGAGCGTCCACGTCCTGTGCTTCACCCACGGCGAGGCGTCCACGCTGAACGAGACCATGGCCGACCTGCGCTGCGCGCGCGAATCGGAGCTGTGTGCGGCGGCCGCCGAACTCGGGGTCGCCAGCACGGAGCTGTGCGCTTACCCCGACGGCGGGCTCGACGCCGCGCCGGTAGCCGAGCTCGCCGGGCACGTCACCGCCATGATCGATCGCTGCCGGGCGGACGGGCTGCTGGTCTTCGACGAGTCCGGTGTAACCGGCCACCCTGATCACCAGGCGGCCACCGGCGCGGCACTGCACGCGGCGTCAGCGGCGGGCCTGCCCGCCCTGGCCTGGGCACTGCCTGCGGCGGTCGCGCGAACGCTGAGCCAGGAGACCGGGCACGCCTTCGCCGGCCGGCCCCCGGCGAGCCTGGAGGTCTGCCTGAGCGTCGATCGCACGGCGCAGCGGCGCGCGGCGCTCACGCACGCCAGTCAGATCTCACCGGGCGCTGTACTGTGGCGCCGGCTCGAGCTACTCGGCGATCAGGAGCACCTGCGCTGGGCGTACCGGCCCGGGTAGCCGGCGATCAGGCCATGCGCGCGATCGACTTGTACTCCAGGTAGCTCATGAGACCTTCCGGGCCGAGTTCGCGTCCGATACCGCTGGCCTTGTAGCCGCCGAACGGAGCGCACGTCTCGATCATGTACAGGTTGACCCCGTAGGTGCCGGTGCGCACCCGGCGGGCGACCTGCATCCCGCGCTCCGTGTCGGCCGTCCAGACCGTCCCGGCCAGGCCGTAGTCGCTGTCGTTGGCGATGCGGATCGCGTCCGCCTCGTCGTCGTAGGGGATGACGGCCAGGACCGGGCCGAAGATCTCCTCACGGGCGATGCGCATCCCGGGATCCACGTCGGCGAACACGGTGGGCGCCACGTACCAGCCGCGATCCCGTCCCGACGCCTGCGATCCGCCGGTCACGACCTTCGCCCCTTCCTCCTGGCCGACCGTGATGTATCCCTCCACCCGGTCCTGCTGCCGCCTGGCGACCAGGGGGCCGATCTGGGTAGCGGGGTCAGCCGGATCGCCGACCTTGAGGCCGCTCACCATCGCCGCCAGCGCGTCAACCGTCTCGGCATAGCGGCTGCGCGGTGCCAGGATCCTGGTCTGGGCGACACAGGCCTGGCCGTTGTTCATCAGGGACGCCATTTCCAGCCAGCCCACCGTGGCGGCGAGGTCGGCGTCGTCCAGGATGATCGCCGCGGACTTGCCGCCCAGTTCGAGGCTGCACCGCTTCAGCTGCTGCCCGCAGATCGACCCGATGCGCCGGCCGGCGGCGGTGGAGCCGGTGAAGGCGACCTTGTCCACCCCGGGGTGGGACACGAGGTGCTCGCCCGCTTCCCGTCCGGCGGGCACGATGCTGACGACTCCGGGAGGCAGGTCCGCCTGGTCGATCAGCTCGGCGAGCAGGTAGGCGTCAAGCGGGGTCTCCGGGGCCGGCTTGACGACGACCGTGCAGCCAGCGACGAGGGCAGCGGGGAGCTTGCTCATCGTGGTGAACTGCGGCACGTTCCAGGGCACGATCGCGGCCACGACGCCGACCGGCTCGCGGCGCACAGTGACCGGCCCGAACAGGCCGGGGCGCTCGTCTTCCCAGGGGAAGCTCTTGCCGAGATCCGCGTAGTAGCTCAGCATCATGTGCGGCTGCGGCGCCTGCGCGAGCTGGGAGAACGTAATGGGCGAGCCCATCTCCAGCGTGATCACGTCGGCGATGTCCCCGAGCCGTGTCGCGTAGAGGTCGGCGAGCCTGCCCACCGCGGCCGAGCGCTCTTCCGGGGCCATCCGCGGCCACGGGCCGTTGTCGAACGCGTCTCGCGCGGCGGCTACGGCACGGTCCATGTCCGCGGCGGTGCCGTCCGGCACGCGGCCGATGACTTCCTCCGTGTGCGGCGAGATGACGTCGAGCGTGGCAGAGCCGGCCGGCTCGACCCACTGGCCGCCGATGTAGAACCGGTTATAGTCGAGCATCGTGCTCTCCTCACAGCAGGCAACTGGGCCCTGGCCGGCGGCAGGTATTCGCACCGGTATCGCCCGTCTAACGGAAGCTCCGAGCCGACTCTACGCTGTACTCAGTTACTAGAACAGGTTTCAGATCTGAGGAGTATCTAGGCCCGCTCACCGCCTGCGAGCTAGCCGACGTCGAGGGCGAGCAGGTCGTCCTCGGTCTCCCGGCGGATGAGCACCCGGGAGTGACCGTCCCGCACGGCGATGACCGGCGGCCTCGGGACGTGGTTGTACTGGCTGGCCATGCTGCGGCAGTAGGCCCCGGTCCCGGGAACGGCCAGGAGGTCGCCAGGCGCGAGGTCAGACGGCAGGAACTCGTCCTTGACGATCACGTCGCCGCTCTCGCAGTGCTTCCCGACCACCCGGCCGAGTACTGGCGTGGCTGACGACGCGCGCGAGGCGACCGTGCACGAGTAGTCCGCGTCATACAGGGCGGTGCGGATGTTGTCGCTCATCCCGCCGTCCACGGCGACGTACCTGCGCACCGCGCCATGGTCGAGCTTGACGTCCTTGATCGTCCCCGTGCTGTACAGGGTGAACGTGCTCGGTCCGACGATCGCCCGGCCGGGCTCTACCGAGACCCTGGGCACCGCGATGCCCAGCGCGTCGCACTCATGCCTGACGATCCCGGCCAGCTCGGCTGCCAGGTCACCGGGCGTGAGCGGGTCGTGGTCGCTCGTGTACGCGACGCCGAAGCCTCCGCCCAGGTCGACGTCCGGCATGGTCACCCCGTGCTCGCGCCAGACCTGGGCATGCAGGCCAAGGAGCCGCCTGGCCGCGACCTCGAAGCCCTCTGTGCCGAAGATCTGCGACCCGATGTGCGTGTGCAGCCCGCGCAGCTCGAGTTCGGGCCGGGCCAGGATGCGCCTGACCGCCTCCGCCGCGTCACCCTCGGCCAGCGAGAGCCCGAATTTCTGGTCCTCGTGCGCCGTGGCGATGTACTCGTGGGTGTGTGCCTCGACTCCGACCGTCACGCGCAGCATGACCGGCACCGAAGCCCCCTGTGCCGAGGCGATGTCTGCGAGCCTGTCGATCTCCGGCAGCGAGTCGATGACTACCCGGCCCACCCCCGCCCGGACGGCCCGCAGCAGCTCGGAGTCGGACTTGTTGTTCCCGTGCAGGCTGATGCCGGCGGCAGGCACGGCGGCCCGGAGCAGGACGCTGAGCTCACCGCCGGTGCAGGCATCAAGGCGCAGCCCGTCCTCGGCCAGCCACCGCGCCACCTGCGTGCAGACGAAGGCCTTGCAGGCGTAGTAGACGTCCGCGCCGCCGCACAGGTACTCGAAGGCCTCGTGAAAGGCAGCACGGAAGGCGACCGCGCGGGCACGGAAGTCTGCCTCGTCCAGCACGTACGCTGGCGTGCCGTACTCGGCCGCCAGGTCGCGCACGTCGACCCCGCCTACCTCCAGCGCACCGGCGTGATTGCGCCGCACCGTGCCAGCCCACAGCTGCGGCAGGAGCTCGTTGACGTCACCGGGCGGACGGAGCCAGGCCGGGACAGTGGCGGTACTCCCGTATCCAGGGGCGTGCAGGACTCCAGCCTCATGAGAAGCCATGATCGGTCTTCCGTTCGGAGTGGTTGGCGAGATCGGAGCTACTCAGGCTACGCCGACCGGGATTGCCGTCACCCTCCGTGCGAGCCGCCGGAAGGGCTAGGCCGTCGAGTTGATGCTCGCGGCCGAAGCGGGGTACATCTCGGACTGACACAGCCAGGCTCTACCCTCGCGACAGGCCGCGGCGCGGGAGGGTGCGAGCCCGGGGGTTACGGCAGCGCGCTACTGGCGCGACCGCGAAGTCGGGGGAGTAGATCATGTGCCGCTGGCTTGCTTACTCAGGTTCGCCGATCTTGCTGACGAATGTTCTGTATACGCCGGTTCATTCGCTGATCGACCAGAGCATGCATTCCCGGCTCGGGTCGGAGACCACGAACGGAGACGGGTTCGGGCTCGGCTGGTACACCGACGCGCCGACACCCGGCGTCTTCCGCAGCATCGAGCCGGCCTGGAATGACCAGAACCTGCGCGACCTCGCCGGCCACATCAGGTCGCCGCTGTTCCTGGCGCACATCCGGGCCGCGATCGGGTCACCAGTCCAGCAGACCAACTGCCATCCGTTCCGGCACGGGCGCTGGCTGTGGATGCACAACGGCCTTATCGACGGCTTCGCCAAGGTCAAGCGCGACCTCGTGCTGGCCGTCGACGAGTCGCTCTTCCCTGAGATCCAGGGTCAGACCGACACCGAGGTTCTGTTCTACCTGGCGCTCACGTTCGGCCTGGCGGAAGATCCGCCGGGCGCGGTCGCGCGCGCGATCGGCTTCGTCGAGGCGTGCGGCCGCAGCCGGGGCGTTACGTACCCGTTCCAGGGCACCATCGCGACGACCGACGGCGAGACCTTGTGGGTGTTCCGCTACTCAAGCGAGGGCAAGTCGCGGTCACTGTTCTTCACCCGCGACATCCGCGAGCTCAGAGAGCGCTATCCCGAGCGGACGGCCCTGCAGGAAGTGTCAGACGAGAGCCGGCTCGTCGTGTCCGAGCCCATGGGCGACCTTCCGGGAGCCTGGCGGGAGGTACCCGAGTCGAGTTACGGGGTCATTGGCAAGGGCGCCGACCAGTTGCTGCCGTTCGCGGTGCAGCCCCCGCCGCGGATTACCTAGGAATCCGAGCGGGCGCCTTCGCCGCCAGTGGGGAGGACTACTTGGGCACTACCGTTGCCATCGGCGTCGAGGAAGAGTTCCACACTGTCGACTTGCAGTCAGGCGAGCTGACCGGGCTGGCGGGCAGCCTGCTTGAGCAGCTTCCTGCCAGCTCGTTCCGCTCGGAGCTGCACGGCTCGGTGGTGGAGGCCAACAGCCGGCCCTGGACCGGACTCGCCGACCTCGGCAGGGACGTCGCGTACCTGCGGCGGGCAGTCGTCAGCGCGGCGCAGCCGCTCGGGCTGGGTGTCGTAGCGGCGGGCACGGTCCCGCTGGCCGATCCTGACGCGCAGAAGATCACCCCTCATCCGCGATACGAGCACATGCAGGGCGAGTACCGGCTGCTGGTCAGGGAGCAGCTGATCTGCGCACTGCAGGTCCATGTCGACGTCGCCGGACGCGACCAGGCCGTGGAGGTCGCGCATCGCGTGGCGCCGTGGCTGCCGGCACTGCTCGCGCTGTCGGCGAGCTCGCCGTTCTGGCTTGGTGCTGACACCGGGTATGCCAGCTGCCGGACCCTGATCTGGCGTCGCTGGCCAACCGCCGGCACCATCCCGAGGTTCGAGTCGGCCGCCGAGTACGACAAGACCGTTGCCGACCTGGTGCGATCGGACGTGATCAGCGATCCCGGCATGATCTACTTCGACGTCCGGCCGTCGGCGCACCTGCAGACGGTTGAGCTGCGCATCTGCGACGCCTGCCCGCTTGCCGATGACGTCGTCCTGATCTCCGGGCTCTTTCGCGCGCTGGTGATCACGGAGTCCGCGGCATCGGCGGCAGGCAGGCCGCCGAAGCCAGTCCGCCCTCAGCTGATCGAGGCCGCGACCTGGCGGGCCGCCCAGTCCGGCCTGGAGGCCAAGCTGGTCGACCCGTTCACCGCGACTCCGGTCCCCGCTCCGGTGCTGGTCAGGCGGATGCTGGCCGAGCTCCGTCCCGTGCTCGAGGCTGTCGGCGACTGGGAGATCGTCCGCGACCTCGCCGAGTCTGCGCTGATCCGGGGCAGCTCGGCGGCCCGGCAGCGGGCCGCCCATGCGAGCGGAGGCATGCGCAAGGTGATCGACACGCTCATCGCCGAGACTCGCACCTGATCAGCGGCAGCGCCGGCCTGCTGAGGCCATCCGGGGTCCCGCTAAACCGCGCCGGCCGTCAGCCGCTGGCGGGCAGCAGGTTGGCGCCGGTGACGGCGAAGCGGGCGAACTGCTGCTCGAAGACGATGCGGCTGCTTTGTGCCGTGAGCACCCGGATGACTGGATGCCTGCCGGTAGTGATAATCAGGATCCGCCCGTCGTCGGCGGCGATCCACTGCCAGTTCGGTGCCCAGAATGCCGCCCCCAGCCGGTAGGTTTCCGGCGGGCCCTGGACCGACAGCAGGACGCGGGACCGGTTGCCATGCCTGAGCATGATCTCGACCCGGCCACCGGCGGAGGTCCAGGTGATCCGCTGACCCGAAGGGCTGACCGCCGGGTGGGTGGTCAGGTTGGGGTTATCGGGCAGCGCTGCGGCCGGGACGTTCGTGATGTGCCCGGTTCGCACGTCGATGATCTTCCGCCAGCCTTTGTGGTAGGCCGGCACCGCGCCAGGCTTCGCGGGCGGCGTCATGCGGAACATCGTCACTTCGAGGCGGCCGCCGGGCAGCCACACCAACTGCGGGCCGACTTCCTTGCCCAGCTTCTGCGCCTTGGCCACGTCCTGCTTCTGCGGGATGCAGAGTACGGTTTTGCCGGGCCGGCCAGCCGCCGCCACGACCCGCACGCATCCGGTCCGATCGGCGTAATACGCGACCGTGCCCTGCAGCGACCTGTCGGGGTGCGCCGCCAGCCCGGCGAACTGCGGTTCGTGCCACGACAGCGCCCGGACGATCAGCAATCCCGCTACCAGCAGGACCGATGCGATCACGACGGCCACCGCGCCCGCGATCGCACGGCGCCGCCGACGTCGCGGAGTCGATGGCCTCAGTTCAGACTTCGTGGCGCTCACGACGCCCTCCTCACCGCGAGGAAACCGGCCGCACGCAAGCAGCCGCCCCCGGCTGACTACATGGTCGGCGGCGCGGCACGCGACGGGCAGGGGACAAGGTCCGCGAAGTTCCGGCAAACGTCCCGGGGCGCGCACACGGGCCCTTTGTCACTGCTGCCCGGCAGCCGTCCGGGATTACCATCGGCTCGCGCGAGTCCGAGCGCAAGGAGGCGTGAGCAGTGACCGAAGAGCCTTTCCGCACGATCATCGAGCCGTTCCGGATCCACTCCGTCGAGCCGATGCGGCTGACAACCCGGTCCGCCCGGGCCAGCATCCTGGAGCAGGCGGGATACAACCTGTTCGAGCTGCCGGCCGAGGATGTGCTGATCGACCTGCTGACCGACTCCGGTACCGGAGCGATGTCGGCCGAGCAGTGGGCGGCCATCCAGCGCGGCAACGAGGCCTACGCGGGCGCTCCCTCGTTCTACCGCTTCCGTGCTGCGGTGACAGACCTGTTCCCGTTCAGCCACGTGCTGCCCACGCATCAGGGGCGTGCCGCCGAGAAGATCCTCTTCACGGCGACCGGCGGTCCTGGCCTCGTTATCCCTAATAACACGCACTTCGACACCACGCGGGCCAACATCGAGTTCACTGGCGCGACCGCCGTCGACCTGCCGATCCCCGAGGGCTCCCAGCCATCGGTCCGCCATCCGTTCAAGGGCAATATGGATGTGGCCGCGCTTGAGCGCCTGCTGGCCAGCCAGGCCGAGGCCGTCCCGCTTGTGATGCTCACGGTCACGAATAACTCCGGTGGCGGCCAGCCGGTCAGCATGGCCAATGTCCGCGCCGTGCGCGAGGTCTGCGACCGGTTCGGCAAGCCGCTCTTCCTTGACGCCTGCCGCATCGCGGAAAACGCCTGGTTCATCAGGAGTCGTGAGCATGGCTACGAAGACATCTCGGTTGCCGACATCATCCGCGAGATGGCCGGACTGGCTGACGGGATGACGATGTCGGCGAAGAAGGACCCGCTGGCCAACATTGGCGGCTGGCTCGCGATGAACGACGACGGCCTGGCCGAGCGCTGCCGCGGCCTGGAGATCCTGACCGAGGGCTTCCCCACCTACGGCGGCCTTGCCGGACGTGACCTCGAGGCGATCGCCCAGGGACTTCGCGAGGCCGTCGACCACGACTACCTGCACTACCGGGTGCGCTCGGTCGAGTATCTCGGCGAGGCGCTCGAGAAGGCCGGCGTACCAGTCGTCGTGCCCTTCGGCGGCCATGCCGTCTTCATCGACGCGCGCGCCATGCTCCCGCACATCGAGCCGCTCGCCTACCCGGGCCAGGCGCTGGCCTGCGCCCTTTACACCGAGGGCGGCGTCCGCAGCTGCGAGATCGGGACGGTGATGTTCGGCTCGCACCCGGACGGCACGGAGACCCCGGCGGCGATGGACCTGGTCCGCTTGGCCATACCCCGCCGCACCTACACCCAGAGCCACATCGACTACGTCACCGAGGTGGTCACCAGGGTCTCCGACCGTGCCGCTGACCTGCCCGGCATGCGGATCGTCTCGCAGCCGAGGCAACTGCGCCACTTCACGGCCCGCTTCCAGCCACTGCGCTGACGGGAACTGCGCTGACAGGCCGCCCAGGCGAAGGGCCGCCCTTCTCAGCCCTGCTGCACGTACACGCTCCCGTCGACCAGCGTGTAGGTGTAGGTGTAGGACCCGCCACCGACGATCGAGGCGGTTCCATCGAAGAGCGCGGTGATCGTCGCAACGGTGCTGACGTCGCCGGAAATCTGCGCGGGCAGCGCGGCGGGATCAGGTGAGCTGGACGAGTAGACGTCGAACTGGATGGTGCCGCGGACTGAGCCGGCGCCGACCTGGCACTGGCCGGTGACGGGATTCGCGAACTCGGAGAACGAGCCGTTGTCGTTTATCGTCACGGAATAGGTATTGGCCGCGCTCTCCGGTGTCACCGTAAAGCGGCGCGAGAGGTTGTCGTACGCCCACACTGGCCCGTTGGCCGACGTCCCGGTACAGGGGCCGGCGACGCTTGTCGTGTCCGCGTGACCGGACGTGTGCGTCACGGCCGTTACGGTGCCGGTCCCCGCGAGCGCGGCACCAGTTCCGATTACACCGAGCCCAACGGTCGCGGTTGCGGCGACAGCGGCAGCGGCAATTCGCATCCTCATATTCATTCGATCCCCCTCGCTCCGTCCTGGCATTTCCTAGGCGAAAGCATAGTCGATCATGAGCCAGCGTTTCCGCAGATAACAGGTGGTTTGGGTGATCGAGATCGAACGCCAGAATCGGTATTCAGCATTTGGTGAAGTCGAATGGGGAAGGATCTGGCCCGCGCGAACGCCGCTGCCGCCGGACCTCCGTCGAGGCTGAGTCATGACTTTGCCGAGCGAGGTCCCTCGTGCGGAACGAGCGGCCGGGTGACGGAGATGATCCGGATGAGGCTCTCCAGGCCAGCGAAGTCATCGGGATTGGTGGTGAACAACGGCAGGCCCTCGGCTATCGCGGTCGCCGCGATCATCAAATCCGCGACTCGCCTGCGCGGCTTGCGCCCGATTGCGACGACCGCGGCCGTCACCCTACCGAAAAGGCGAGCCGCCTCGGCGTCGAACGGCACCGGGTCGAACTCGCTCTCGGCCCGCTGCAAGATCTCCAGGCGCCGTGCCCGCTCGGCGTGCTCGTCATAAGCATCCTGCTCGTCGTTGCCCCTGACCTCATGCGGCCCGGCCGACAACTCGGCGAGCGTGATCGCGCTGATCGCCATCTCGCTGGGCAGCTCGCCCGGGTCGATCCACCTGCGCAAGATGACGATATTGGTGTCGATCAGGCCCTGCCGCGGCCCCTCAGCGGTCATACGCGCTGCCAGCCTCGTCGTCGAGTGCGGCTTGCTGGTCCACCCGGAACGCATCCAGGTTGACGGCAGGAGCATTGCGCGACATAGCGACGAACTCCGCCCGCGGAACCAGCCTGCGCCGCCGCCGCAACGGGATCAGCTCCGCGATCCGGTGCCCGTCCCTGGTCACCGTGAACGACTGGCCGTGCTCGACCGCATCCATGATCTCCCGCGACCTGGTACGCAAGTCACGCTGACTGATCTCTTCCGCGCTCATCCGTTCAGGATAGCACGCGGTAGCACCTAGTGCTACCGTCCTGGCACGCCGGTCGCGCCTTTCGGGCCACGCCCCAGGCCCCACGGCGCTCGCTCCCGGTGACCACCCGGGCCGCCTCGGCCATCCGCGCTGCCGACCCGCGAGACAGGAAGCGCGACGGCGCATCGCGACGCGCTAGGACCAGGCAGCTGCCGTTAATGAACTTCTTCGCGGCATATAGCGCCGCGCAGCCCGTAATCATAGCCTGGAGGCAGAGACCGGACATTAGTTGTGGCGGATACCTGCCGTGGAGATCGACGGCTGGTAACACT